>JAICTV010000258.1 GCA_025936175.1 Phycisphaerae bacterium
AAGTAGGGGATGAGCGCCGTGACCGACTCGGCGCTCGCGCGCTTGAACGCGTCGATCCAGAAGAGCAGCTCCATGAAGTTGTCGTTCGCCGGATGCGCCGTCGATTGCACCACGAACACGTCCCGCCCGCGCACGTTCTCCAGCACGCGGACGAAGAGGTTTCCGTCCGCATAGCGGATGATCTCCCCGCGGCCGGCGGGGAGTTTCAGGTATTCGCAGATGCGGCGCGTCAGCACAACGCTGGCGGAGCCGCCGAAAACGAGCAGTTGGTCGGGCGTCATCGCTGCATTGGATGCTACCGCGACCGGCGCAATCCGCACAGTTCCACACGAGCTCCGATAATCGGGTGAGCGACCCGCGAAGCGCCATTATTTCGCGACGGAATCAGCCTCAATCACGCCCGCGGCCGGTCGATGAACAGAGCACGCGGCGACCTGCTTCAAAGCGGCGTCCCGCGGTTGTTGAAAGGAGCCTTAAGATGAAGATGCGTTGGATTCTCGCCGGAGCGTTCGCCGCCGCCGTCGTGCTGAGCACGGGTTGCTCGGAGACGAAGGAGGTCGGCAAGAGCACGAAGCAACTGGTGACCGGTCAGGTCGATAACGTTATCGCCCGCTCGCCCGAGCAGGTGTCGGAAGCGATCGACGGCACGATCGCGGACCTGAAACTGATGCGGATCAATTCCTCATCGCGGACGGTCAGCAAGCAGACCGAGACGAACGTGATCGCGCGGAACAACCAGGACGTGAAGATCACCTTCACGTATCGCAAGGTGGACGAGAAGAACACGCGCCTGGGCGTGACCACCGGGATGTTCGGCGACTCGACGCTCCGCCAGCAGGTGTGGGACCAGCTCCGCACGCGGCTGGGGCTGTTGAACGTCGTGCCCGTGGCGACCGCGCCCGCCGGCGCGACGCCCGCGACGCAGCCGTCGCAGTCGACGGCGAGCACCGCGGACGATTTCCGCCTTTAATCGCGATCTCGATTTCTACGGCGGCCGGCGTGTCTCTCCCCGGGACACGTCGGCCGCTTCGCGCGCGGAGCGCCCTGATGGGGGACCACGGCATCACTTCGCCAGCGTCGCGACCAGCCGCCAGACCAGGTGCGGCGACAGCCGGCGCGATTGCGTCCGGTTGAACGCGTCGACGATCTCGTCGAAGCGGTCGCTGTAGGGCAGACGATCGCGCTTGCCGACGTCTTTGCCGAGCAGATCGCGCAGCTTCGTCCGCGAATCATCATCCACCTTCGGCGGCCTGGACTTGGCGTCGCCGAGCTTGGGGAGCTTGCCGGCCTTGCGGAGGTTGAGCAGGTGGCGCCACACTTCCTGGCGCGTGGGCCTGGGATCGAGCTGGGCGGCGTACGCGGAGTAGAGCGATTCGAAGTGCGGCGTGTACGGCAGGTCGTCCGCGGTGCGGCCGAGCTTTTCGTAGATCTGACTGAGCACATCGCGTTTCACGGCGACCTTCTGCTCGACGCCGGCGAAGAGCGTGCCGGCGGGCTTGGCGTCCTCGATCTGCTTCGCGCCCGCGGCCTCGGCGCTGCGATCGAGCAAGAGCAGGACGTTGCCGAACGGATCCTTCGCCGTGGCGCGGAAGCCTTTGGTGACCGGCACCGGGGGGCCGTTGAATTTCAGCTTCAGCGCATCCCTTCGCGCGTAGAGATTGCGCACGTCGTCGACCAGGTAATAGATCGCCTCGGCCGGCAGGTCGACGTCCGTATGCAGGACCAGCTCCGTATCGCAATCCGGAAGCTGAAAGTTCGCGATCGTGTTCTGCTGCTTGAGCAGCTTCAGCCCGAGCGAATCCTTGTAATAGCGGACCGCGCTCTCGAGCTGCGGAACGCGGAGGAGGATGCGGTCGATCTTTTTGAGCATCTGGAATCGCCGAGCGCTCGTGACTGCCGCGCTTATGTCATCCCGAGGTACTCCGAGGGATCTCGCTGACCACAGGCGTCCGAGATTCCTCGGAGTACCTCGGAATGACATCGGTAACGGCTTGACGTTGAGTCGGTTCACCGTCGTCCGCCGAATCGTCCCCTTCCATCGACTCCTGCTCCTTCTCGGTTGGCGCGTGATATCCGCCGCGGAGGACGAAGAGGCCGCCCACCAGGTTCCAGAAGATCTGCACCAGCCGGATCGACATCGTCAGCGCGAACGCCTGGCTGACGGTGCATCCCTGCCGACTCGTCAGCAGGATCGCGAAGAACTCCATGACGCCCGCGCCTTGCGGCGAGATCGGGATCGAGCCGGCCAGCACCACGACCGGGACGACGACCCAGTAATAGCCCGGCGTCAGCGGCAGGCCGAACGCCATTCCGGCGCACATCGCCGAGAAAATCACCGTGATGTGCACCGGGAACGTCATCGCGAGTGTCCCGAGCACGAGCCCCGGCCGGCGGCGGTAGATCTCCATCGTTTGCAGCGCCTTGTTCACCTGAGTCTGCATCGGAAGGAGCCTGAGGAAGAAATCGAAGCCGGTGATACGGCGGAGGAAAGGCGTGTAGAGGACGGACAATCCCGCGATCGTGCCCGCGATGATCAGCAGCGCTCCGCCGGCGACCTGGGCGCAGCGGTGCGCGACGGGATCGTCCGGCGCGTGCTGGCGGAACGCGAGATAACCGGCCATCGCGCCGCCGAGCACGATCAGCGCGAGCAGACCGATGGCGCGATCGACGATCACGCTCATCACCGCGCGGGTGCGATGCCCGGGGGCGAGCTTGGCGGCGTAGTACGCCTTGAGCACGTCGCCGCCCGTCGACCCGGGCATGAACGTGTAGTAGAACGCGCCGACCATGTTGATGACGAACGCGCGCGCGGCGCCGATCTGGATGTCGAGCGCGCGCAGCAACAGATGCCAGCGGAACCCGGTGATCAGGAACGTCACCGGGAAGATCAGCACCGCGCACCAGAGATACGAGCGGTCGGCATGATGCACCATCGGCACGATGCCCTGGTCCACCAGCGGGTGCGGCACGCCGAGCGTGTAGTTCACCACCCGCTCGGGCGCGACCCACTGCCCCTTCTTCGCCGGCGTCTCGATCAGAAATCTGCGGACGGTTTTGAGGTCATCAGTCAGATCGAGCGCGACGAGCCGGCGGCGCTGGATGCCGTCGGGCTCGCGCACCTCGACGAACTTTGTATCGGGCTCGTTGAAAAGCTCATTGCGGGTGACGACGCGTTGCCGACCGGTCGCGGGATCGACGATCCGCGCGGACGTAATCTCCTCACCGACGTCGTCGACCAGCGTCGCCTTGGTCGGCAGGTTATTGGCGTCGACGATGGTGACTTTATCGTAGAGCGGAGTGTTGGCGATCACCCAGCCAATGCCGACGACGGCGATCGTCCATCGCAGGATGAACGTGAGCCATTTCTTGCGTTTGTCGATACTGCTCATGCGTTTGCGGCTCGAATTCTGGGGAAAAATGGCGGTTCCGCAAGGATTTTGGCAGGACGGGCAAGGGAGGGCGAGGCTTCCGCCGAGCCGGCATTTGTCCGCGCCAGCGCAGGCGGCTCGGCAGAAGCGTCACCCGCTTGCCTCAGATCCTTGCCCGACAAATCGCTTTTCCCTAGTGTAGCGGCCCCTCAAAGGAGAAGCCTATGTCGTTGATCGCCCCGCACGGCGGGAAGTTGGTTGATCGTATCGTCACCGGCGATGCCGCCGAAAAACTCCGCAAGGAAGCGGCCAACCTCAAGACCCTCACGCTTTCGCCCCGCGAGGCGTTCGATCTGGAGATGATCGCCATCGGCGCCTTCTCGCCACTGACCGGATTCATGGGCGAGGCTGACTTCAAGCGCGTCTGCACCGAGATGCGGCTGGCCAACGGCACCGTCTGGCCGATCCCGGTGATTCTCTCGCCGGCGGATGACGTGGCGATGAAGATCAACGTCGGCGATCGCGTCGCGCTCAACGATCCCTCGGGGCGACTGCTGGGGATCCTCACCGTCACCGAAAAGTACAAGCACGACAAAGAGCTCGAGATCCCCAACGTCTACAAGACGAGCGAGGACAAGCACCCGGGCGTGAAAATCGTCCGCGAGCAGGGGAATTGGAACATCGCCGGGCCGATTGACGTGATCACACCAACGCACGAGCCGGAGTTCTCAGATTATCGGCTCCCGCCCGCCAGGACGCGCGAGGCGTTCGCCGCCAAGGGCTGGAGCACCGTCGCCGCGTTCCAGACGCGCAACCCGATCCACCGCAGCCACGAGTATCTCACCAAGTGCGCGCTGGAGATGACGGACGGGTTGCTGATCCATCCGCTGGTCGGCGAGACCAAGTCCGATGACATCCCCGCGCAGACGCGCATGCAGTGCTACCAGACCCTGCTGAACAACTACTACAACAAAGACCGCACGATGCTCAGCGTCATGCCGCTGGCGATGCGCTACGCCGGCCCGCGCGAGGCGCTGCTGCACACGCTGATCCGCAAGAACTACGGCGTGACGCACTTCATCGTCGGCCGCGATCACGCCGGCGTCGGCAACTATTACGGCACCTACGATGCGCAGAAGATCTTCGATCAGTTCGATCAGCCCAAAGACATCGGCGTGACGATCCTGAAGTTCGAGCACACCGCGTGGTGCAAGAAATGCGAAGCGGTCGTCAGCTCCAAGACCTGCCCGCACGGCCCCGAGGACAAGGTCGCCCCCAGCGGCACCAAGGTCCGCGAGATGCTCAAGGCCGGCCAGCGCCCGCCGCAGGAGTTCAGCCGGCCGGAAGTCGCGGACATCCTGATCAAGTGGGCGCAGAGCGTCTGACCAGATTCATGACGCGGGTGGCGGCGGAGCGGGCGATTCATCCTTCGACTCCAGCGTGATGGGCGCGCCCGGGTCCGGGAGGTTCATCACGACGATCGTGCCGGCGGACATGTCGCCGACCCTCTGCCGCAGGGGCGAGAAGACCGACAGAAGCGGGACGAAGAGCAGGACGACGTCAACGACCCGCATGACGTTGCGGCCGAGCAAGGCGGCGGGGCTCGGGCGGGAGCCGTCGAGGGTGGCCACGCGCGTGTTGGTGATGAACTTGCCGATCGAACGCGCGAGGAAGACCTCCATCAGCGTCGTGTGCAGGAAGTACATGCCGAGCCCCGCGCTGATCCACGCGAACTCCGGCGACTTGTAGTTGATTGCTCCCACGGCCGCGGATTGAGGGTCGTGCTCGACGGCAAAGCCCGCGAAGAGACACGCCACCAGCAGCGGCGAAAGATCGATCAAGCCCCCGATGAGTCGTCGCCCGAACGGAGCCAGGTGCAGCGTCGGAGCGCGGGCGAGCGCTTCCTGCAGGTGCGGGCGCTGGCGCAGCGCGCCGAGCATCCAGATCACCAGCATCGCGATGACGACGAGCTGGATGGTCTTGGAGATGCGACGCTCGGCGTCGGTCATGACCGTCACGGCCTCGGTCGCCTGACCCTGCAGCGTGCCGTCGAGCTTGTAGAGTTGCTCGGCCAGACGCCCTTGCGGATCGGACGCGATCAGGCGGAGCTGGCCGAGCGCGTACGCGAGCGCGCGGCGGTCGTAGCTGGCGAGCTTGTCGGAATCCGCGAGCCTGGTCGGCGGCTGCCAGCGTTGCGCATTGCGGAACGAAAGTTCGCCCGCGGATCTGGGGTCCGCCAGCCACAGCGCCGGGCGGCCGCGCAGGTTCAGCAGCTTCATCCGCGCGTCAGCGTTGAGCGTGCCGGCTTCGACGCCGCCGTCCCAGTGATCGTCCGCGCCGCGCGTGAAGACGCGCACCGCGCGCTCGGGGCCCACGATCGCGAGCGTCAGCCGGTCGTCGAACACTTCCAGCGAAATCGCGGCGACTTCGCCGCCGCTCTTGTGCTTCACCGGCAGCGGCCCCGCTTCCTTCCACGCGCCGCTGCGTAGGACGAAGAGCATCAGACCGGACGGCGGCGGTGGCGACGGAGCGGTTGTGGACGGCGTCGTCGCAGCCGACGTCGCGGCGGCGGAAGCGCGCGACGGATCGGCCGCCCCGACGGCCCAGATGTCATCGCCCTGCCCCGCGAGCGCGAGCACGTCGTATCCGCCCGGCAGATCGTTGCCCGATCGGATTCCGCTCTCGTTGGCGATCTTCCACGACCCGTCGTCAAGGACGATGAGCAGCTCGCTGCCGCGGCTGGCGAGCAGCGTTGGTCTCGCGGCGATTTCACCGGCGACCTGCCAGCGCATGTCGCCGGCGGTGCGGAAACGGACGGTCGTGTTCACGCCCGGCGTTTCGGTCGACGGGCTCATGCCCACGTCGGCGACCCAGAGATATTCGTCGCTCCCATGCGCGAGCAGATCGCGGACCGGCGTAACCACGGCGATGGGCTGACGACCCGTTCCGCCGCCGCCAGCGGGGGCGGCGCGCAGGAGCGACGGCACGACGATCGCCGCCGTCGCGGCGATCATCAAAACAGCTACGACCACCAGGACGTTACGGGCCGCAGGCTTCATCGAGTTGGATCACCTTGGAAACACCCGCGCGCTGCGGGTCGAACCGGAACGTGGCGTCGCTCGGCGCGCCCTTGCGGCTGAGCTGCGGGCTGTCGAGCTTCAACCGCAGACGCGAGCCGGTGTCGGGGAAGAAGAGTTTGTATTCGCTGGCGATCATCGGCCGCTCGCTCGGCGCCGCGGTGGGCACATCCACCGGCACGAAGCTCGACAAAAACGCGCCGAGGATCGTGCGGCCGTTGCGATCGAACAGCGCCACCCGCGTCGGCCGCTTGGTCTTGCGATCGTACCAGACTTCCTTCACCGCGATCCATCGATCCGGCAGGTGCGCGTTCCACACGAACATGTACGCGTCCGCCTCCGGATTGAAGCGCATCACCGGCACGGGAGGCTGATTGAAATCGGTGTCGATCGTCCCGACGCCGAGGACTTCGATCACGAGATCCGGCCGGATCGGGATCGGCTGCGCGCACTCGCTGCCGAGGTATTTGTATCGCCCCCACCACGCTGTATCGGGCCCGGGATCTTTGGCGACGAGCCAGTAAAGCTGCTTGCTCGAGCCGATCTGAACGACTTCGCCGATCGGATCCTTGATGCCGATCACGCGCACCTCCCCGCCGGCCCGGTAGAGCAGCGTGCCACGGAGCAGCTCGTCGTGACGCTTGCCTTTGTCGTCCACGATCGAGGCTTCGAACTCGCGGATGTTCGCCCAGAGCGTGGGAATCTTCGCGTTGTTCGCGTTGATCGCCGCGATGACGTCGGACATCGGCTCGGTCGGGCCGTGATACGCTTCGGGTTTAACGCCGTTCGCATTCTGATGTGTGCAC
>JAICTV010000212.1 GCA_025936175.1 Phycisphaerae bacterium
AATATTCCCTCTTTGCGCGATCGCGGAATTTATTGGACGACCTGGGCATGCTGATATGTGAGCCGACGCGCATAGAATGGTCCGCAATGCAAAACCTGACCCCTCGCCAGATCGTCGCGGAGCTCGACAAGTACATCGTCGGCCAGGCGGACGCGAAGCGCGCCGTCGCGGTGGCGGTTCGCAACCGCTGGCGTCGGCAGCGTCTGCACGAAGCGCTGCGGCAGGACGTGGCGCCGAAAAACATCCTGATGATCGGCCCGACCGGCGTCGGGAAGACCGAGATCGCGCGCCGCCTGGCGAACCTGACCGGCGCGCCGTTCATCAAGGTCGAAGCGACGAAGTACACGGAGGTCGGCTATCACGGGCGCGACGTCGAGTCGATGATCCGCGACCTGCTCGACAGCGCCATCGCGCTGGTGCGCGAGGAGATGACCGAGCAGGTCAAACAACCCGCGGAAAGACAAGTCGAAGAGCGCCTGCTCGACTACCTTCTCCCACCCGGCGTGGTCACTTCAGTGACCACGTCTGAGTCAGACGCACCCGGTGAATCTCTCGGGAAAGAAAATCGCACAAGAGAAAAACTCCGCGACCAGCTCAAGAGCGGCGCGCTAGAAGACCGCATGATCGAAATCTCCGTCGAGGACCGTCCCACGGTCGTCGGCGTGTTAGGTCAAGCGGGCATGGAGATGGACGTCGAGTTCCAATCCATGTTCGAGAAGATGCTCCCGAGCAAGCGCGAGACGCGACGCCTCTCCGTCACCGAGGCGCGCAAGCTGCTCCTCGCGCAGGAGGCGGAAAAACTCATCGACAAGAACAAGATCCACGCCGAGGCGATCGAGCGCGTCGAGCAGGGCGGCATCGTCTTCCTCGACGAGCTGGACAAGGTCGCCGGCAACGAGGGGAAGCAGGGCGGGCCGGACGTCTCGCGGCAGGGCGTGCAGCGCGATCTGCTACCGATCGTCGAGGGCAGCACCGTCATCACCAAGTACGGGCCGGTCAAGACGGACCACATCCTCTTCATCGCCGCCGGCGCGTTTCATGTCAGCAAGCCGAGCGATCTGATGCCGGAACTGCAGGGGCGCTTCCCGATCCGCGTGGAGCTGGCCGACCTGACGAAGGACGACTTCGTCCGCATCCTCCGCGAGCCGAAGAACTCACTGACGAAGCAGACGGTCGCGCTGCTGGAGACCGAAGGCGTGGACGTCGCGTTCACCGACGACGCGATCGACGCGATGGCGCAACTGGCCTGCGACGTCAACCGCCGCGCGCAGAACATCGGCGCGAGAAGGCTCTACACGATCCTGGAAAAGGTGCTGGAGGAGATCAGCTTCGACGCGCCGGATCGCGCGGGGGCGGACAAGAAGGTCGTCATCGACGCGGCGTACGTGACGCAGCGATTGGCCGACGTGGTGAAGGACGAGGACTTGAGCAAGTTTATTTTGTGACCCGCGCGAAGCGCGCGTGTATGCGGAAGCGTCAAACGCTGGCGACCCCGCAGGCGCCGTGGATGGCTTTGAGCAGGTCGTCGAACTTGATGGGCTTGCGCAGCCACGCGACGAAGCCCGCGTCCTTGAGAAGCCGCGTGTCGTCGAAGACGTAACCGGTGACGGCGATGCCGGGAATGTCGTGACGTCTCTTCAGCTCGCGCATCAGCGTGATGCCGTCACGGCCGCCGGGCAGGCCCACATCGGTGACGACGATCTGCGGCGGCTTGGCTTCCGCCGCCGCCAGCCCGCTGTCGTAACACTGCGCGACGGCCACGTCGTACTCCGACGTAAGCAGCCGCACGAGCATGTCGCGCGTGGGGAGATGATCCTCGACCAGCAAAAGCCGGCAGCGGGCGTGGCCGGCCGCGTCAAACTCATTGGCGGCAGAAGTTCTCGTCGTCGGCGTCGACACGACCCAGTTCCTCCGTGCGTGTACCCGCGGCTTTGCTGCTTGCGATCTGGAGACTACAGCGGTTCGATCCGGGCGAAATGATCAGTGCCGGATTTGCATGCATGATACGAAAGACCGCGCAGAAAGTTCGCTCAGGTTTTGCGCCGGGAGATGGTGAGACAGAATACTTACGCGGCCCGGCGCTCGCGGCGGCGGCGGCGCAGCAGCGACGTGCCGGCGACGGCGAACATCACGCCGATCGCCGCAGGCTCGGGCACCGAGACGACGCCGCCGAGTGACGACGGCGTAAGGATCGCCACCGGCGGCCCTTGCGCCGGAAAGTTGCCGTCGATGAGGAAGTAATCATCCCCGTTGATCACGCCGTCGTAATTGAAATCACCGTTGAACCAGCCGCTCAGGGATGTCGAGGCGGCGCTGTCGATCTGGAAGTAATCGTCCCCGGTGATGGCGCCGTCGAGGTTCGCATCGCCGGCGTAGGTGTATTTCACCAGCGCGTCGGAGCCGGTGACGGTTTCACCTTCCCAGGCAGCGGTATCGGTCGGGCCCAGGCCCAGGACGTCGGAGGCGGCGGCGACGCCGATAGCGGTCAGCGTGTTCCCGCCGGTCGCGTTGGATTGGCTGGTGATGATCCCGGGGCCGTCCCAGTTGCCGGTGTTGTAGCCCGAGGCGACCAGCCCCGCGACACCCGCATACGAACTTCCGCTGAACGACCCGGCGGCGGTGTTGCGCACGACCATGCGGTTGTCGCTGATGTCGAGGCGCGCGCCCGAACCCATTGCGAACTGGTTCGCGACGATCGTCTTGTCATTGCCCGCCGTGACCGAAGCGTTCGCGCCGGCGTTGATTTGCAGGTTGTTCAGGTGCTGCGTCGATGCGAACGACGCGGCGCCCGGCGCGCCCACGGTCACGCTCAGCGGCGACGCCAAAGCCGAGCCGGCGTCCGTGCCGAAGTTGACCGCGCCGTTGTTGATCGTCAGCGAAGAGTTCGCGCCGTTGTTCTGCGGCCCGGTGATGTTGATCGTGCCGACCCCGCGCTTCTCGAGCGCGACGCCAGCCTGGATTTCGAACGCGCCGGTGCTGTAGGTCTCGCCGGTGTAGAGATCGATGAAGCCGGACGCGGGGAACGCCGCGCTCGCCAGCGCGTAGCCGGCGGTGGTGAAGCCCAGGCTCGGCCGCGCGACGCCGCCGGGGATGTTCTCATCGGAAACGGCGATCGTGTGCGTCGCGGTCTTGTCGCCGCCAATGGCGGGCGTGAAGGTGGCGGTGTAGGTCCAGCCGCCGCTCGTTCCCGCCGCCAGCGGCGAAGCGGGATTGCTGGCGACAACGTTGTCGGTCATTTCGCCGACGCCCGCTCCGGTGATCGTGCTGCCGTCCACGTCGAGGCCGGCGGTGAGCGTTTCGCCGGAGGAGGACGGGTTGTTGTAAACGGTGAAGCCGGCCGTCCGCGCCGCAAAGCCGACCGGCACGTAGCCGAAATCGACCGACTGGGACGCCTGCGGCGTGCCCACCGCGAGCGACGGCTGCGCGTGATCGACCGCCGTCGCGCTGTAGCCGACGCTGACCGGCTGAACATTTTCGCCGGTCAAGCCTTCGCCGCTGACGTTGAACGATCGCGAGCCGACCTTGCCGCCGGTGGTGGCGAAGTTGGCCTGCACGGTGCGGCCGCCGCTGGTGAAGGTGCCGTTGAACGTCATCCCGCTGGTGGCGCCGACGATGAAGACGCCGTTGGAATCGCTCGCCGACGCGTTGCCGTTGACGGTGACGCGCGTGTTGTGATCGTCGTCGCCCGGGGAGCTGAGCGTGGTGCCGGTGGTGACGTTGGCGCCGATGACCACGCGGCCGAAGTTGGCGGTCGTCGTGTTGACGACGCGGTTGTCCACGACCTGGCCGTTGACGGTGATGGTGTCGTTCGCGTCCGCCGAGCCCAGGCCCGCGCCGCCGGTCGTCAGGTCGGTGTTGTTGACGGTGAGGGTGCCGGTCTTGAGCCCCGTCGTGGCGGTGGAATCATTGAGGCCGACGGCGATGCTGCGGGTGACGCCGTTGTAATCAAAGGGCTGGCCGACGCCCAGCGCGGCGCTGACGACGTTGCTTGTGCCGGTGAGGTCGTAGGTCGTCGGGTTCGCGCCGGTCTTGACGACGCTGGTGTTGGTGGTGCCCCACGTGCCGTTCTTCATCACGCGCAGGTTGACTGTCGTCGCGGAAGAGCCGTCGGAGGCGGCCGAGCCGCCGACGTGGATCTGCGCGTTGTTGTTCCCGCCGCCGAAGACGGCCCAGACGTACTCGGGGTGATCGATGAAGGGGTTGCGGTTGCCCTGGTAGTAGTCGTGGTTGAGCGCGTGATCGGTCAGGTTGCCCGACGAGCCGTAGATGTACTGGTTGTAGCGGCGTTCGTAGTTGTCCACGCCGTGCATGTAGTTCCAGTGCAGCAGCGAGTTGAGGTCGCCGAAGTTGTAGTCGGAGGGGACGCCGTTGACGATTTCGAGATTGGTGTTGCTGGTGCCGCGGCTGGCGTTGAGCGGATCGAGCCAGCGCGTCGCCATGTAGAAGATGGCGCGCGAGACCTCGCCGCGGTCGGCGGCGCCGGGGTTCCAGTATTGCGTGCCGTTGTTGGAGTTCAGCCCGTAGGTCGTGCCGGGGTTGGAGTTGCTCAGGTAGAACCCGTAGCCGTTGTCGCCGCGCGTGGAGTTGATCGTCGGGTTGGCCGGGCGCAGCTCGAAGGCGTCGGAGGCGACGCCCTTGTAGGTGTTGGAGACCTGGCTGCTGGTGAGGTTGAGCAGATTCTTGGGCCAGACGTGCTCACGGTTCCAGGTGATGCCGTTGTCCCATTGGCCGTCAACGCTGGCGCGGTTGTAGACGAGCAGGATGTTGGACGAATTGTTCGGATCGAGAAACTCATTCCCGCTGGTGAACACGCCGTTGCTGGTGTCGCCCGTTCCCATCGCGTAGCGCGAGTCGCCGTAGCTGCGGCTGGTGAAGTTGGCGGAGACGATGTTGTGCAGATTGGTGCGGAGCGTGAAGCCGGTGCCGCTGGCAGCGTTGTAGTAGGCCGTGGGCGGGGCGTAGGCGGCGTTGGGGGCCTCGTAATCGGCGCGGGCGGAAGCGGCCATGCCCGCGGCATACGAACCGGCTGCTAACGCAGCGAGTGCTGCGCGCGATAAGACCCGTCGACGACGAACTCCGGCAACAGCACCAATCATCAAAGCTCTCTCACTCTCTCCCGGGCGGCAGGGGGATCTCCCCGCGCGAAGCGGGCGGATCCTTAGCGTAACGGCGGCCGGATTATAGCAGGATGATGAGCCGAACGATCGGCAAGGTTCTGCCAACGTTCGGTCGTCCATGGCTCTACGGCGAGCGAGCGCGGCAAGTTCGGCGCGATGGGGCGATTCCGCGGGCGCCGGTCCGGTGGCGCAGCACTCGCCGGCGCGTGTCCGGCCGCGAGCGGCGGGGCGGCAATGGGTTCGTTTTGTCACCCGAAGCAGGCTGAAAGCCGGCGCAATCGTCGGTTCTGAGCCGCGAACGGGGATTTTCGCTGGCTTCGATTGGGTTCGTTTTGCGAAAGCGCCCGCCGCTTCCTGCGCGCGCGCTCTCATGTGCCATTGGCTTCGTTTTGCATTTCCGCCGTGCGGCTGAAGAGGACTGAAGAAAACTGAAGGTTTCTGAAGGTCCGCGGCGCGAGGATGGATGTTTCGACGAGCTCGAGTCATGGCGCGGGTGTCTCCCCCTTATTCCTCGCGCGTTGCACGACCGTGCGCACGATGGTGCAATGGCGAGGGCAGCCCCCGCCGAAACATCTGAAAAGCTGTGAAAAAGAGGGGTGAGCTTTCAGTGTTCACCTCGTTTTGCGTTGCACCTTTTGCGCGCCGCTGCAGGGGGGGTGACTGCAAGAGGGCTGGCTGGAGGGTGACAGTCACCCTCTTTGTAAGTCGTTAGGTGATCGATGGTTTGGTGGACCGGGGGGGTGTCGCGGGCGGGGCGCAGTTTTGGATCGTCGCCAGAAGCGGCGATAGCTTTGTCTCCATGCCGCGACGAAGGCGATCGGTTCATGCGGGGGTGGCTTACCACGTCATCAATCGGGGAAATGACCGCAAGCAACTGTTCTTCAAGCCGGCCGACTACCTGGCGTTTCTCGCGCTGCTGGTCGACGGCTTGAGACATGCCCAGGTCGAGGTGCTGGCGTTCTGCCTGATGCCGAACCACTGGCACCTGGTGCTCTGTCCGAAAGGGGAGCGGGACCTGTCCAAATACCTGGCGTGGGTGACCAACACGCACGCGAAGCGCTATCGCGAGCACTATCACACCCGCGGGTTCGGGCACGTGTACCAGGGGCGGTTCAAGAGCTTCGCGGTGCAGGAGGACTATCACCTGCTGGTAGTGCTGCGCTACGTGGAAGCCAACGCGTTTCGCGCCGGGCTGGTGGAGCGGGCGCAGGATTGGATCTGGAGCAGCGTGGCGACCTCGCCGCCGGCGTGCGCGGCGTCTTTGCTGACCGCGCCGCCGATTGCGCGGCCGACGGACTGGCTGGAGATCGTGAATCAACGTCCGCCGAAGACGGAGATCGAGCAACTGCAGATCAGCGTGAACCGCGAGCGTCCCTACGGAAGCGACCAATGGGTCGCCACCAAATTCCCACCCCCTGGTCAAGGCAAGTCTAAAGATGACAAGGTCTTACGAAGAGGGTGACTGTCACCTTCTCTTGTCCTAAAGATGACAAGGTCTTACGAAGAGGGTGAGTGTCACCTTCTCCGTCCCACCTTCTCCGTCCACGGGTTTACGGGACGACGAAGGAGTTGTTCAACGGCAGGCCGAAGGCCGTGCGCGTGTCGGCGTAGGTCTGGGCGTTGGAGCTGTAGGCGAGAGTGCCTTTGGGCATCCAATATTCCGGCCGCGAGCTTTCGAGATCGCCGAGGAGCTCGACGTGGCCGTCGAAGAAGCCGAAGTTGCCCTTGTAATTGTCGCCCTTGAGGTACTGCTTCGTCAGGCCGTGGCGGTACGAGAAGATACGGGCATCGCGTCCGAACGCCGGGCCCAGGCCGTTGCCGGGCGCCGATTTGCGGAACCATGAATTCGAGAACGGCGTCCACGCGCCCTGATCGGCGAACGCGCCGCCGAGCGAGCCGTTGAAGCTCAGGTCATAATCCGGGCCGTCGGTGACGTTCGCATAGCGGGCGCCGTCGGCGATGTAGATCTTCCGCGAAGCGCTGCCGACCTTGGGAAGCTTGGGCGCGTAGCCGGGCGGCGGGTTCCATGCCTTGAAGCTGTCCGACCAGCCGCAGGTAATCGGGCTGGGATTGGAGCTGCCGTCGTTATGAGCGACGAGGAAGCAAAGGGCCGTGTTGTAGGACAGGAGCGTTCCGGCGGTGGGATCGTTCACGCCGCCGAAAGAGGTGGCGAGCACGCCGTTCTCCGGGCACTTGAAGCCCGGAAAGTTCTTGATGCGCTGCCAGCGCGCGTTGGGGTTGGGCGTGGGGCCGATGCCGATGCGGACGTCGATGCTCGAGCCTTCGTCGAACTTCACACCCATCACCTTCATGATCGGGCTGGCCCAGTCGAAGACGGAGACGATGTTGGGATAGTTGTTGTCGTCGTAAGGGCCGGCGAGGGTGGGGCTGGGGTTCTCGGGGTTCTTGTAGGTGAACCGAGCGGACGTGTGGGCCGAGCCGGGAATCGCTCCGCCGTTCTGGCTGGCGTACATCTGCATTCCCTGGAGAATCGAGCGGATGTTGGCGGCGCAGGCAATGGTGTTGGCGGCGCGGCGGGCGCGGCCGAGCGTCGGGAGCAGGATGGAGATCAGCAGCGCAATGATGCCGATGACCACCAAAAGCTCGACCAGGGTGAACCCGCTCTTTGGCGACGTGCGAATTGTCTCTCTCATCCGACCGCTCCTTTGAAATGACAACGCGGCGCCCGATGCGCCGCTATCTCCGGTTTCCGGAACCTCGTGTTTTTTTGTATTCGTCTTCGGTGGGAGGGGCCTGGCGGCCTTCCTCCGGGGCGGGGTTGTGACCCACGACCAGCCTGCCGCAATCGGGGCAGAAGGTCGGCTCGGGCTTGCCGATGTAACGGTTGAGCAGCACGTACGTCGGGTCCTTCTTGGTCTTGCCGTCCTTGGTCCAGTAGCACTTCTCGGCCGGGTAGCCGGTGTTGCCGCCGCTGGGGGCGGGGGCGGGCATCGGCATCCCTTCCTTCAGCTCCAGCTCGTAGGGCTTGCCGGTCTTGGCGTCGATGAAGACGCGATCGGCCGACAGCGCCGAGGCCTCCGATGTCATCACGCCGCGGAGGGACATGTATGCGGCGATCACGCCCAAGAGAACCACTACGGCGCCAATTCCGATTCCCGCCTTGGACCGTAAAAGCTCTCTCAGCTTCTCAATCATGCTGCGCACCGCCAAGGCAGTCCCGGGGCGTGGATTTCCGAATTAGCCCGTGGCCATTTGACGGCGTTATCCACCGTCGAAACGCCGCGCGCATTAGCGGTGTGCTAAGGCCGCGCTTGGAAGCCAACAGCCCTTCCAAAGTCCCTTTTAGGACGGGCGGCGATCTTAACATACAAACCCTCGTGGGGGAAAAAATTATGTGGGGGTGACAGGGCTGAGGGGTGGGGGTGAGGGGGTGATGGGGTGAGAGGGTGATGGGGTGAGAGGGTGATGGGGTGAGAGGGTGAGGGGGTGAGAAGAAGAGACAAGGTGACTAGGTGACAAGGTGACAAGGTGAAAAAGAAAGTCGGGCCGCGCACGCGATCGCCGGCTTGTCATCCCCTCACCCCCTCACCCCGTCACCCCCTCGTATTCATCTTCTCACCTTGTCACCCCTTCACCTTGTCACCTTGTCATCCTCTGGGCGCGCGTTTGGGGAGCGGGCGGTTATCATCCCCTCATGTCCGATCCCACGCAGATGCCTTCGCCGCGCCCGAAGAAGCGCACCCATCCGCTGCTGCTGGTTCTCCTGGCGCTGATCCCCGTCGCGATCGTCGGGTACGTGATGTATGTGCAGCAGGTGAAGACGCCGCTGGAGGAGAACCGCGACTTCAACAGCAAGCTGGTTTACAAAACCGTCGGCCTGCAGGATGCGGCGCCGCTGAAGCTGGCGGATCGGTTCGTCGATACCGACGGCGACCTGGTCGCCGAGACGCCGACCGATCCGAAACAGCTTGTCGATCCGCCGACGCTGATGTTCTCCTACGTCGGCACGAGCAAGGCGGACAGCGAGCGACTGCGCGACCGCTTCAAGGAGTTCACCGCTTACCTGTCGCAAAAGATCGGCAAGCCGGTGGAGTACGCGGCGTACTCCAATCCGGAGGACGAGCTGCGCGCGCTGTGCGACGGGAAGCTGCACGTCGCGGGCGTGAACACGGGGAACGTGGCGCTGGCGGTGAACCAGTGCGGCTTCGTGCCGTTCGCGATGCTCGCTTCGGAGCAGGGGACGAACACCTACAAGATGCAGATCATCGTGCCGGCGGACAGTCCGATGCAGAAGCTGGCGGACCTGCGCGGACATGAGCTGACGCTGACGGAGCCGGGCAGCAATTCGGGCTTCAAGGCGCCGCTGGTGCTCCTAAGCCGCGACAACGGACTTCAGCCGGCGAAGGATTTCAGCATCCGCTACTCCGGCGGGCACAACGAATCGATCGTCGGCATCGCCAATCACACCTACCAGGCGGCGGCGGTGGCGAGCGATCTGCTCCAACGCGCGATGGCGGAGGATCCGCCGCTGATCAAGAAGGATCAGTTTCGCGTGATCTACGAATCGGA
>JAICTV010000007.1 GCA_025936175.1 Phycisphaerae bacterium
TCAACCGTGGCTTGGGCGTCTCGCCCGAGCACTTCCGCGGAGCGGCTGACGCCGCGAACCCTCGGGCGAGACGCCCAAGCCACGTGAATGGCCAGCGCTTCGTCAAAACTTGATCTCCGGCAGGCGCGCGTCGTTCGGATCGGCCCAGCGATTGTTTGGAATCGTCGGCGTCCATCCCGGCCGCAGCGGGTCCTGGTCGTACGGATACGAGCCGAGTTTCTTGTACAGCTCCGCGTACTGATTCACCTTGTCGCGATCGAGCTTGATGCCGAGGCCCGGTGCATCGGGCACCTTGATCGAGCCGCACTCGTACTTGAATTTCCCGCCGACGATGATGTCGTCGGCCAAGTGGTGATAGTGCGCATCCGCGGCGAAGCTGAGGTTGGGGATCACCGCGCCCAGGTGCAGCATCGTCGCGAGCTGAATGCCCAGCTCGCCCGACGAATGCACGGCGACGCCGAGCTGCAGCGTCTCGCACACGCCGGCGGCTTTAACGCACTGTCGGATGCCGCCCCAGAAGGTGGTGTCGAGAAGGATGACGTCGACGCCCGCATTGATGACGTTGGCCGCGAGCTGCTCGAAGCCGACGACGACGGTGTTGGTCGCGGTCGGGATGCGGACGAAATCGCGCACGCGCCGCAATGCGGCTAAGCCATAAACGGGGTCTTCGAAGTAGTCGTTGTTGAGGTCTTCGATCGCCTGGCCGAAGCGGATGGCCTGCTCGGTAGAGAGCACGCCGTTGGGATCGTAGCGCACGCGATCGCCTTTGCGTCCGATGCCCTGATCCGCGCCGACGGCCTTGGCGACAGCACGGTAGTACTCGAGCTCGATCTCCGGCGCGAACACGCCGCCCTTGAACTTGTGCGTGGTGAAGCCGAAGCGCTGCTTGAGCTCCTTCGCGTGCGCGACCATCTGATCGATCGTCCGCACCTCGCCTTTGCCGCCCGCGCCCGGGTAGCGGAAGAAGAGGTACGACGCGAACGGCACGCGGTCCTGCAATTTTCCGCCGAGGATCGCGTGTACGGGCGCGTTCCATTTCTGGCCAAGAATGTCGAGACAGGCGAACTCCAGCGCCGCGAGTACCTGCGTGCGGTTGTTGTAGAGCGACGCGGTCGGGTTGGCGATCTTGAAGCGCATCTCCTCGAGCCGTGCCGGGTCGTGGCCGACGAGGTATGCCTTCATCGCGCGAAAGGTCGCCTCGGCGGATTCCCCGCCGCCGCCCATCTCGCCCAGGCCGGTGATGCCTTCATCCGTCTCGACTTCGACGATCGTGCGGACGAATCGCCCCCAGTGGCAGCCATTGGCGTGGCGCAGCGGCGCTTCCAGCGGCACGGTGACGGTCGTCGCCTTGATGTCGATGATCTTCATTCGGCGTCAGTTGTCATTGGTCGGCGGTCATTGGTCAAGAAAATCACGGTAGAGCGTTCGGATCGGCGCCTTTCTGGATCGGCGTGTCGACCAGCGGGATGCGGCGGGCGCCGGAATCCTTCGCGTATTTCCAATATCGAAGCACGAAATCAATTGCCGAGGCGTTGAGCGATGCCTCGTCTTTCCCGGCGATGCTCAGGATGTCGCCGTGGTCGGCGTTGGATTTCCGCACGGCGATCGACGAATCGCCTTCGAGCCTGCCGAGGAGGTCGTTCGTCTTCGGCGTGCCGACGGCGATGATCGCGCCGCTCTTACGAGCCTCCGGCGGCAGATCGTTGAGCTGAAAGATCTTCACCGGTCTTCCCGTCGCGGCTTCCAGCGTCTGATAGATCAGCCAGGCGGATTCGACTTCCCAGCCGGTGGCGTTGGCGCCGTAGACGACGCCGATGTCGCGGTTGAAACTGAAGTCCGCCGGCGGCGAGTCTATCTTCGGCTCGCCGGGCTTGCGGATCTCGATCCATGCGTACGAGACGAGATTCTCGCCGGCGTCGAAGCGGACGAAAACGTGATAAAAGCCCGGCTGCGCGTCCGCCGGCATCGCTGTATTCAGTTGCACGACCGCGTTCTGCTTCGGCTCGATGGTGATGTTCTGCGGCGAGACGGAAAGCCACGGCGCGCCTTCAGCGGTGACGGTGGCCGTCAGTGTCTTGTCGGTCGTGTTACTGACGGGCACCTCGATCGTGGTCTGAGCGAAGTACACCGCCTGATATGTCGTTCGCAGCGCGTCTTGCGGCGCGGCAGGATCGCCGTAGGTGTGAATCAGATCGATGAACTTCATCGCCTCCGGCCGCGGTCGGCGGGAGAGATTGAGCAGCTCGTAGTGCCGGATCCCGCGCAGCGTGCGCGAGGCCATCGCCAGGCTCTCCTGGAACTGGAACTGATACATCACCGGCATGCAGCGCGTCTTGAGGACGTTCTCGAAGATCGGTGGATAGACTTCTGCTCGCGCCTCCGGCGTCATGCGCGTCAGGAAACGCCAGTTCCACTCGGTGATCAGTGGCGGCTTTTGCAGCTTCGTCGCCTCTGTCGCGACAGCCAACGCGTAATCGCGCGCCGACGGGATCGCTTCGAGCGAATCCATGTACGCGTGCTCGCCGAGGCGATCGAACGGTACATCGAGCTTCTTCAGCCGCTCGAACGCGCCGGTGTTGGTGTGCGCCGTCCAGTGCACCGGCAGATCGGGCGCGACTTCTTTAACCGCAGCGTAGACCTGCTTCCACGTCTCCACATCGCGATCGTCGATGCCGAAGATGAGCACCTCGTTGTCGTACTCCACTCCATCGATCTGCCGGCGGTATTTCTTCACCAGCTCGGCGACGCGCTCGGGCTTGAGCTTCACGTCAAGCAGCGCGGTCAGGCCGAGGTGTTTCAGCTCGCCGAAGAAGAAGTCGAGGTACTCCTCCTGCACCTTGCGATCGAGCACGTCGATCATCTCGAGGTGATGCAGGCGGATCGACTCGAAACCCATCGCCTTGGCGATCCGCAGATCCCGGCGGATGTCGTCGGCGAAGAGCGTCCACTGCTTCACGGTGTCCGCCGACAGCGGCCAGTAGGTGATCTGGCTCTGGCCCGGCATATGCCACTTCTCGAAATTCTCGCCGAGCGTCGAGTAGGGGAAGTAGGCGGTGCCGAATTTGACGTGCGGCACGCCGAACGTGATCCGCGCCGTCGAATCATCCACCTTCTCTTCGGCGTTGTAGCCGGTGTAGGCGATGAAGAGCTGATCGGCGCGCTCATCGCTGACCGGCCGTATGCTCATGATGAAGCGCGATGTGAACGCCAGCGGCTGATCCGGCCCCGGGAGGACGTTGGAGGCGAGGCGGCTCTCGTACATCTTGATATTGGGCCGCGCGATCTCGGTGATCGAGTAGATCGCATCGGCACGGACGACCGCTTCCTGCCCCAGTTGCGCGGTGTTGGCGCCGACCCAACGCGCCGGCGTCTTCGCTGTCGCGTCGCGATGGACGGTGAACGACGGCGTGAAGTCGTTCAGCATTACGACCGAGCCGCCGGCGATGCTCGTGTTGATCCAATCGACGCCGCGCTGGATGAACAGGTGGCGGCCTTCGCCCGTGCGAAAGGGTGTTGCATCCTTGAGCGGCGAGATGTGGTTGTCGTAATCGACGCTGCGCGGCGAGCCCGTTGGCTGCCGCCAACGCATGACAACGGCGCAGTAGACGTTGTCGCGCGGGGCGGACTGGTTGATGAAGGTCGCGCGGACGTCGATGAAGCCTTCGTTATAGACGTCGAGATCGATGCGCAAGTCGATGCCACCGGATTGCGTCTTCGCGGTCCAGGTCGTGAACAACGGCTGCTTGTCCGACTGCTCGAACTTCAGCGTCAGCGGGGCGAACTCCTTCGCGTAATCGTGCGTCGTCCCGGCGGCTTCCTTGTCGGTTGGTTTCTTGTCGAGATGCTCGAGCACGATCGACCACGCAAGGTCGCCGATGTCGCGGCCGTTACAGGCCAGATGAACGCCATCGCCCTTCGGTTCGGCGATGATGATCGCGGCGTGCAGCGGCGTCTGCGCGAGGTTGGTCGATTGGCGACCGGACGCGGCGACGTCGATCATCACCACGCCGCCGTCATGCAGCCGCCAGGGCATCTTGATCGGGAATGGCTGATTGTTGACGATTTCGAGTGTCGCCGCGCTCGCGAACGATGCGCACAGCACGACCGACATCAAGGCAGCGACTGATCTCATCGATCGATCCCTCCCGTGAGGCTACCGCGCGGCGGGGGCGGATGTTGCCGAAGCCGCGGTTGTCGGCGCGCGACGCCGCCCTGCGTCCGGGTCCGTGAGCTCGAATCGCTTCCCGTTGGTGGCGAAGTACATGCGCATTTCTTCGTACGGCCGGTGCACGTTCCACTGCTTGGGCTCGCGGCGAATCCACGTTTCGCGATACCAGTGCTCGAAGGGCGGCCGCTCGGCGCGGAGGATCTCCGTCTCCAGCTTCTCCACCGTCTCCATCGCGTGCGCCTCATCGCCGTCGCGCAACGCGACCGCCGCCTCGACCGGCCGCTGATCGAACCGCGTCGGCAGAACGACGTGCTCGAAGAAGAATTGCGTCTCCGGCCACCGCAGCTTCGCCAGCGTATGGTCGATCTGTTTCGACGCCGCCGCCATTTCCTTGAAGCGACCGTCGAGGCCGTCGATCTGCTTCTTTCCGCCGAGCAGGTTGTGAAGCGCATCCGATCCGAACCACTGCTTCTCATAGCTGTCGAACAGCTTGTAGTAGTTGGCGTACGCGGCCGCGGCGTCGGTGGGAGCGGCGGAAAAATACTCTCGGCACCACCAGTCGACGTAGCGCCTCGCCGGGTCGTCGCCGGCGAGCGCCGTCTTCGCATCCCAGCAGACGTCCGCGAGCATCCGCGTTTCCATCACGAACTCGCGCAGCTCGCTGACGTTGACGAGCATGTACCGTGTCGCGCCGGAATCGACGATCTTGCGGAATTGATCCGCAATCCGCGCCGGCGGGACGACATGCGCGTTCTGCTTCACCTGCTTGCCCAGGTACGCGAGATGATAGTAGACGCCGTGCTTCCAGCGGTCGGTCTTCGTCGGGAGACCGCGCATCGTGCCGTCGTTGTCGTCGGGCCAGACGATGATGACGTCGTCGGGCACCTCGAGATTGCCCGCCTGATACTTCGGCAGCATCTCGGTGTAGAGCGTGAAGTGAAAGAGCGGCGGCTGTTTGTCCTTCGGGACGAGCTGCCTGGTCATCGCGACCTGCTGCTCGATCGCGTCGCGAAAAGCCTTCGCCTGTTCCACATCGCTGGTGCCGGGCGGGAACTTGTAACCCGTGTCGTCCGTCCCGCGCATGCCGACGGGCCAGATGCAGTCGAGGTCTTTGTTCTCCTCGACGCCGCCGCGCCAGTAGCGGAGCATCCCGTCGCGGTTGTTGATCCAATCCCACGCGCCGCTCACGCCGCGCGCCTTCGCCAGCCCGTAGCGCTCGATCCCGTACGGATTGCTCAGCAGGATGTCGTAGTGGTGTGACGTGTAGAAGAGCCCCCAGTCGCTGGCCATCTTCTGCACTTCGTACCGGCGGTGGACGCGCGTGTACGGCGCGACCATGTTCATCCGCAGCCGCAGCGCGGTCTCGAAATATTTGGCGTACCACTCGTTCGGCACGTCGCCGGTGCGCAGCGGGTAGCCGCTGTTTTCGAACGGGCGCGGCAGGATGTCCTCGTCATCGTGAAACATTCCGCGATAGCGGAAGGTCGGAGGACCCGCTTCGAACTCGACGTGCTTGATGGTCAGCGGGTTGTGATGCTCCGGCTCATAACCGGTCCAGTGATAGAGCGGATCGACGCCGAGCCGCTCGGCGAGCGTGTAGGCGGCGAACGCGGTGCCGCGGAAATCGCCGCCGTAACACCAGACGGCCTTCTTGTTGCTCTCGATGCGATACGACTCGGCAGGCGTCTTGCCGGTGGTGGTAAAGACGATCACCGGCCGATCGTCGCGCCATTCCTTGACGATCCGCGGCCGCTTGCCGCTGATCTTCTCGATGTCGCCGGCGAGGAAGACCGCGGCCTGTTTGACGGCCGAGTTTTCGCTGTCGGCGACGGCGATCTCGCACACGTCATCGCCGCCGACCAGGGTGATGTTGCCGTTGGTGTCGTTCGGTCCGGCGATCCACGAGCCGCGGACGCGATCGGTCCACTGCTGTGCGGCTGCGAGCGACGTGAGCATCGTCATCGCGAGCACGACGAGGGCGTATTTCACTCAAACCTCGTTTCCAGGATGACGAGTTCTTTGTCGCCGGTGAAGCGCACGCCCACGTCGGTCGCGCCGCCGGTGACGGGCGATTCGATGTCGATCGTCCTGCCCGCCGGAACCGTCGCCGTACTCGACTTCCCGTTCACTTCGATCTTCAACTGCGCCGGCTCGTTCGTCGGATTTTCGATCTTGTTAATGACCTTCGTCCGGCCGGCGGGAATCGTCGCGTAGAAGTTCCCGCTGCCCGTCCTGCTGTCTTTCCCGCCGTCGCGCGGGGCGCAGTTGAAGCTGTAGGCGAACGGCCCGCGCGGTCGCACGCCGTGCGGCACGAACTGATCGCTCGGGCGGGTGTTCCAGCCGCCCTGAAGTTTGGTGATCGGTTTCGCGTCAGGTTCGGTCGGTGGAGGGATCCAGATCGTGTTGACGAACAGCCCGTTGATCGGCCCGGAGATCACGCCTTGCTGCGCCGCGCCGTCGCCCCAGCGGATGGGATTTGTCACCAGCGGGTGCCTCGCATGCGGCTCGTCTGAGCCCATGTACGCGATGAGGTTCTGACCAAGCCGATCGGCGACCGGATCGACCCCTTGCCGCGACTTCAGGCCAAAGCCGCAGAGCATGACCGAGCCTTTTCCGTCGAACATTTCCGCCAGCGCGACGGCACACAGACCCTGGTCGTAGTCGGCGAGGATGGTGACGTTCTTCAGATCGTCGGGATTGGTAAGGCGGAAGCCGAAGCGAACCGGGTAGCAATCGGGAAAGCCCGGCTTGGTCTGATCCCACGCGTTCGCGTCCGACCAGAGCTTGAGCTGCCGGCGATCGATGCCGGCGAAGACGGGGTGATCGGATCGTTCGATGTTGACGTGCATTCCATCCCGCGCCGGACGCTTCATTGTCGATCCGTACTCCGGATCGTTCAGCGAAGGCTGGTTCATCTCGATCTTCGCCGGCAGCCAGCCGGCGTCGAAATGCTTGTAGTCCTGCCCGAAACAAATGACCCGCCCACCGCCGCGGACGAATTGCAAAATCGCATCCTTCTTCGCCGCTCGCTTCGCGTCCCAGGCGCCTTCTTCGATCACGAGCAGGTCTTTCGCAGGATCAAGCGCTTCTGCACTGGTCTTGACCTGGCGTCGTGGCTTGGCTTGGGCAACGTCACCGCCGACGAAGATGATGGTCTCGTTCGCCGCGATGGGTTTCCCGTTTCGCACGATCCGGCCGATGAGCTTGACCTCGCCGCTCATGTCCTTCGGCGGGATCAGATCGATCGCCGTCCGCCACGTGCCGTAGTACCGAACCGTCGGCACAGGAACACTGCCTTTTTGCTGGCCGAATTCCCATTCGATCGTGGCATCGGACAGATCCGCGAAATCATCCGCATCATTGACGACGTGCGCGAACACCGTCGTCTTCTTCCCGGCATATACGTTCGGCTGCCAGTGTTCGAAGCTCAGCAGCACCGGCTGATAGGAAACGCCGAACTGCTTCGCCGCCGCCGTCGGCTGCATCTGGTCGAAGGAGGTCACGCCGCGCCAGTTGTGGAAAGTGATGGTGAAGGGCATCAGCCCGCTGACGCGCGGGTTGACCGCGCGCATCCGGCGGAAAGATTCCGTTGCCTGCTTGGTCATGAACGCCTGGTACGCCTGCGCCTCGTCTGAATCCGCCAGGTCGTAACCCACCCACGTCATCCCCGCCGCGAGCTGCTTGCGCTCGATCAGGTTATAAGCGCCGTTCGGCCCGGTGAAGTTGCCCACGCACTCGGAGAACGTGAAGGGCTGACGTTTCTCCGCATCGCCAAAGAGTTTCACATCGCGGACGTTGTAGTAGGTCGCGAAAGAGTTGTAGTACCAGCCCCAGTAGCGGTGGACGTCGTTGATGTCGCCTTCGCGGCCTTCGCCGTAGCCGGCATTACCGATGTAGAGTCGCGTGCGGTCCCATTTCGAGAGCGCCTCATACGCGCGGCTTAGGAACTGATGCACCGCCTCGCCGGTCTTCCCGCGATAGGGCATCTCGTTGGAGAGGATGTAGATGACGATCGACGGGTGATGGACGTAGGTTTCGAATTCCGCCTTGTAAGCGGCGACGCTGCGCTCGAAATCCTTCGGCAGCCGCTTCCCCTCGCCTTCCGCCTGTGTTTCCAGCCGCGCGGACGCCTCTTCCTCCTTGCTCATTCCCGTCGGCGGCGAGCCGTAGAAGCCTTGATAGACCATCATCCCCAGCTCGTCGCAGACGTCGAACCAGACCTGGCTCGCGTCGCTGCAACGGATCAGGTTCAGGTGCTGGCCCTTGAGGTACTTGATGTAGTCGTAAGCGAACTGCCGCGACGCGGTGGTCGTCTCCGGCACCGTCCGCCCGGGCGGATTGATCGCCAGGCCGCGGAGGAAAATCGGATGGCCGTTGAGGATGACGCGGCCATCCTTGCTCTCGATCTGGCGGAAGCCGAAGCGAACGGTCTTCGTGACCGCTTTACCTGCCCGCGGCGTCGCCGTCACCGTCAGCTCGTACAGGTTTGGACTGCCGGGACTCCATGGCTCAACCTTCAGGTGATCGAGCGTCTGCCCCGCATGAACCGGACCTTGCCAGACGACGTCCTTCTTCTGCCACGGCGTGATGGTGGCGGCGAAGCTGGCGTTCGCCGCGCCGTCGCCCGATACCGCCGTCTCGATGCGTACGCTGTCCGTCGTCGGCGTGAAGGGGAGCACTTTGTCGATCGAGATCGCCGCCGCGCCGCAAACGCGGGCGAGCACACACAACGTGAGGGCTGTCGCCCCGCAAAATCTGTTCGGCATGTTCCCTCGGATTTGGATAAACTAAGATCGGGCAAGCTCGCATGATGGTCAACGTCTTCAACCCGTCGCTCGCTCTCCTGACGGATCTGTACGAGCTGACGATGGCGTACGGCTTCTGGAAGGCCGGCATCGCCGACCGCGAAGCCTGCTTTCACGTCTCCTTCCGCAAAGCCCCCTTCGGCGGACAGTTCGCCGTCGCCTGCGGCTTGGCGACGGCGATCGATTACTTGAAAAAGCTTCAGTTCGGCGACGGCGATCTCGCTTATCTGGCGCAGCAGCAGGGCAACGACGGCAAGCCGCTGTTCGATCGCGCCTTCCTCGTGCACATGCGGCGGATGCGCTTCAACCTCGAAGTGGACGCCATCCCCGAAGGCACCGTCGTCTTCGCCAACGAGCCGCTGCTCCGCGTGAAGGGACCGCTGCTCCAGGCGCAGATCGTCGAGACGGCCCTGCTCAACATGATCAACTTCCAGACGCTGATCGCGACCAAGTCCGCGCGCGTCTGCCAGGCGGCGAGGGGCGATCCGGTTCTGGAGTTCGGTCTCCGCCGGGCGCAGGGAATTGACGGCGCCATCTCCGCCAGCCGAGCCGCGTTCGTCGGCGGATGCGCCGCCACCAGCAACGTCCTCGCCGGCAAAGTCTTCGGCATCCCGATCAAGGGCACCCACGCGCATAGCTGGGTGATGAGCTTCGACAGCGAGATCGAAGCCTTCGAAGCCTACGCCAGGGCCATGCCCAACAACTGCGTCTTCCTCGTCGATACCTACAACACGCTCGACGGCGTCCGCCACGCCATCGAGATCGGCAATGCGATGCGCCAGCGCGGCCACGAGATGGCCGGCATTCGTCTCGACAGCGGGGACCTGGCGTACCTCAGCATCGAGGCGCGCAAGATGCTCGACGCCGCGGGGTTCAAGAACGCCAGGATTCTGGCGAGCAACGATCTCGACGAGCATCTGATCGCGGACTTAAAACAGCAGGGGGCGACGATCGGAATCTGGGGCGTCGGCACCAGGCTCGTCACCGCGTACGATCAACCCGCACTCGGCGGCGTGTACAAGCTTGCGGCGCTGCGCGACGCGGAGAAGAACTGGCGGCACAAGATCAAGCTCGCTGAAGGGTCGGGCAAGGTTTCGATTCCAGGCATCCTCCAGGTCCGCCGCTATCGCGACAACGCCGGCTTCGTCGCCGACGCGATCTACGACACGCTCACCGGCATCGGCGACGCGACGACGATCATCGATCCTGCCGACATCACCCGGCAGAAGTCGATCGCCGCCGACACCGCGTTCGACGATCTGCTCGTTCCGATCTTCCGCGACGGCAAGTGCGTATACGAGCAGCCGCCGCTCGCGCAGGTGCGCGAACGCACGTTAAGCCAGCTCGCGCAGCTTCATCCGAGCGTCAAGCGCTTCACCAACCCGCATCGCTATCCGGCGGGGCTGGAGAAGGAACTGTTTGATCTCCGCGCAAAGCTGATCTTCAAGGCCAAGAGCGAAATCAAGTCGATTGCGCCCGCCGGTAAAGAGTCCGCCGCGCCCCCGGCGCCGGAGGCCGGGCCGACGCGAGCGACCGCACCCGAGCCGGCGTTTGCTGAGCAGCCGCTCAATGAGTCTGTAGCGCCGGATGATTCGATGCTCGGGGGCGAGCCGCCGGTCGCGATGGAGGACACCACCGAAGCGGAGCGCGAAGCGCAGCGTCGCTTCGGCGCGCAGATCGCCGCGACGGCGGCGAACGAGAGCGGCGAGTTTCCGCCGGTGCAACCCGCGCCGCGCCCGCGGCCGGAAGTCGCGCCCTCCAAGCCGCCCGCGCCCCCGCCCGCCGCAGCGCCGCGGGGCGATCAGCCGGGGCCCAAGCCGCAGGTCACGATCCCGCCGCGCCCGAAATTCGCCGGCATCGGCGCCAAGCACGGGCAGGTCGCGCCGGGGTCTACCGTGAAGGTCAACGTCAAGCGCGCGGTCCGCCCGAATCCGTTCTTCAAGAAGAAATGAACGCCCCAACAAATGAACGCGCACGCCGCGCTCATCCTCGTCGATCTGCAAAATGATTTTCTTCCCGGCGGAGCGCTCGCCGTTCCGGACGGGGACGCCGTCATTTCTGTCGCAAACGAAGTACAGCAGGCATTCGACCTGGTCGTCGCGACGCAGGACTGGCATCCGCGCGACCACGGCAGTTTCGCCGCCAACCACCCGGGCGGGAAGATCGGCGACGTGGTCGATCTCAACGGCCTGCCGCAGATCCTCTGGCCGGTCCACTGCGTTCAGAGCACGCGCGGCGCGGAATTCACGCCGGGGCTTCGCACTGATCGCATCAGGGAGATCTTCCGCAAGGGGACCGACCCGCGCATCGACAGCTACAGCACGTTTTTCGACAACGCGCACCGCCGCTCGACGGGATTGGCGGATTATCTTCGTGAGCGAAACGTGCGCGAAGTCGCGATCATGGGGCTTGCGACGGACTATTGCGTGAAGTTCTCGGCGCTCGACGCGCGCGAACTCGGCTTCGAGGTCCGCGTCATCGAAGACGGCTGCCGCGGCGTGAACCTCAAGCCTTCCGACTCCGCCGACGCGATCGAAGAAATGCGCCGCGCGGGCGCCGCGATCGTCAGCTCACGAACTATGGTTCGCCGGCCGTCGTAATATTTTTGACTTGATTTTCTGTTTTCGGATGGAATACTTCACCCTCGCTCGGCGTTTTGCCGAAGAGAGAACTGTTATGACGCTATTTGCGATTCCAAGTGAACGACGCGGTTATTCGATGTGGCACACGTGCCTCACGAACGACTCCGTCGTCGTGCGCATTCGCTCATAGCTCCCGCCCCGCGGCCGGGAGCATCCCGGCCGGAAACCTTCAGATTTCCTTTAAAAAGCCGGGATAGAAGCGAAGTTGAACCTCGCTCGCGTTTCGAGTTCGTCGTTCGAACTCGAACTCGATCGCGCTCGCGGAGATTCTGCGCACGCAGTCGTGAATGTTCGCAGCCGCGAACGCGAGTTCGCGGTCAGGCACGGGCTCGCGTCCGTGGGCGCGACTATGGAGCCGTTGCGATGGAGTATGGAAGCGAAACGAACTGCGCTGTTAGCTCAGAGGCAGAGCACTCCGCTGATAACGGAGAGGTCGGAGGTTCGATGCCTTCACGGCGCACTTTGAAACAACTGCACTGGTAGCGCAATCGGATCAGAGTGCCGGTCTACGAAGCCGGCGGTTGGGGGTTCGAATCCTCCCCAGTGCGCTGACGTTTGGAAATGGTTGTATCTACTACGTTTGCACTCGTAGCTCAACGGCAGAGCTGCCGGCTCTTAACCGGAAGGCTGCAGGTTCGAATCCTGCCGGGTGCACTGGCGAAGGAGATTCGGGAGGAGATTCGGGAAGAGAGCGAGGACGCGATGGAAAGGTTGATCTCACTATTTCGGGAGGCCGACTACGAACAGTGGTCGCCCAGTCAGGCGCAGGAACTGTCATTGCCGGCGCTCCTGCGCGAGCAGGACGAGGAGCCGCTCTACTTCCAGCAGCTCCTGGCGTTCCTCCGGGAGCAGAAACAGCAGCAGGCGTGCGAGAACGAGGAAGCGGAAGAGGAAGCGCTCGTCGGCGTGTGATCAACGCGCCCGTCGCGCGGGCGCCAATGGTTCAGTAGCGCAAAACAGGCAGAAGCGAGCGTCTCAGAAGCGCTGTGTCGCAGGTTCGAATCCTGCTCAGAGCACTGTGTTACGAGCGAGAAAGGAAGTGTGGCAGATGTCATCCAGTAGCGGCGACTCATCTTTATCCGGTTCGTCCGAATCGGAGGGTTAGCCTAACTGGCAAGGCACCTGTCTCGAAAACAGGCGACCGAAAGGTCATGGGGGTTCGAGTCCTCCACCCTCCGTTATGTGCAGTAGCGATTCGGAGGGTTGGCTCGAGTGGCTGAAGGCGCCGCAGTGCTGATGCGGATCCGGACCGCTAGTCCGGACGAAGGTTCGAATCCTTCACCCTCCGCTAACCGACATGTTCTTTGAAAACCGAAGACCGCGAAATCGTGCCGCCATAGCTCAGCTTTTGGCAGAGCATCCGCTTGTCACGCGGAAGGTCGTGGGTTCGAGTCCCACTGGTGGCGTTTAATGCAATCGTCGTGGACTTAGCTCAATCGGTAGAGCACCGGTCTGAAGAGCCGGCAGACTTGGTTCGATTCCAGGAGTCCACATTCGCCAATGCGCTGGTAGTTCAACGGAAGAATGCGACCGTGCCATGGTCGAAATGCGGGTTCAATTCCCGCCCGGCGCTCTTTCTTTGCACAACGCCGTGGTAGCTCAGCGGAACAAGAGCGGTCGCCTCGTAAGCGACGGGTCGGTGGTTCGAATCCACTCCGCGGCTCTATCTGCAATCCGGAATTTCAAATGTGAAATTTGAGATTTCAGATTTTGGGAGCGTAGCTCAGTGGACAAGCGCGGGGGCCTCATAAGCCCCAGGTTGTCGGTTCGAATCCGACCGACTCCCTTTGGTCGTAGCGATTCAGGAACATCCAGGAGGTGTCATCATGAATGAGGAAGCGGACGTTGAAGACAACGCGAACCTGCTCCTGCCGCGCCCGTGGCTGGAGCCCGCCCCGCAGGAGCTGCGCGAACTCGGGCCGCTGACCATTTGGACTTCCGCCGCCGGCCGCACGTACGTGAAGGGCGTCGTGGGCGCCAGGCGATTGCCGTACTGGCACCGGCTGGTTTCGCTGCCGCGCCTCGCCTCCCGCGCGGCCGTCGTCGTCGCCGCGGTCACACCCATGTAGCTCAACGGGTAGAGCACGCGCCTGTTAAGCGCGGATATGGTGGTTCGAATCCATCCGTGGGTGCTGCAGCATTTGCGATTTTCAATTTGCGATCTGCGATTGAGAGTCCAATTGCAAATTGGCAATTGCAAATCGCAAATACGCTGCTCCCGTCGTCTAACCGGCAGGATGCCCGGTTTTCAGCCGGGGGACGAGGGTTCGAATCCCTCCGGGAGTATTTGTTTCCCTTCAGCGTGTAGCGCAGTTCGGCAGCGCACGTGCCTCGGGCGCACGGGGTCGAAGGTTCGAATCCTTCCACGCTGACTTGTTTCGCGCAGGTGGCAGAGCGGCAATTGCCTCAGCCTGTAGAGCTGATGACCTGCAACGGTCTACGGGGGTTCGAGTCCCTCCCTGCGCATTCATTCGCGTGCACCGCAATGACGCGCCGGAAGTTCCAATGGCGGAACGCCGGACTCCAAATCCGGAAGCGACAGGTTCGATCCCTGTCCGGCGTGCTTGTGCGTCATGGTGGCTGTAGCTCAAACGGTCAGAGCGCCGGGCTGTGAACCCGGAGTGGTGTGAGTTCGAATCTCATCGGTCACCCTTGCCGTCATTTCGCCTGTCGGCGTCGGATGCGAGGTATTTGTCGAACCAGTCGGCGAACTTCTCGAGCTCGACGTTCCCGTCCGCCCAGCCGTGGTTCCCGCCTCTCTTGACGATCAGCTCCGCCGGCACGCCCAGATCCTTGAGCTTGTCGATCACCCGCTGCGACTGCTCGAGCGGCACGAGGACGTCCGCGTCGCCGTGCGCGATCAGCGTCGGCGGGTCGTCCCTGGTGATGAAGTAGATCGGCGAGACGCTCTTCTCCAGCTCCTCGATGCGCGAGCGCTGCTCCACCCGCAGGAAAACCCCGGACTTCGGATCGAGCTCCTGAAAATCAAACGCCGCGCGGAACTGCTCGAGCTTCGGCAAATCGAGCCAGTTCACGCCCGGCTTGCCGTAGTTGAGAAAATCCGTCGGCGGAAAGAAGCACGCCACCGCCTGCACCTGCGACGACGTCCGATCGACCGGATCGGGCGCGTCCCCCTTCGGCGGCTGCGGCGCAAATCCCTGCATCAGTGAGAGGTGACCGCCCGCGGATCCGCCGGTGATCCCCAGCCGCATCGGATCGACGCCGTAATCCCTGGCGTGATAGCGGATGAAGCGCACCGCGCGGTTGATGTTCCCGACGATCTCAGGAATCTGAAACTTCGGCTGGCACGCGTGGCAGACCGCGAAGAGGACGTAGCCGCGCTTCGTGAACGGATCGACGAACAGCTTGAAGAAAGGCGATGCGAGCAGCTCGTGCGCCGACACCCATCCGCCGCTGACGACGAGGATCACGCCGGCGCCGTTGGGTTTCGCCGTCGCCGGCCGGAACACGTCCATCGTCAGCGCCGCGCCGTAGCTGCGGCCGTACACGACGTCTTCCTGCCGCGTGAACGACGGGGATGAGGAGGATCGCGTGGCAGCGGGTGCGTCCGCGCGAGCTGTGACAGTGGAGATAATCAGGGTCGTCGTGACGAGCAGGAAAATTCGACGCATGTACGAATCCTACCCAAAGGTGCGCATTGCATGGAAAGTCCCGGGATTGCAATCCCGGGGCTTTCCCGTTGCTGTATCGGGTCATGAGAGCAAAAACGTCTTTCGTCGCGATCGCGGTCACGATCGTTGTCTCGCTTGCGCCCGTCGCCGCGCGCGCCGATGCGCCGTCAACGCGGCCGGCGTTCGCGCTCCGCGGCATCAAAGGGCTGTGGTGGGAGGGGCTCGATAAATATCGGCTCGCGCTGCCTTGGGTCGTGCAGCATCACATGAACTTCCTGATGCTCTGCTACAGCTCCTTTCCCGCGAGCGGAAAGGACTGGCGCGCCGATTACGCCGCCGACGAACTCGCCGGCTTCCACGAGCTTGGCGCCGAAGCGGAGTCGCTCGGCGTCGAGCTGTGTCTCTCGTTCAACCCCGGCATCTGGAGCAAGCCGCCGCTCACCTACGCGAGCGAGGACGATTATCAACTCGCGTGGAAGAAGGTGAAGACGATCCACGCGCTGGGCATCCACTCCTTCGCGCTCTGTCTCGACGACATCAACACCAAACTTCAGCCTGCGGACGATGATCGTTTTAAAACGCTGGAGGCGGCGCAGGTCTACTTCGTCAACCGTCTGTGGAACGACATGAAGATGCTCTCGCCGCGCCCGCGGCTGATCTTCTGCCCCAGCGCCTACACGACCGGCGAGGCGGAGAAGCACCTCGCGTACATAAAGCAGATCGCGGACCTCGATCATGACATCTTCGTTTTCTGGACGGGCCCGAGCGTCTGCTCGCCGACGATCACCAGGGCGGATGCGGAAAAGTTTGCCGCGTGGATCGGGCGCAAGCCGATCGTCTGGGACAATTATCCGGTGAACGACATGTTTCCCTGGCGGCCGCTGATGGCGCCGGTGAAGGGACGGGCCGCCGACCTCGGCGCAGCGGTCGAAGGTCTCATGGCCAATCCGATGAAGCAGTGGGAGCCATCAAAGATCCCGCTGGCGACGCTGGCGGCGTATCTGGACGATCCGGATCACTTTGATCCCGCGCGCGCTTTGAGCGCGGCGGTGAATGAATATCCGCCGACGCAGCGCGATGCCGTTCGAACGCTGCTGACGGCATATGGCACGACTTTCCTCGGCGAAAAAGGCTATCCGCCCAAACCCGATGCCGCGGCGGCGAGAAGCGCGCAAGATGCGCTGCGGAACACGCCGGGACTGGAAAAACTCGCCGCCGACGTGCAGCCGACGATTGATGCGGATCTCGCGCGGTGACGACCATATCGTGGCTCGGGCGCCTCGCCCGAGCATTTGTGGCATGAGCCGCTCCGCTCGAGCGCTCGGGCGAGACGCCCAAGCCACGTTTAGAGGTTGTAGTGCGACTTCGTCGAGATTTCCGCGATCGCATCCCCCGCGCGCTGGTAGCGGTTGTCGGTCGAGATTCGCAGGCGATCCCGCGTGAGGTTCGGCAGCGCCTTGTGAATCGTGAAGGAGTGGAAGACGAGGAAATCGCCCACGCCAAAGTCGGCGGTCAGCCACTGGTCCTGCGACGCCGCGGGAATCTGATCGTCCTGCAGCCCATGTCCGGCGTACTTCTTCTCCGCCTGGAAGCGGTGCTCGATGAACCCGTTCTTCTGACTGCGCGGCAGCAGCGCTAACCCACCGAGCTCGCGCGGGCACTCCCCCAGCGGCTGCCAGATGGTGTAAGTGTCGGGTGCGCCGCGGATGTACCAGTGGTCCTGATGCGCCGCCGTCGTCTGTTGCACGTTATTCGGAAACGTGATCCGGCCGATTCGCAGCCGGTGGAGCATGGCTTCGCCGCCGATGATGTTCCCGATCAGCTTCATGAACACCCGATCCTCCGGCACCGCGAGGAACGACGGCAGCTTGATCACCTTCTGATACACCGCCATGTACTCGCGATCGCCCTCGGTGAACGGGCCGACACCGGTCCAGCGCCCGTCGCCATCGCACCAGCGGGCTTCTCTGCAAAGCGCGATGACGTCGCGCCGCGCGGCGAGCAATTTCTCCTTGGGTCCGATGCCGCGGAAGAAGAGGTAACCTTCATCCCGCATTCGACTGCGCAGGGCGGGCGGGTCATCGAGAAGCGGATTTGATTCGACGAACTCGTCGGACGGCATGGGGGCGCATTCTAGCGGGCGATTTCGCGGAGCAACTCCAGGAACGGCGTGCCCTGCGTTTGCAAGTGTGCCTCCAGCTTGGCGCTGCAATCGCAATCGCCGCACGCCCAGGGCTCGGATCCGTTGAGATCACGACATCGATCGCGTTGATGCGCATCCTGCACGCGCACGAGCTCGAAGAATTCCTCCCAGTACGCCCGCTCTTCCGCCAGCGGTGTGTCGCAGAAGCACACTTCCACCCAGCGGACTTTGCCGTCGCCGCGGATGCGGGCGGACTGCATGTCGCGGAGGTATTCGCCGCCCGCGACCGATCCGCGCCCGAGCGTACGGTTCTCGATCGCACGGAGCAGCGCCTTCTCACGGCCGGCCTTCACGCGCGCGGTAACGACATAACGCACGACCGATCATAGGCGTATAAGAAGCATGGCGAACCGATTACCCGTCGAAGTCGTCGGCGTGTCGCACGTCGCGGGCAAGTACAACTTCACCGAGGCCGATTTCCTCAACGAAGGCGCCGAGGCCCTGCACGAGCTGGGCTGCCAGATCATCAAGGTCTGGTTTACCAACCTGGCCCGCTCGTACCCGTTCAACTCGCACTGGCCCGCGTGCAAGACGCTGGTGGAGACCGCGAAGGTTTCATATTTTCAGACCCTCTTCGACAAGCCGTTTGACACGATCCTGCTGGAGACGTTCGCGCCGTCGCGCAAGGACGATTACTGGCTCGCGGGCATGAGCGCTGACGACGTGAAGCGCGAGCGGGACGAGATGCAGGCATTCGCGACGCACCTGTTCGACGCGTACAAGCAGTCCGGCAAGACGTTCGTCATCCAGAACTGGGAAGGCGACTGGGCGCTGCGCGGCGGAGCGCCGGGGAATGATCCCAAGCCACAATCCGTCAAAGGCATGATCGATTGGCTCAACGCCCGGCAGGAGGGCGTCGATGCGGCGCGCAAATCGTCGACCGACGCGGGCGTGCGCGTGCTCCATGCGGCGGAGGTCAATCATCTCGATCGCGCGATGAAGAAGCAGGGCGCCACGGTGACCAACGACGTCCTCCCGCAGACCCATTGCGATCTCTACTCCTATTCCGCGTGGGACCTGCCGACGCACGAGCCGGAGAAGTTCCGCGCAGCGCTCGATTACCTCGCTTCGAAGGCGCCCGGCGGCAAAGAAAAAATCTATGTCGGCGAATACGGCGCGCCGGAGAATGTCGTCGGCGGCGCGGACGAGCAGGACCGCCGCGTCCGCAGCGCGACGCAGACGGCGATCGACTGGGGCGCGAAGTACATCGTCTACTGGCAACTCTACTGCAACGAGCCGAAGGACGCCGCGAAGATCACGGCTCGGCCGAAGAAAGAGGACATGCGCGGCTTCTGGCTCGTTCGTCCGGACGGATCACGGCCGCCCGCGACCGATTACTTCATCGAGTTGTGGAATCGCAGATGAAGCTGTGGCGTGAAGCGGGTGAGCGATGACGGTGACACGTTTTATGCGGACAATGATTGTCATTGGCATGCTCGCGACGCTGGCGCGGGCGGGACTGTCGGTTGATGATGTCGGCCGGGCGGACGATCCCGCCACCATCGAGGTCCGCGGCGTCGCCGCCGGCGCGTTCGATCCGTCGATCTGGCTGTCCGGAAAACTCCACTTCGTGCGCGGCGCACGCTCGCCGCTGCTCGAGCCGCGCGAAGGAAAGTTCCGCAACATCTACGCTCCGTCGGTGGTGCAAACGGAAGGCGGGTGGGCGATCTTCTACGGCGGATGGGACGGGACGCCGAGCGGAAACGACCGCATCTACCGTGCCCGTACCGCCGACTTCCTCTCCTTCTCCGACCGACAGACCGTCATCGAGCACGGCGTTTTCCAGCACGTCTGCAACGTCAACGTGACGCGCGATGAGAGTGGCGGATGGGCGATGATGTGCACTGCTTATCCCGACGCCAACGGTCGAAACAAGCCGATCACCTTCTTCTCCCGCGACGGCGAGCGGTGGAGCGGAAGCGAATCGCCGCATCGTGCGACCGGGGACGAAATCGTCGCGATCGAGGGCTACGACCGCTACGTCGACGCCGACATCAACGGCATGAACGTACTCCTCCGCGACGGCGGGAAGTGGCGGATGTACTTCGGTGACTTTGGCAACTTCCGCAAAACCTTCCGCGCCGGCAGCGACGACGGGCGGCGGTTCGTCCTCGACGGCAAGGTGCTCGACGGCAACTTCGCGATCAACGACGTGAAAAAGTTCCGCGTCGGCGACGAATCCTGGTATCTCGCCGGCCTGCACATGAATACCGACCGGTCGTTCTATTCGATCGCGCGCCGCGCCGGCGCCAGCTTTCCGCCGCCGAGGACACTGCTCGAGCACGCCGGCGATGCCGACCGGTACATCGTCGCCGTCGGCTTCGTGGTCGCAGGTGATCAAGAGCAACCCGGCCGGCGGCTGCTGGGCGTGCTGTATGGCGCGGGCGCCACGCCGACGCTGGACCGAAACCGCATCTTCGCCGCCTGGCTGCAGAAAAAAGTGATCGTCGAATCGGCCGGTGAACGGCTCGAATTTGATCGCGCGCTCGGACCCGATCGTCAGGTCCTGCGTCGTGATCGGTCGCTCGCCGGAACGATCAAGCTGATCGCCGAAGATGGCCAAACCGTTATCGGCTCGGCGACGATTGCGATGAAGTCGGGCCGCGCGTACGCGCTGCATCCGGCGCCGTGACGAACTCGACGACGCCCCAGCCGCCCGGCACGTGAAGGTTGGATTCGCCCGTCGGCGACCACGCCGTGTACTGCGCCCGCCGATCGTCTGACCGGTGCTCGACCCGCGCCAGCTCCACTCGCCATTTTGATCCCGCTCCCGGCGGCGGCGTCAGCTTCGACAGCCCGCTCCACGGGATCGCCACTTCGATCGTCCACGCGCGGTCCACATCGTCCGAAGCGTTCAACGTCCCGTCGATCTGCACGGCGGACTTCATCCCTTCGCACGTCCAGGCGATGTCGGGCTTGCCGCCTTGCTTGTACGGCTTGTCCATCAGCAGATCGAACGTGGTGTTGAGCGCGTTGAACTCCAGCTCCACATAATCCTTCGCGTCGCCGTCGGGATCGACGAAGATTTCGAAGGCGTTTTCCTGGAACAACGTCGAATCGTGATCGTGCATCTCCGCCCGCACGTCCGTCTCGCTCAGCTCCGCCGCGACGTACAGACATTGATCGTCCCAAAGCATCTTCGTCCGCGTGCGCAGCGGCGGCGGGGGGCGGTCGCGGCGGATGAGATAGTCGAAATCCTCCGTCCACGGCGCGTTCTGCCACGCCGGATCATCCAGTTTGCCGTCAACCGTGACCGCCGATTGCGTCTTGGTGCAAAGATAACGCGGGGGCGAAGGGGGCGCGGTTGCAGCAAGCGCGATGAGAAAGAGCAACGCGATCATGCGATGGCGCGTACTATACCCGCTGGCCCCACGATCCATGAAATCGATCTCCCGCATCGCGATCATCCTGTCGTCGCTGCTTCCGCTTGTCGCTTCCGCCGCGCCGGCGACGCTCCCCGTTCGCACGCCCAAGTACGCGCCGAAAACCAAGCGCACACTCCACAGCGATGAGCAGATCGCGCTGGCGCGCCGGAACGTCGCGAAGTATCCCGCCGCCAGAGCCATCGCCGACGCCACCATCAAGTCCGCCGACAAATGGGTCGATTGGAAGGACGACGACCTGACCTTCCTCCTCACGCCGCCCGATGTGCCGCGCGCCTTCGCCGTTTCCGCGTCCGGCTGCCCCGTCTGCGGAAAGAAGATCAAGGAGAAGGGCGGCGACTACGCCTGGATCATCGACCCGAAGCAGCCGTACAAGGTCAAGTGCCCGATCGACGGCACCGTCTTCCCGAGCAACGATTACCAGTCCTACTACCGCAGCGGCTTCACGGAGAAGAAGAACTGGGACGGCAAATACGTCGACGACGGCTGGGGCTGGGCCGATCCGAAAACCGGCGAGAAGTTCTGGTTCGTCGCCTACTACAACCACTGGATCTGGCACAAGTATCTCGTGCCCGGCCTGGGGGACCTTGCCGACGCATACCTGCTCACCGGCGACAAGAAGTATGCGCACAAGGCCGCCGTGATGCTCCATCGCATCGCCGAGGTCTATCCCGGCATGGATCACGCGAAGCAATCGCGCTACGGGCAGATGATGGCCGCGCGCGGCGCGGACTATCCCGGCAAGGTCGTCAACGCGATCTGGGAAACGGGGCTCGCCCAGCATGTCTGCGACGCCTACGACGCGGTGTGGGAAACAATCGACGGCGACGAGGAATTGCAGCGCGAGACGCACCAGACGGGAGCGCAGATCCGCTGCGTCATCGAAGCGAATTTCCTCGAAAATGCGATCGACGCGTATTTCTCCGGAAAAATCCGCGGGAACTTCGGCATGCATCAGGGCTGCCTCGTCCACCTCGCGCTCGTGCGCCAGACCGGCGAGAACGACAAGTGGTTCGACGGCTTGATGAACGCCAGCTCGAGCGATCACGCGATGCTCGGCCTGAACTTCGCGCTATACGACCTGGTCTATCGCGACGGCGTGCCGAGCGAAACGTCACCGGGCTACAACTTCCTCTGGGTCAACAAGATCGCCGCCTACGGCGATCAGCTCCAGCACGCCGGCCGCGACGTCTTCGGGATTCCCAAGACCAAACGGCTCTTCGACGCCGTGCTCGATCAGGTCAACGTCGGTAAATTCACACCGGATTTGGGCGACGCGGGCGGCGTGTACGGATACCTCGAAGGCAAGGACGCGAACACGTTTCAGACCGCATATCGCTATTACAAGGATCCGCGCTACGCCGCCTGGCTCGCCAGACTCGGCGCGACGGGCGACAACACGTTCAAGACCTTCGAATCGCTGTTCTCGTCTCCGATCGACGCGCCGGCCGAGGTGAAACTGCCGCCCGCGAAGTCGCGCCTTCAGGACGGCGCCGGCCTGGCCATCTTGAACAACCCATCCGACACCGTTTCACTCTCCCTCGAGTACGGCCAACACCACGGCCACGGCCACTACGACCGACTCGGCTTCGAGCTTTTCGCCAACGACCAGCCCATCATGCCGGATCTTGGATACCCCGACGCGATGAACGATTTCGTCCCCGGCATCTACACCTGGTCGAAGAACACGATCTCGCACAACACGGTCGTCGTCGATGGCCAGCGGCAGCAGGGCGTCGGCCCGGGCGAAGTCAAATTCTTCGCCGACTCACCCTTGGCGCGCGTGATCGATGTCGATGCCACCGACACCTATCCTCAGTGCAGCGTCTACCGCCGCGCGATCATCCAGGTCGATGTGGACGAAAGCCGCAGCTACTTCGTGGACATCTTCACCGTCGCCGGCGGGCAGCAGCACGACTACAGCCTCCACGGCCCGCCGGGCGAGTTCGAAATGATCGGCGGAAATTGGAGCGAGCCGGCGAAGGGCACGCTCGCCGGCGAAGACGTGCCGCTCGGGCGGATCTACGACGACCCGAAGATGGCCGCGAAGGACTACCAGGGCGGCTTCAGCCAATATGCCGGCTCGGGTTTCCAGCACCTGTTCAACGTGCGCACGCAGCAGGAGGGCGGCTGGGTCGCGCAGTTCAAGCACGAGAAGGACCTGCACGCGATGCTCCGAATCCGCGTGCTCGATCAGCCGGCGCAACAGGTGATGCTGTGCGATGCGCATGTCTCGCCCGGGCGCTATCCGCAGGTGCTCAAGTACCTGATCGCGCGCCGGAAGGGCGATGACCTGAAGAGCCGGTTCGTCTCCGTCATCGAGCCGTTCAAGGACAAGCCGTTCATCACCTCGCTGAAGCGATTGAAGACCGATCATGACGACGACATCGTCAAGCTGGAAATCCAGCGCGGCAAAGAAATCGACACGATCACGTACAATCCGACACACTGGATCCTTCCGACGCCATTCGGCGCGTGGAAGCCAGATGTCGTCGTCACGCGCGTGCCCACCGGCCGCAACAACTTCTTCGCCCTCAGCACGACCGATCCCGACCGCAGCATCACCGGCGAAGTGAAGGAAGCGCTGCCGATGACCGGCATCGTGCGGGTCGAGCTGCCGACGGCAGTGCGTTCGTCGGCCAGCGACACGCTCGTCGGCCGCGTTATCCACTTCAGCAACGCTCGTCATCGCACCGCGCACACGATCGCGACGGCGAAGATCGAGGCGAATAACCTGGTCCTTACTCTCGACGACGATATTCTCGTCGGTGTCGCGAAGCTCGACAAAGTCGAGGTTCAGCAACTGCACACCTCCACCGCGCTCCCGCTGTACCCCTCCTATCGGGGCACGACGCTGACTGACGAGCTGTTCCACGCGAGTCTTCTCGTCGATCACGTCGATCACGATGGCAACATCAAGCTGCTCAAGAAGTTGCCGGATGATCATTCGATCAAGGCGGGCGACCGCGTCTGGCTGATGGACGTTGGCGTCGGCGACCGCGCGGAGATACCTTTTATTATGTCGAACTAGAGGTCCTCGCCATGACCATCGCCAACGAAGCCCCGCCCGCGTCGAAAAAACTCACCATCCGCCCACGCCCGCAGCTCGGCCTCGGCGCCGCGCTGATCGGCAGGGAGGAGGAAGAGCTCGTCCTCCAGGTCATCCGCAACCAGGAGCCGTTCCGCTACTACGGCCACGACGCGAACCATCCGCCCGGCATGGCGGCGCAGCTCGAGAAAGAATTCGCCGAAAAGTTCGGCTTCAAGTCCGCGCTGGCGGTGACGAGCGGCACCGCGGCCCTCGAATGTGCGCTGGCGGCGCTCGGCATCGGGCCGGGCGACGAGGTGATTGTGCCGGCGTGGAGCTGGATCTCCTGCTTCACCGCGATCGTCCGCGTCGGCGCACTGCCGGTGCTCGCGGAGATCGACGACACCTTCTCCCTCGCCCCCGGCGAGATCACCCGCCTGCGCAGCGATCGCACCAAGGCCGTCCTGCTCGTCCACTACCAGGGCGTCGCCGCCGATCTCGACAAGATCCTGGCCGAAGCGCACTCCAACGGCGTCCGCGTGCTCGAAGACTGTGCCGAGGCCGTCGGCGCGAGATACAAAGGCAAGAGCGTCGGCACCTGCGGCGACATCGCGATCTTCAGCTTCCAGTACCACAAGTTCATGACCAGCGGCGAAGGCGGAATGGTCGCGGTGAACGATCCGACGCTCTACGAGCGCGCGGTCCGCTTCCACGACATCGGCCAGATGCGCGCGTACCACGTGAACATCAAGAAGCCCAGCGTCCCCGCGTTCGTCGGCGATCAGTTCCGCATGACCGAGCTGTGCGCCGCAATGGCGCTGGCGCAGCTCCGCAAGGTCGATTTCATCAAGGACCACTGCCGCCGCCTCAGCGCGCGCGTCATGGAGCAGATCAAGGGTTTACCCGGCATCAGGCCGCGGCGGATTCCCGATCCCGCCGGCGACACCGGATTCGAAATCTATCTCGCCCTGCCGAGCAAGGAGCTCGCGATCCAGTTCAGCCAGAAGCTCGAGGCGCTGAACGTCAACGCCAGGAAGACGACCTTCACCTACTGCCACTACGCCCGCGACTACTGCCAGACCGGCGACGCGCACACGCCCGCCGCCTCGCCTTTCAAGCAGTTCAAGGACTGGCCGGCCAAGGGCTATCGCCAGCAGGATTTTCCCAGGACCGAATCGATCATCCACAACTTTCTTGCCCTGCCGCTCGGCGTGAAGTACACCGACGAAGACGCCGACTACATCGCCGCCGCCGTCCGGCAGGTGCATTCGGAACTGATGTCCTAGTATTGGCAAATCTCGAAGGAGGAACCCCCGATGAAACAGATCACTCTCGCTGCCGTCGCGCTTCTCTGCATCGCCTTCGCCGGCGCCCTCAGCTTCGCCGCGGAGAAGAAGAAGTACTCCGAGCCGCCGAAGATGACGATCGACGTCAACAAGAAGTACACCGCGACGATCGACACCGATAAGGGCAAGATCGTCTGCGAGCTTTTCGCCAAGGAAGCGCCCAAGACCGTCAACAACTTCGTGTTCCTCGCGAAGGAGGGTTTTTACGACGGGCTGATCTTCCACCGCGTGATCCCCAAGTTCATGATCCAGGGCGGCGATCCGACCGGGACCGGCCGCGGCGGCCCGGGATACGAATTCGAAAACGAAAACAAGGACACGCAGCGCACCTTCAAGGCCGGCGCGCTCGCGATGGCCAACGCCGGCGCCGATACCAACGGCAGCCAGTTCTTCATCAACGACGCCGACGCCCCCTGGCTCACGCCGGACAAGTACACGATGTTCGGCCAGGTCAAGGAGGGACAGGACGTCGTCCACGCAATCGCGACCGCCGACCGCGACGAGAGCGACCGTCCCAAGGAAGAGATCCATATCAAGAGCATCAAGATCGAGGAGCAGTAGCCGCGTCCCCGCGCGGACCGCGCGGCGGAACGCCGATTGCTCGTCGTCTCGATATGAGCGAGCCCCAGAAATTCAGCCGGCGGTGCAGCCTGTGCGACCGCCCGATCCCCGCCGCCCGGCTCGAAGCGCTGCCCGGCGTGACCACCTGCATCGAGTGCGCCAAAAAGCACCCGCGCAAGGTCGACACCAGCGGCATCGAGCTCAGCCAGGCCAGCCCGATCAACCGCAACGGCTTTGCGCCGAAGGATTGATCAGCGGGTCAAGCAGTCGGCGATCGTTTGAAGGAATCGCGGGAACCACTCCGCGTGCTTCGGCCCCGCTTCTCGGCGGATCTGCGTGATCACCAGATCGTCGTCCAGATCGATCAGGAAGACGCACGCCGTGAGCGAACCGTGGCCGATCGTGTGCTCGCCCAAAATCCAGTCGCCGGGATTCTTCGAGTCCGCGGCCTTGCCCGGCTTGGCCGTGTGCATCCAGTGCATTCCGATGCCTTCGCTCTCGTTCACGCCGGGATAGCGTTTCGACAGATCCTCGGGGAGCAGCTTCTCGAAGGTCCCGGCGGAGAAGAACAGGCGACCGCCGTAGCTGCCGCGATTCGCCAGGAGCTGCGCGATCGTCGCGAGCTGTTTCGCATCGTACTGCGCGCCGGAGCTGGCGTTCTGCAGCGGCACGTCGCCGATCCCGAGCGGCTCGAACAGGTCTTCGTGATACAGCCGCAGCATGCTCTTGCCGCTGACGACCTGCATCGCCGCCGCCGTCAGGTCGAAGCCCATGCCGCTGTACTCGTACTTTTTGCCCGGCGTGTTCACGTCGATCGCGTTGAGGACGACGTTCTCGAAGTACGGATTACGCGCCCCGTTGAATTCGCCGTGACCCGACAGGCCGCTGGTGTGTGTCAGGCACTGGCGGAACGTCGGCACGTGCGCGGGATCGTGTGGATAGTCGGGGAAGACGTCGGCGACGGATTCGTCGAGATCGATCAGACCTTGATCGAGGAAACGCGCGAAGAGAACGGCGGTCGTGTTCTTCGTGATCGAGGCGACGTCGTTGCGGAAGTCGAGCGGAAGCGGCTTGCCGGTCGTCTTGTCGATGCCGAAGGAGTCGTACACGACGATCACGCCGTGCCGCGCGACCAGCGCGACGAACGGCTCGCCCGAGTCCTTCGCCCAGCCGCGACAGACTGCGTCGATCCGCTCCTTCGCATCGTTCTGCACACCCGCGTCGGCGGCCGAGCCTTTGCGAAGCATCGGCGCCGGCGGCCCGTCTTTGTTCCGCGGCGGCGGAAGGGCTTTGATTCTCTTGTCGAGCCCGCGCGTCTTGAGCTTGATCGCGAGCTCAAACGCATCATCCCGCGCCGCCGCCGACTCGTAGCTGAACGGCGCGCGACCGAGCGGCGTCATCTCGGACAATCCGGCGACGAGGATTGCGCCGGCTTCGCTGTCGTTGATCGCGCGAAACGCGCCGTCGCCGGCGACGAGGGCGATTTCGTTCTCGTGCTCCTTCCAGACGGCGCCACCGACGCCCGCCGGCATCGGCGCCGCGTACGGGTTTGGCCAGAAGAGGAACTCGCCGGGAGCGCGCGCGTAGAAAGCCATCGCCCGCCGCACCGGCGTGCCGTTGGGCGCGATCGATTCGATCAGCGCGCCCCAGCGTCCGGGATGGTCGGGTGCGCGCGTCTCGTGCAGGTTTGCATCGAACCACCTGACGCGAAGCTTTCCGTCGCAACCCAGCGCGCGAACGTCCTCCAGGTCCCGCCAGACGACCCGCGGCGCGTCGCCGAGGTTGAAGATGTAACTGAACGACTTGCCGGTGATCAGCTCCTGCGTCTGAAACGCCCTGCGCTGCTGAGCCGGCGTGGGCGCGGTGGAGGGGGTGGTCGCGGATTGAGCGCGGGTCGTGACCGCGACGCCCGCGACGAGCGCGCACGCGAATAGAAACCTGCGCTTCATACAGGTTTGTACAAGCTAACTTGTGTCTCGTTGTCACCTCGTCTACCGCAGCCATTCGTCGCGATGCTGGGCGACGAAGGCGTCGTCGTTCAGGTGCGGGTACGCCGCGTAAACGCGATCGATCTCCGCGAGCTGCCCGCGCCCGAATGTTTCCTTCGGGTTCAGACACCACGTCCCCTCGAGCAATCCCTGCCGCCGGAGCACCTCGTGCAGTCCCGCGATGCAGCCGGCGAAGGCGTTGGCGGCGTCGAAGAACGCGGCGTTGCAATCAGTCACCTCGATGTTCCGCTTCAGCAGCTCCATCGGCACCTGATCGTGGCAGACGACGTTGTGACAGCTCGCCAGCAGCTCCACCGCCGTCTTCGTCCACACCGACCAGTGTCCCAGCAGCCCGCCGACGATCCGCTGGTTCACGAACACCGGCCCGACCTTGAATCGGTAAGGCGTCAGCAGGTCCATCACGATGTTGTCGTCGTTGCCGGTGTAGAGCGCGATGTCCTCGCGGCCGCTCTCGGCGACGGCGCGGACGACGTCGATCGTCTGATAGCGGTTGAACGGCGCCATCTTGATCGCGACGACGTTGGGGATTTCCGCGAACTTCCGCCAGAACGAAAACGGCAGCGCCCGCCCGCCGACGGCCGGCTGGAGATAGAAGCCGACGAGCGGAATCACGTCGGCGACCGCGCGGCAGTGCGCGACGAGCTGCTCGTCAGTCGCGTCCTTCATCGCCGCGAGGCTGAGCAGGGCGGCGTGATAGCCGAGGTCGTGCAGCACCGTCGCCTCGCGCACCGCCTGCTCCGTCCGTCCGACCGCGCCGCCGATGCGGACGAGCTTCTGCTCCGCCTTGCGTGAAGCGTCCGCCCGGTCCATCTCCTCCCTGGCGATCGTCAGGACCGGCTCGTACAGTCCGATGTTCGGCTCGCGGATCTCGAACTGCGTCGTGTGCACGCCGACGGCGAGTCCGCCCGACCCCGCGGCGATGTAATACCGCGCCAGCGCCCGCTGCCGCCGCTCGTCGAGCTTGCGCGATGCGTTCAGCGCCAGTGGATGCGCCGGTATGACGACTCCGCGCTCGAGCGTCTTGCGAAATTGGCTGTCCATAAACATCATCTTCACCACGAAGTCGCGAAGATCACGAAGCGATTTCCGTAGTCCAGGCGATGCTTCGTGCTCTTCGTGACTTCGTGGTGCAAAACTCCCTTAGAACTTGCCATCCCGTGTCTCGAAATGCGTCGGCTTGCCGAGGCTCGCGCCGCCGGAACTCACCCACGCCGCGATCCACTGCATCATCTGCTGCGCCGTCACAGTCGGGTAGCCGAAGAGCCGGTGGCCGAGCTGCCCGTTGCTGATCAGCGCGTCCGGCGCCTCGTTGCCGACGACTTTTACCGCCTTGTTCATCAGCCGGCCGAATTCTTCCGCGACGCGGCGCAGGCTCAGCAGCTCGGGCCCGGCGACGTTCAGCACGAACGGCGGCGACGCGACCTGATCGAAGCTCGCCAGCGTCATCGCGTTCGCATCGCCTTGCCAGATCGCGTTGAGACATCCCATCGCCGCGTCGATCTCCGCGCCTTCCCATACCTTCTGCGCGACGTCGACCAGCACGCCGTAGCGCATCTCGGTCGCATAGTTCAATCGGATCAGCGCCGTCGGCGTTTTGTTCACCCGGCTGAAGTGCTCGAGCATCCGCTCGCGGCCGAGACAGCTCATCGCGTAGTCGCCTTTTGGATCGAGCGCCGCCGTCTCGCTCGATCCGCCAAGGATGACCGGCGAGAGGCCGTACACGTTGCCGGTGGAGAACGCGACGATCCGGCTCTTCGCATACCGCTGCGCGCACATGCCGGGGAGATAGCTGTTCATCGCCCAGGTCAGCGCTTCCTGACCCGTCGAGCCGAATTTCATCGCGGGCATGTAGACGACGTTCGGCGCATCGGGGAGTTTGTCGAGCTGCTTCTGATCGAGCAGGTCGGCGCGGATCGTTTCGATCCCGTGTTGTTGCAGCTCGGATTCGTGAGAGGGATTGGAGAAGCGCGCGACACCGATCACTCTACGCGACCGCGGGCTCGCGTCCGCGGCTACGACGGCGCGCTTTGCCATCCGCGCGAGCGTCGGACCCATTTTTCCGGCGACGCCCAGGATGATGATGTCACCCTGCACGCGCCTGAAGGTCTCGACGACGTAGTCGGTGGGACGGCTCAGCAGCTCCTCGAGCTGCTCGACGCTCTCGATTCTTTCCGGAATCGTCTTCTCGTCGGCCACAGCGCTCACGGCACTTCCACCGTCACTTCCTGCTTCAAAATCTCTCGATCGAACGGCAGCGTCACCACGATCCGCGCGTCCTTCACTTCCGCCTTGCCGTCCTTCACGTACTGATTGTGCGGCAGCACGGGCCACTCGACCGTCGCGTTCTGTGGAATGTGAATCCGCCACCCGTTGTGCTCGAACCAATCTCCCGTTGCCCCGGCGGCCAGCTTGATCGGTTCGGCCGAAAGCTTACCGGATTGGCCCGATGCGGTCTTCCACTCAGCTCCCAGCTTCGACCAGAGTGGGACGTGCGCCTCGACCGGCCCGCGCGTGGACGGATCCGTCTCACCCGAATCCTGCGCGACCGGCCCCTCGGTGATGTACGTGACCTTCGCCAGCTTCGGATCGGAAATGTCCACGCGCACCTGGCACTTGATCAGGTTGTACTCCAGCAGCAGCCGCGTCTGATCGACATCCAGCGCCGCATCGACCGGCGTGTGCCACAACCCGATCGGCGGGATGAAGTTCGGCGATTCATCGCCGGGAGTGTGCTTCAGCAGCGACGTGTCGCCGATGGTGAACGTGCTCCACAATGGCGTCAGCTTCGTGTTCCCGCCGCCGATGATCAGGCCCGTCTTATCGTGGAAAAGGCTGATCAGATTCTGCCGATCCTGAATCCAGCGCGACGCCGAGACGTTCGTGTGATATGCGCTGAGGCACGTGAACCACGGCCCGTCACGGCGAGTCATCGCGTTGTGATCGTCCAGGATCTGCACGCCGGCCTTTTCCGGCGGCGTAACGGCTTCTCCGACTTCGCCGTAAAGGATGAACGAAGCCGCCGCGTCGGCGCCGACCTCCGCCATCTTTTTCGCCTTGCGCAGATCGGTCTGGCGCTTGAGCCACCCGCGGCCTTCGGGCGAAAACGTCGCGCCGACGTTGGGCGTCTGGATTCCCGGCTCATACCAGTTCCGCTCGTCCACCGTTTCGACGCGCGACCCGTCGGGATAACTCATCGCGATGTGAAACTTCGCCCCGCGCTGTAATGCGGGCAGCACGTACTTGTCGCCGGAGATCGCGTAGTACGTTCCGAGCGCGTCGAGATAGACCGCGTTGTATCCGACGACCGGCCCCGCGTGCTCAGACCAGAAGCCGGCGGGATTTTGATAATCCACCACCTTGTGCTCGTACGCCGTCGCCGCGTCGCGCCAGTCGGACCGATCGAAAAGCTTGCCGGCGAGATACAAACCCATCGCGTTCATGCACGGGATGTTTGCCAAGCGCTTTTGCATCTCTTCCTTGGCGATTCCCTCGTAGCCGTGGTTCAGCGCCTTCTCCCACTTGGCGCGCCGGTCGGCCGGCATCGCGTCGCGAATGACCGAGTACGCGCGGATCCACCGCGTGTACGTCCAGGGCATGTAGATGTCGCCCCAGGTCGAGTTGTCCTTCTTGCGGAAGATCCATTTGCCCGACGGCTTCATCTCCGCGATCAGCTTGTCGCCGCCGAGCATCACCGCGTCGAGCACTTCCGCCTTGTGGTACCAGGGATTCGCGTCGTCCTTGATCGCCCACGCGGCGGCCAGCGGATAGATGACGTTCTGATCCGTGCAGATCCACGGCTCCTCGCCGAAGGCGCCGGTCTCCTTGTTCTGGCTCTTCAGCAGCTTCGGCACGGCGTCGGTGAGATGGTGCAGGAACGCCTTCTTGTACTCCCATGTCTCCTGCGCGCGCGCGACTGCAGGCAGGAAGGTCACGATCAGCGCGATAAGCACCAGGAGCGTGTCATGCTGAGGTAATCCGAAGCATCTGCGTACCCAAACCCAGATCCTTCGGAGTACCTCCGGATGACGCTTCTTGAACATCGATGCCTTCATCATGATCGCTTGCCTTGGAAATGACCTACCACGCGCTCGAATGCCTTCCCGGTATCATCGAGATCTTCGTCGCTATACGCCTCGTTCACCGCCAGCACCACGCACGTCCCCAGGATCGCCTCGGCGGTCGGGCATTTGACCTTCCCGTAATCGACGCTGTGGAACGGATGATCGCCGTGATCGAAGGCGCTGTGATTCAGAAACAGCGGGTACTTGTAGATCGGCTTGCCGATGTAATGCGCGGACGTGGGCACGCCCTCCGCCTTTACCGCCGCCGCGAACTGATCGGCCGTCGCGCCCAGCTTGGGCGGATCGACGCGCATCATGTAGAACCAGTAGCTGTGCGTCCCGCCATCGATCGGTTTTGGTAATTGCAGGCCCGGCAGATCGCCGAGGCGCTTGGTCAATCGCCCGCACCAGCTTTGCCGGCGCTGGACGATTGAATCCAGTTTCTTAAGCTGCGCGATCGCGACGGCGCCTTGCAGCTCGGTCATGCGATAGTTGTTCGCCTGAAACGTCGCGTTGCGATCGGCGACGCCGGGCGAGCGGTCGTAGCACTTGTCGGTCGAGAGCCGGATCTTCTTCGCGAATTTTTCGTCGGATGTGGTGACGAGCCCGCCGTCGCCGCAGGCGATGTGCTTGAACTCGTTGAAGCTGTAGCACCCGATCTGCCCGAAGGAGCCGACCGGTTTGCCGTCGTAGGTCGTGCCGTGCGCCTGCGCGCAATCTTCGATCAGCGTGATGTTCCGCGAGTCGGCGATCTGCTTGATCGCCTTCAGATCGCACGCGTTGCCGGCGAGATGCACGGCGATGATCGCGCGCGTGCGGTTGGTGATCGCCGCCTCGATCGCGGCGGGCGTCATGTTGTAGTGCTGCGGGTCGAGATCGACGAAGACCGGCACGCCTCCCTGCCACATGACCGGCAGAATCGTCCCCATGTCCGTGATCGGCGGGACGATGACTTCATCGCCCGGCGAAACACCCGCCGCCATCACCGCCGCATGAATCGCCGCCGTCCCGCTGCTGCACGCCACGCCGAACTTCGCATCGTGCTTCGCCGCGAACTGCTTCTCGAGCTCGTGGACCTTCTTCCCGGCGGCATAGAAGAGCGTCCCCTGATCGATCGCCTCCTTCAGCTCCTTCAGCTCCTCGTCGCCGTAACGTTTCTCCTTCCGGTACGGCGTGGACTTGATCGGCTTGCCTCCCGCGATGGCGGGTTGATCGGTCGCGGTTGTGCTCATCGCATGCCTCTTCATGGTGGCACGGGCGCCTCGCCCGTGCAGTTCAAACTAAGACACGGGCGAGGCGCCCGTGCCACGAATGGTTGCCACGTTCTGCTCGAACTCGAATCCCCAGATCGTCCTGGCGGTTCCAGACTTCTTCATCGACAGTCTCAGGACCGTCGCATCGATCAAGTCCTCCTCCGCGCGAAGCTTCACCGACGTCTCCGTCCACTCGACCAGCTTCACCTTCCGCCGCGCGCGTTCCCACGCGTTGATCTGCCGGGCGGTCCACCATTCTAACCCTTCCTGCTTCCCCCGTCGGATCGCCGTCGACATCGCCCTGGCGACCTCGTCGCGATGGAAGTGGGCGGGGTGGAACAGCAGGTGCAGCACGCCGTGGTTCTTCTTCGCCTGCGCCAAGAGCGGCTCGAAGATCGCCTCGGGCGCGAAGACGACCAGGTCCTGCGTCGGCGTGGGCAGCTCCAGCACGCCGATCGTCTCGCCGTTGAAGCGCACGGGGAAATAGGGATGGCACGTCCCGAAGTTGAACCCCGCCTCGCCGGTCTTGCTCGCGCCCTTGGACTGATCGAGCTCGATGCCGTGCTTGGCGCACCAGTCCCAAAGCTGCGTGTCGCCTTCCCAGCGGAGGTAGTGGTTCTTGTTCGTCACCGGCTGCTCGCCGCCGAAGAGCTTTTTCAGCTCCCCATACTGCCGTTCGAATTGTGCTTCGCAGAACTCCAGCCCTGCGGTCATCGCGTCGTAATGCGTCGCGAATTCATGCCCGGCCGATTTGATCTTCGCCATCACGTCGCGGTCGTAACCGGGAAGGATCACGCACCACGTCGATTGCACTTCGCCGCCGGCGAGCGTGTCGAGCAGCACCTGCGCGAGCTTCGGATCATTGCCATCGGTGTCGTGCGACAGATGCCCGATCGCCGGCAGTCCGCGCGGCCAGTACCACAGCACCGGCAGCGCGACGTTCGCCGCGCTGGCGAGATAAAAAATGCCGCGGAGCAGCATCTCGCGCCACAGGTCCGCAATCGGCTGGATGAAGATCGACAATCCGTCAGCGCCCGGCACCGGCTCGCGATCGAAGATCCAGTCGAGCACCGCGCCGTCGTCGCTCTTGAGGACGCCGTCGTTCACCGGCGAAGTCCCGTCCGGCGAAGGCACGCCGTCGCGCGTGACGCCGTGGCCCTGCTGGATGTGCACGACGCTGCCGGTCAGATCCGGCGCGATGAGGATGCACCGCCCCTTGCCGACTTCGCGCTCGAGCAGCACCGGCTGCCCGGTATCGCGTCCGTGCGCGTCATCACCGGTGGCGAGCACCGCCGCGCCGCGCGCTTCCAGCGCCGCGCCGCCGAAGTAGTGCAGCGGTCGGTTGACGTGATCGAGCATCGGGTGATCGACCTCGCGCGCGACGAGGTACCCTTCACCCAGCGACCGCAACCCGCCGCCCCAGTTGGCGAACGTCCCGGCCTTCCGTGCGACGCCGATTAGATCTTCCAGCCCGGCGAGGCCTCCGACGCTCAGCCACATCCCGCCGGCGTCGACCCAATCGGTCAGCTTCTTCTTCAGCGCGTCGGACAGATTTCCTTCCCCGACCGTCACGAGCACGCGCAGCGCATCGAGCGACGCTTCCAGGTCCTTCACGTCCAGGCGAGAATGAAACACGCCCGCGTGCGCGAGGATCTCGAAGACGTAATACGGATAGCTCGCCGTCCGCGCGCGGTTCTGCTCCGCCTCGCCGAGCACGCAAACTCCCAGCGGGACGCGAATCTCCTCACTCACCTTGTCACCTTGGCGCCCTGTCATTCTCACTCCGGAGCAACGTAATTCCTGCGTCCGCCGTACTGCATGAAATACTTGTGAACGACCAGCGTCACCACCAGCGACAGCGTGATGAATACGCACGCCCAGGCGTAGATGACGTGATAGTCGCGCAGTGCCGGTGGACGGCCGTGGTTCACGCGGACGACGATCCACCCGATGATCGGGGACGCGACGATCTGCGCCAGCGACTGCGCGATGATCAGCGCCGACGCGAACGTCGCGAACTTCAATTTCGGCAGCAAGGCCGGCGCGAGCGGCGCGGTCGCGGTCAGCCAGAATCCCGAGATCGTCCCGCAGATCACGTGCGCCGCCGCGAACGTGCCGACGTCGTGGACGTACAGGTACGCGACGCCCGTCGTGAGCCCGTAGAACAAAAGCGCGGCCATGGTGAGGCGCAGTGGGTGAACCTTGTCCGCCAGCCATCCCACGATCGGCGCCTGCGCCAGCGACAGCGCGAACTGGATCGTCGACCAGTAGCCGTACGTCTTCTTCGACATCCCCACCGATTCGGAGAAGTAAACCGAGAACAAATTCACCGGCTGAAACGCCATGTACGCCAGGAAGAACGAGAGGAAGAACCACAGGTAATACTTCTTCGTCAGGCATTCCCGGAAGTATGCCGCGACCGCTTCGAAGAAGCGTCCGAGCGGCCCGCCTTCGACCGGCGGCGGGGGAGGCGGATAGTCGCCCTCGCGCACGAGCAGGCACATCACCGTGAAGCAGACGAGATAAAACAGCCCGATGCTCAGGAAGATCGCCACGTAGTGCTGCTCAATCTTGCCGAAAAGGAAGTACATGAACAGCATCCCCGCCCCGAGGCTCGCGGCGCGGAACCAGCCGAAGAACGTTCCCATCACCTCGCGCGGGACGACGTCGTTCACCAGCGCGCCGTGGACGCAGTTGGTGATGATCACCGCGACGTCGAAGATCAGCCACGCGAGCGTGAACATCCCGATCACGCACGTGACGAGCCCCGGCGAATGCGGCCCGAGCAGTTGATGCGCCCCCCGGCCCAGCCAGGGGCTCAGCGCCAGCCCCATCATCGCCAGAAACGCCGGCGGGGTGGCGACGAGCAGGAACGGGATTCGCCGCCCGAGCCGGCTGCGGTAACGATCGCTGCGATAGCTGATCACCGGCGCGAGAAAGATCGCCAGCGCGGGCGCGATCGTTCCCTGCAACAGCGCGGTCATGAAATCGGAGGCGCCGAACTGCCGCAGGAGGACGGGAATCGTCGGAGCGAGCGCCCGCTCGCGGAGCTGCCAGAAAAAATCCCCGCCGAGCAGACAGAGGAACAGTGTCAGAAGTCCGCCGCGCGTGTAGCTGAGCGTCCCCGCGCGCCAGATCCTGCCGCCGGGCAGTTCGAACGACGCAACCGGCAGCTCGCCCGCCGGCAGTGGAAGCGGTGTGATCGCGCCCGGCGGCGGATTGTCCGCGCCCGATGGGTCGATCAGGGTGGTGTCGCTCGTCGCCACTCGATAATCCGCGAGTCTACGACCCCGCGTGCGTTTGTGGAACAATCCGGGCCAAGCCGGGCCCTTCAGGGCCGGGTGCGGGGCGAAGTATTCAAGCCGATCTGCACATCTCCCTCGCTGTCGTTCTGGATTTTCGGCGCGGATCGAAACCGATTGGCGACGATGATCGCGCTCTCGAGCTTCTTCCCCAGCTCCACGTGCCGCTTGTCCGCCTCGCCGTCGAGGAACTCGCACGCGTTGATCGTCACGCCGCCGCTCTCGGCACGGATGCACGCCGCCTTCGCATCCGCCTGCGCCCAGCCGGTGAAATGACACGCATCGAGCGTGACCGTCCCGCGGCTCTGGCTGTGGATGTGGTTCGTCGTCCGCGCCGTGCCCCAGAACCCGCATGCGGTGAACTTCACCGGTCCCTGATTGTCCGGCCCGATCTCCACGCTCGACATGAACTGTCCGTTGACGAACGACACGCCCGCGTGCCCCTGTACCTGATCGACCTTCACCGCCGTCGGGCAGATGTCCGCGCCGCAGTTGGTCAGCACCGCGTTGCCCGGCCCGTCCTTGTTGGCGACGAAGTGATAGCCGGTGCCGTACCAGATCGAGAAACAGTTGCTTATGTACTCCCAATCGGTCCGTCCGATCAGGAACGCCGTCGCGTGCTCGTTCTGGTATTTCTCCAGCGTCTTGTTGTCCTTCCAGAACGGCCAGAAGTGGACGTTCTCGACGCGCCCGACGTCGAAGCACTTGTCGATGAACAATCCGATGTGCAGCGGTTGCCCGTACAGGCCGTTCACGTAGTGCCGGCCGCACGGTTTATTGCCCAGGTCCACGGCGTTGTAGGGGTTGACGATGAGCATCGCGGTGATCGTGCTGTTGTCGCCCACGCCGCGGATCGTCCACGGGTAGGGCACGACCTCTTCCGTCTGCTCCGGATAGAAGATGATCAGCCCGCGCACGTGCGAGTCATCGTGCAGCGTGATCATCGGCGGCGCCTTCTCATCGCCCTTGCCTTCGTAGGCAAGGAGGATAGAGCCCGTCTCCCTCGCGAGTGTCCCCTCGTTGTAGGTCGTGCGCGCCGGCGCATCGAACGTGCCGGTCAGCGTGACAGCCCGCGGCACATCGAGATGCCCGCGGATCGCGTACCGCCCGCTCGGCACCTGCACGCGCGTGCCGATCTTCCCCGCCTCGTCCAGCGCTTTTTGAAACGCCGGCGTGTCGTCGGTCTTTGAGTCGCCCGCTGCGCCAAAGTCGCGGACGTTCAGATCCGCCGCGAGTGCGCTGCTCGCAAAGAGGAGCACGGCGATAAAAAATGTTGGCTTCATTTGCCTTCGTAGCATGGCCGTCTCGGCCATGCCTCTTCGTGGGTCAAGAGACGTTCGAAACGGCATGGGCGAGACGCCCATGCTACTTTTTGTGCGCGGTGACGTATTCCTTCTCCCACGCGTCCACGCCCTGTCCCTCGCGCATCTCGCCGACGCCGAACTTCTTCACGTCGGCGATGAACGACTTGAAGTCGTCGCCGACCGATGGGTGCAACATCAGCTTCACGTACCGCAGCCATAGTCGCGACTTGGCGACATACTCGGTCGCGACCGCATCTCCCGCCGCCAGCTTCTCCGCTTCGTCGAAGGACTTGTCGCCGCTGGCGAGCACGTCATCCGAAAACAGCCCGAACGTCGGCGCGGTGAAGCACTGGAAGTGAATCTTCTTCTCGCGGATCTTCTGGTGCAGCGTGTCGAACCACTTCCGCATCGGCGGCTCGGCCTTGCCGTAGACGCCTTGCATCCACTCGGTGACGAGCTTGTCGCTGTCGAGCTTCGGATCCCAGAGCAGCTTGGCCATCACCCACGACCGCAGCTCCGCGTCCGATCCGCCGCCACCCGCGCCGTACGCGCCTTCGAAAAACACGCCGCGCACACCGCTCTTGTGGAACAATCTGATGTCGGCGGGGAACTCATCGAAGTCCGGGAACGGCATGAGGTATCCGCCAAAGTCCGTGCAATACGCCCAGATGTAAAGCGTCCCGCCCGTCTCGCCCCAGCCTTTGAGGTTGGCGAGAAACTTCTGGCTCGGCGCGTAATCGTCCGTCTCGCACGGATGTCCCTGGCAGATGTAGATCGGGCACAATCGCACGCGGACGTTCGGCCGCGGCGAAATACTCTTCGGCGGCGCTTCGGTGAACTGATATGCCAGCGTGTCGATCAGCTTGTCCGGATAATCTTTCTCGACCGCCTGCGCGACTTGATTGACGAACCACAGATAAGCCCCCGATTGCCCGCCATACTTCGCCGCCAATGCCTTGCACTGGTCGCACTCGCACCACTTATCGACGTCGTTCTGCGAGACGGACGTGATCACCGCATCCGGGTGACTCGCAAACGCCTGCTTGACTCCCTCGATGGCGATCTTGAGCACGTCCGGGTTGGTCAGGCAGCGCTGCACGTACCCGTTGACGCGCTTCCCGCCGACCAGCGGAAAATACTCCGGGTGCGTCGCGTACAAACTCGTCGGGATGAGGTGATCGAACGTGTGGACGAAGTCCGCATAGTGGATCGTCCCGCCGGTGGACGCGTCCAGCTTCGTGCTGTTCCCGAGCATGCGATTGCGCGCCGCCCAGTCCTTGTCGAAAGCCTCGGTGAAGTACGGCTCGCGATATTCGAACGCCGGCGTCTGCGTCTCGTTGATCTCCGGCAGCTCGACCGTCGCCTTGGTCGGCACGCGCGTGACCTTCGGCGTGAGCCAGCGCACGCCCAGCTTTTCCAGCAGCTCGTACGTGCCGTACATCGACCCGCGCGGCCCGGGCCCGACAATGCGAAGCTGTCCGCCCGCCGTCGCGATCGCGAACCCGTCGTTCCCGAGCTTCTTGTCCGCTTCGACGAACTTGTTCGCCCCGATGACGATCGCCTTCGCCGGCAGCGGCTTGGCGTCATCGACGATCGGCAGCTCCGCCCCGGTCATCTGTTTGAAATACGTTTGCAGCTCCTTCGCCGCGCGCTGATTGGCCGGCAGCGGATTGGCCGACAGCACGATGACGTAATCGCTCTTCCCGTCCTTCGCCAGCGTCAATGAAGCCGCGAGTGTGACCGACGCATGGATCGCGATCATCGAGATCGCGAGCACGCCCAGGCAAATCGATTTCATGAGCCTCTCTCCCTACGAACGGTTGTTCTTCTGATCCCCATGACAGCACATGTCAATCACGACCGTGCTCGCCAGGATCAGCACATCGTCCTCGCCGTCGGCGATGTCAACGCCGTACGTGTCGCGCAGCGTGAACCACTGCTTCGACACCCGCGCCACCTCGCGCCCGCCGCGCTCGAAGGCGTATTCGTGATCCGTCAGGTTCCCTTTGGCCTCCAGGTCGCCCGCCGTCCCCGGCGCGTCGATGCTGAAGGCGCAGTGCAGGAAGGTGAAGAGGTGCTTCTTCACCACCGCTTCGCCGCCCGGATACTCGATGACGTACGTCGGCCCGAACGACAGCAGCTTCTGCCGGATGAACGCCAGCTCCTTGCCCGCCATGTCCTGGAACGAAAGCTTGTTCCCGATGCTGAGCGCTTTGCCGTCGACGAAGAAGACGTCGCGGCCGCTGCCGTCCTGGATGGTGAAATCGTCGCCGAAGGAGAACAGCTTCTGCCGCATGAGGTATCGCATGGCAGCATCTACTACCCCCGCGGCCGAGAAATGTGGCCGTCGATTCGGGAGGGCGAGGCTGCCGCCGAGGCGCGGGCGCGGAAACAAATGCCGGCTCGGCAGGAGCCTCGCCCTCCTGTGATGGCGTCAAAATCGCGCGACGTTCCTCGCGACGCCGCGCGTTGCTAAGATGTCTCTTCGAACACGAATGGAATCGCAGCCAGAAAACCCGACCTACCGCATCCGGAGCTACCGCAGCGAGGACGCGCCCGCCTGTTTGCAGCTCTATCGCGAAGGTCTATTGGGCGGAAAAATCGCCGAGAACGACACGGGCCTCGACATGGACGACATCGAGCGCGCCTACATGTCGCCGCCGGGGAGTCATTTCTGGGTCGCCGAATCCACCGAGGTGGGCAACGGTCACGGGGGAGAGATCATCGGGATGATCGGCGTGCAGCACCACGAAGAAAGCGTCGGCGAGATCCGCCGCCTGCGCGTCCGCACCGACTCCCGCCGCCGCGGCATCGGCGCGGCGCTGGTTGAAACCGCCCTGAAATTCTGCAAGGAAAAAGGCTATCTGAAAATCGCCCTCGACACTTACCTCGAGCGCGAGCCCGCCATCAAGCTCTTCGAAAAATTCAACTTCCGCCACCACCGCACGCGCACCGTCGCGGGGAAAGATGTGTTGCACTTCTATCTCGACTTGTATCAGCGCGACGTGCCGCAGCAGAGGCAGCAGTGATTCAAAAAGCGTGGATGGTAGATCGTGGATAGTGGATGGTGAGATGCGCCTCCTCCACTATCTACCATCCACAATCTACTATCTACGTGTTCAACCATGACGGCGGAAGAAGAACGCAAGCTCTACCTCGACGGCATCACGCTCTTCAACAACCACGAGTTCTTCGAAGCGCACGAGGTCTGGGAAGACGCCTGGCACATGGCCTACGGCACGAAGTACGAGTTCTACCAGGGCCTCATCCAGTGCGCCGTCGCCCTCGAGCACTACGCCCGCTCCAACCCACGCGGCGTGGTCAGCCTCTACAACACCTACCGCAAACATTTCCGCGACGTCCCGGACGTCTTCATGGGCATGGACGTGAAGTCGCTGCTGTCGCAGATGTACGAGGTGCTCAAGCCGGTGATCGAAGCGGATCCGCTGCCGGAAAGGGGCGAGATCGAGCTGAATGTATCTCACGTGCCGAAGCTTTCGCTTCAGTACGATCCGTTCGAAACCGGCGAGGCCTTGAAGTTCAGTCGACCGCGATCATGACCGGCCACGCCGCCGCCGCGCCACGAACGCCGATGCCGCGATCGTGATCAACGCCATCGACGCCGGCTCCGGAATCACCAGCGCGCTGAGCGGCGTCTGCTCGCTGTGCAGCACGTCCATGTCGATCGGGCTGATCCCGCCCGCCGAGCCGGTCCAACTGTTTTGCCACAGCAGCCAGTTGCCGAACTGCCCCGTCGTGGCGGGAGATCCCGTTTGCGGATTCGCCGCCGACGGATTGGCCATCCACAGATCCAAACTCGACACGCGGCTGTCGAGCTCACTCGTCGCGTAGCTGCCGTTGCAGTAGATGATCGGCTCCGCCGCCGGTCCCTTGAGGAGTACCACTTCGTTGACGAAGGCGAAGACCCAGTCGGTCAGCGCGGTGGTCGAGAGCGTGCTGCCGGATTCGAGATCGAGCACCGGCCGAAGATGCCCGGGGCCGATCGCGCTGCCTGCGAAGCTGACAAGATGATCCGCCTCCTGCACGGCGCCGGCGGGCAGCGGGCGGTTCTCCGGATGCGCGAAGTGATACACTCCGTTAAGGATGCCGGCGGCGCTCGCCCGCGCGACGTTCGTCGCTTCGGTCGTGTCGTCGGGGCCCGTCAGACCTTCGGTCGATTTGATGTAGGCGAAGGTGATTCCTTGGCCCGCCATCTGATTCCAACTGCTCTGCGCGATGCCGCTGGAGCCCTGGAAGTGCGACACGTCCACGCCGACGTCGCGCGCCAGCGCGACCGATGAAGCGATGAGAAACCCGGCCGCGACGGCGGCAACTGCGCCGCCGCGGCAAATTGATCCGGTTGTTCGTGCCATTGCCCGTCTCTCTCCCGTTGTGGTCTCCCGTTGCCGCGCACGAACAAATGTACCATCCGCCAGAATTCGGACAGAATTTTGCAGTCGATGATGGAACTGCAATCGCATTCGATCGGAAATCTCCGGTTTCAAGTTTCAAATCGCGCGATTTGCTCGGCGTTTTCGCAAGAGCGCGCCGGCCGTTGCACGTTCGTGATCACGTTCCTGCAACGCGGGGGGAAGAAGGGAGGAGCTGCGCCATGACTCGATCCATCGACGCTCCCCGCCGTCGCGGCGGATGTTCAGAAATCTTCAGTTTTCTTCAGTCATCTTCAGTCGCATCGCGAATGTGCGGAACGAAGCCAACAGCGCATTCGGGCGCGCGCGCGAATATGCCATCGCATCGTGCGGTGCGAAACGAACCCAATCGAAGCCAGCGAAAAACCGCGTTTCCGGTTCAAAAACGCGGAAATCGCCAGTTCGGAGCCCGCGCGCCGCTGCAAAACGAACCCAATGCCACACGCCGGCGCGCCCGCGACGCTTCGCCTCGTGCATCGGCTTTGGCTATAACTCGGCGCTCGATGAAGCGATTGCTCGACACCGCCGTTTCCGAGCTCACGCAGCTCCTCCCCAGCCTCGCGGCGCTCGAGCCGCAGATGTCTCAGTTGGCCGAGGCGATCATGGACGCCTGGAGCCGGCACGGGAAAGTGATGACCTGCGGCAACGGCGGCAGTGCATCCGATGCGATGCACCTGGCCGAAGAGCTGATCGCGCGCTTCCAGAAGAACCGCCGGGCGCTGGCGGCGATCGCGCTGTGCGACCCGACGGCGATCACCTGCGCGGCGAACGATTTCGGCTTCGAGCAGATCTTCTCGCGGCAAATCGAAGGTCTTGGAAACGCCGGCGATGTGCTGGTCGTCTTCACCACCAGCGGCAACAGCCCCAACGTCCTGCGCGCGCTGGAGGCGGCGAAGAAGCAGGGCGTGCTGACGGCAGGGTTCCTCGGCCGCGACGGCGGAAAGGCGGCGGCGATGTGCGACATCCCCATCATCGTCCCCGCGCAGACGTCCGCACGAATTCAGGAGGGACACAAGGTGCTCTATCACGTGCTGTGCGCGTGGGTGGATCAGAGAGTGGACTGAAGCGCTGGCCGCTAGCGCATCTCTTCCGGCTCGTCGCTCTCCGGTGTCCAGGCATAGAACAGCTTGGCCACCTGATCGGCGACGTCGAGGTACATCTTGTCGCGCAGGTCGATCGGGTTCGCAGGCGACTTGATGCCCATGCGCGTCTGCGCGCTGACGGGATAGCCGTCGGAGAGATCATTGGGGAACAGCGTGTGCCCGTCTTTGACATCCACCAGTCGCACCCGCGCGGTTGTCAGCCCCTGCAACCCCTCGCCGCCCGGCAGCGGCTGGACGTCGCTGGCGAGCAGTTGCACGTACAGCACCTGCTTGGCGTCGAGCGCCTGGCCGATCGAGGTGATGGACATCTTCGAATAGTCCGCCGCCTTCGTGTCGCGCAGCGCGATGACTTTGTCGTACTCGACGATCGGCGCGACCTTGTTGGTGTTGAGCTGTTCGCCCACGCGCTGGCCGAGGATGTCCGCATCGCGCTGCGTCGAGGACTGGTGTTGATAATTCTCCACCAGAACCACCATCGGCGTCTTCTGCGGGATGTACTTCGCCGGTCGCTTGGGAGGGCCGGCCGTCTTCCACAGCAGCACGCTCACGAGGTTGCAGCCGCCGGCCAGCGACAGGGACATCAGCGCGAGCAAGAGCACGAAGCGGCGCGTCATGAATCAGTCCTCGTCCGCCTGGTAGGGAATGAACAGGTGCGAGACTTCCGTCGAGAGCAGGTCGATCGTGCCCATGTACATCTTCTCATCGCCCCCTCCCGGCACGCCCTCGGAGGGCGCCTTCTTCGGGTACAGCACCTGCACGTCCGGCTTGTTGTACGCGACGACGGCTTTCCCGCTCGGATCGATCTCGACCAGATGCACCACACACTTGGCGCGGCCGCGGAACAGTTCGACCGATGCCACCGAACGTGTCGCAAAGTCGTCCATCTCGACGTAGATCAGCCGGCTCACGCCGAGCTTGGGCGCCACGTCGGTGATGTTCATCGCCTCGATCTCGGGATGGTCCTTCTGGTAGCGAACGATGGAGGCGGGCAGCACCGGGAAGGTCGCGCCGCGCAGCGTGCGCGCTTTGCTTTCCTTCGGATCCTTGGCGCCTTCCTTGCCCTGGGCGGCGATGAGCTTGTTCTGGATCGCGTTGGCCAGGTCTTGTTGAATCGTCGGGAAATCGATGCGGATGCCGCGATCGGCCCAGACCATCACGCCGATCGTCTGATCGCGCATCCCCTGATATTCCGGCTGCACGTCCGGCTTGGGCATGACGTAGGCGGCGTAACCGAGCGCGGTGCAGCCGGCGAGGAGGAACGGAAAAAGGAAAAAGGAAAACCGAAAAAGGATCGGACCGATCGTGCGGATGCGCATGGTGCAAGCTCCAGGGTGTGCCGTTTTTCCTTTTCTCGTTTTTCCTTTTTCCTTCGCCTACCAGCCGTCCATCCCGCGCAGGTGGATGAAGATCTTCCACGCCCACGCGCCGATGCCGAAGCCCATCAGCGCCGCGACCAGCCACGCGCCGTTCAGTTGCCGGAGCAAGCGCTGGATCGGTCGACCGGTCGATGCGATGTACAGCGCGGCCCAGAAGACGGTCCCGGTAATGATCGCCAGCACGAATCCCATCGGCTGGACATAGAAGCTGGCGATCCAGTTGCCGCGGACGAACCACGCGAAGCTCGTCGTCATGCCGCACGATGGACACGGCAGACCCGTGCGCGTGAGGAAGTCGCAGCCTTGAAACCCAAGAGCCTGGTGCGACCCGACGCCGGACGGCGAAGGCTTGAGCGAGACGGCGATGGCGAGCACCGCGAACATCGTGCCCGCCACCAGCACGGCCGTCAGCCGCCCGGTCCACGGCACGCTCGCGCGTTGAACATTCGGTGTGTAAATGATGGGTACGGACGACTGCACGGAGGCGGGTACTGTAGCGATCGCAGGAAGGATGGGCAAAACGTCGCAGCCGCTCACACAGCCGAGCCGCGGGCAACGCAAGGTGATAAGATGGGTGGCGGTTCACGAACGAAGGTGGCTCAATGTCGCGTGGCACCTGAGTCCGGCAACTGACGGTCGCGTGGGGATTTAGCGAAATGGTGCCGAAGATGTTGACAACGCAGACTGGGAAAAGTACACGGGTGCGTTTGTCGGCCGCCGGCAGGGTCTTCTCATCAAAGACCGGCCGGGCGGGCGTGGTGGGCCGGTGACCGAGCCTTCGCCAGGGTGGCTCGGCTCGTCTTCTTCGCGGCTCGCTTTTGCCCCTTTGGTGAGCACCTGTCGTTGCCGTGTCGGCGCTGCCGAAGTTTTGCTCCGGCAGGCCGGAATTGGATCGAAGTCGGTCGCGCGCGCGAATTCGCGCGTTGCGGTGCAGAGTCGCGAGTGCGAGCGGGAGCGAGTGTCGGACAGGCGGTTGGGCTTATGCGCGTCTTCATGCTCGGGTGGGAATTTCCTCCGTTCATCTCCGGCGGTCTGGGCACGGCGTGTTACGGGCTGACCAAGGCGATGAGCAGCATCGGTACGGACATCCTGTTCGTCCTGCCGCGCCCGGTCTCGACGCCGTTCAGCACCCACCTCAAGCTCGTCAGCCCGCGCGCGGGTTCGCCGCTGGCGGTGCCGAGCACGGAATTTCGCCTGGATGAATTCGAGCGCGTCACCTTCCGCACGATCAACGCCGCGATCGGTGATCCCTATCAGACCGCCGAGGAGTTTGAAGAGGCGATGCGCTCCGGCGGCGCGACGCCGCAGCCGGGCGAGAAGCCGTACGTCGTCCAGGAACCGGGCCAACCGGCGCCGGCGAAAGCGGGCGCGCCGAAGGCGGGGGATCATTACGGCGGCGACCTGTTCAACGAGGTGCAGCGTTACGCCGCCCTCGCCGCCGAAGTCGCGCGGCACGAATCGTTCGACGTCGTTCACGCGCACGACTGGATGACTTTCCCTGCCGGCATGGCCGTCGCCGCCCTCAAGGGCGCGCCGCTGGTCGTTCACGTTCACTCCACCGAGTTCGATCGCTCGGGAGTCCACGTCGACAGCCGCATCTACGACATCGAGCGCCGCGGCATGCACGCCGCCATTAAGATCATCGCCGTCAGCTACCTGACGAAGAACATCATCACGCACCACTACGGCATCGATCCGAACAAGGTGGAGGTCGTGTACAACGCGATCGAGACCAACGGCAACGGCGCGTTCGACGAAGAGAAGTACAAGATCCATCGCGACGAGAAGATCGTCCTTTTCCTCGGCCGAATCACGATGCAGAAAGGCCCGGAATATTTCCTCGCGGCGGCGAAGAAGGTGCTGGAGGTGATGGACAACGTGAAGTTCGTGATGGCCGGCTCCGGCGACATGACCCGCCGCACCATCGAGATGGCCGCCAGCATGGGCATCGGGCACAAGGTGCTCTTCACCGGCTTCCTGCGCGGCCCGGACGTGGAGAAAGTCTTCCGCATGGCCGACCTCTACGTCATGCCCAGCGTCAGCGAGCCCTTCGGCATCGCGCCGCTCGAAGCGATGAGCCACGACGTGCCGGTCATCATCTCCAAGCAGTCCGGCGTGAGCGAAGTGCTGCAGCACGCGCTGAAGGTGGACTTCTGGGACGTGAACGAGATGGCGAACAAGATCATCGCCGTCCTCAAGCATCCGCCGCTGGCCAGCACGCTCCGCCAGCACGGCTCATTCGAGGTGGGCAAGATGAGCTGGACCGACGCCGCCCGCGCGTGCGTGACCGTTTACGACCAGGCCGTCGGGGCGATGAACGGCCGCTGAAGTTCGCTGGAAGAGGGAAAAGGGGGACTGGCGTATAACGCCAGGTTGATATAATCCACGCCTCATTTGCAACGGGGAGAAAATCCGGATGAGCCATAGTGCTTTTGTCGGCAAGCGCGCGCTGCGCCGGCGCCATCGTCGTCGCCGGTCGCTGATTGAGCCGCTCGAGGTTCGTCGTCTTCTGACCGCGGGGCAGTTGGATTCGACGTTCGACGCCGACGGCGTGAAGCTCGACGCCGTCAACGCCGGCCAGACCGTCACGCCGATGCCCAACGGGCAGATCCTCGTCGCCGGGTTCGGCTATCAGAAGCAGATCGCGCTTCTCTCGCAGTCGGGGGCGATCGACACGTTGTTCGTCCCGCCGGGCGATTTGCTCGGTGGGGTGCTGAACTTTTCCGACTCGCTCGTTCAGCCGGACGGGAAGATCGTCCTGCTCGGCTGGCGGGCGCAGGCGTCGCCGTACATCTCCACCGTCGAGGTGATCCGTCTCAACGCGGACGGCACGTACGATACGACCTTCGGCGGCGGGGACGGGAAGGTCGTCTTCGATCAGTCGTATTCGCAGTTCAGCCGCGAGATGGCCATCCAGCCGGACGGCAAGCTGCTCATCGCTGTCGGCACCGACGCCGATTCCAACGTCGCGCGTGTCGGCAAGATCGCGCGGCTGCTCCCCGACGGCTCGCTCGATCAAACCTTCGGCGCCGGCGGGATCGCCAGCACCATCATCAACGGCCAGCCGCTCTCGATCACCGGCATGGCGCTGGAAGCCGACGGCGGCATCGTTGTCGCCGGCGCGCGCAACGGGCCGAGCGGCCAATCGTACTTCGGCCCCGGCGTGATGCGCTTCACCAGCGCCGGCGTGCCCGACAACAGCTTCGGCGCCGCCGGCGCGTTCACCAGCGCGAACACAAACGATACCTACGCGGACGTCGCGGTCGAAGCCGACGGCACGATAATCGCCGTGGGTCAAACCAGCGCGATCACCGGCTCCGACACGCTGATCGTCAAGATCTCCAGCACCGGCGGCGGCAATTCGCGCGCGACGTACAGCCTGGTCAACGGCTACGACCGCGCGGACCAGGTCGTGCTCGATCCGAAGGGCAACATCGTCACCGTCGAGACCTTCGGCACCGCCAACAGCTCCGAAGGCAATGACGGGCTGGCGCGCTTCGTGCCCGGCGTGGCGCAGAACTTCATGCTCGACACGACGTTCAACGGCGTTGGTTACGTGGTCGGCAACTGGGGCACGCAGAAGAGCCGCATCGAAGACGCCGCGATCGACCGCGCCGGCAAGATCGTCACCGCGATCATCGCCGACAACGGCGGCAGCCAGACGGGGGGCGTGGCGCGCTTCCAGGGCGACGCGTTCGGCTCCGTGAGCGGCGTGCTGTATCACGATCTCGACGGCGACGGCACGCGCGACAGCAACGAGCCCGCGCTCGCCGGCCGGCAGGTCTACGTCGATATCAACCTTGACGGCATCCTGGACGGCGATCCGGTCGTCACCACCAACGTCGACGGCACGTACTTCTTCACGCTCGCGCAAGGCTCGTACATGGTCCGCGAGGTCGTGCCCGCCGGCTGGCAGCAGACGCAGCCCAGCCCCGCCAACGGCTTCGGCGGCGCCTTCAGCGCGCTGGTCGCGAACAATCAAAGCATTCAGAACGCCAACTTCGGCACCAACGTCATCGCCGCGGGCAGCGGCGCCGTCGCGGGAAAGGTTTACGAGGACGAGAACGGCGACGGACTCGGGAACTTCAACGACGGCCAGATCGCCAACCGCGTCGTCTACCTTGACGCCAACACGAACAATCAGCTCGACGCGGGCGAGCTCTCGACGACGACCGATCTCAATGGCCGCTACGGGTTCTCGGGCTTGACGCCGGGCCTGCATCGCGTCGCGATCGTGACGCCGAGCGACTGGTACACGACCAGCGCTTCTTCGGGAGACGTGCTCGTGTCCGCCGGCGCGGCCGTGAACTTTCCGTTCGCGCAGTTCCAGCGAATGGCATTCAATGGTTTCGTCTGGGACGATCACAACGCCGACCAGCGGCGCGAGCTCAGCGAAGCGCCGCTCGCCGGCTGGCGCGCGTACCTCGACGTCAATAAGAACGCGGCGTACGACCCACAGATCGACGTCAGCACGCTGACCGATGGGCAGGGGCTGTTCAGCTTCACGGGATTGACTCCCGCGGACGTCGCGGCGCCGGTGCGCATCCAGAATCAGCCGGGACACATCGTGCTGCTTGGCGGGTGGAGCACGGTGCCGATGTCCGGCTACGTGCTGAACACCGAGTGGCCGGTGGCCGATTCGACCTTGGTCAGCGGCCGTGTCGTCTACTCTGATACCGCCGGCGACCCGGGGCCCAAGGGCGTGCCCCTTCAAACCGTCTACGCGGACCTGAACAACAACGGCTCGCTCGACGGCAACGAGCCGAGCGCGATGACCGACAACTTCGGCAACTTCGCGATCCCCGGACTCTCCGCCGGCACGGTCTTCATTCGCACGATCCCTACCGCCGGCTACACGCAGACCTCGCCGGCGGATGCGTACCAGGCGACGGTGAACCCGAGCGGCATTTCCTTCGGCGGGACGTTCGCGTTCTCGACGACGCTCCACCGCGGCATCATCTCGGGAACGCTCTACGTCGATGTCAACGTCAATCGCACGCGCGACCAGGGCGAAAAGCCGATCGCGGGCCGAACCGTCTTCATCGACGCGAACGACAACGGCGTGCTCGATGCCGGCGAGCGCAGCACCGTCAGCGACAACAGCGGCTACTACCTCTTCAACGAGCTGACCGGCGGCACGTACACGCTCCGCCAGGTGCTCCCCTCAAGCTGGAACCAGACCGATCCCGGCGGCAACGCGAACTCCGCGAAACATCCCGTCATCTTTACCGACGCCAAGGGCGAACAGTCACAGATCAGCGACTTCGGCTCGGTCCCCAAGCCCGGCGCGATCCGCGGCGCCGTCTTCAAGGACGTCAACGGCGACGGAATCAAAGGCCCCGATGACATCGGCATCGGCGGGCGCACCGTCTGGATCGAGACGGATTTCGACGGCGTGCTCGACCCCGGCGAGCGCACCAGCGTCACCGCCGCCGACGGAACCTACGCCTTCGGCGATCTGGCGATCAACGACTATCTCGTGAAGGAAGTCGTGCCGGCGGGATGGACGCAGACGCGCCCGAGCGGCGGCGCGGGGATCAGCCTGAGCGTCGGGGCCGATGACGTGAAACAGGACGAGGACTTCGGTACGCAGCCGAACGCCGCGACGGCGTCGGCGGGCGGACCGTACACCGTCAACGAAGGCGGCAGCACGCCGCTCAGCGGCAGCGGCACCACCTCGGCCGGCGCGAACATCACGGCGTACGAATGGGACTTCGACTACGACGGCATCTCGTTCCAGATCAACGCGACCGGCCAGACGCCTGCGTTTGGCGCGTCAAGCATCGACGGCCCGGCGACCCGAACGGTCGCGCTGCGGGTCAAGGATTCCAACGGCACGACGAGCGCGGTCTCGACGGCGACGGTGACGATCAACAATGTCACGCCGAGCGCGACGTTTACCGTATCGCCGTCGGTCAACCAGAGCGACGCGGGCACCGCGACGTTCTCGAATCAGTCCGATGCGTTCGCGGGCGACACGTTCACCTACGGCTACGATTTCGACAACGACAACGTCTTCGAGATCACCGCGTCCGCCTCCTCGAGCGTGCCGGTGCCGGCCAGCTTCCTTTCGACCGTCGGCGATCACACGATCCACGGGCGCATCACCGACGACGACGGCGGGTTTACCGATTACACCGGCGTGATTCACGTCAACGCGACCGGGCCGCAGCAGACGCCATTCCTCGGGCAGCCCTTCGCGATCGGCGCCAATCCCGTGACGATCCAGGCGGAGGATTTCGACAACGGCGGCGAGGGCGTCGCGTATCACGACGTCGATAGCGCCAACAACGGCGGGAAGTATCGAACGACCGCCGTCGATGTCGGCTCGACCAGCGACGCGGGCGGCGGGTTTTACGTCGGCTTCGTGAAGACCGGCGAATGGCTCGAGTACACCGTCGACGTCGCGCCGGCCGGCAATTACGACTTCGCCTTCCGCGTCGCGGCGGCGGGGACGAACGGGAAGTTCCACTTCGAGATCGACGGCGTGGACAAGTCCGGTCTGCTCACGGTGCCGAACACCGGTGGGTGGCAGAACTGGACGACGGTGACGAAGACCGGCGTCGCGCTGGCGAGCGGTCAGCACATTCTTCGCGTCTTCATGGACGCCAACGGATCGACCGGATCGGTTGGCAACTTCAATTGGGTGAAGGTCACGCAGTCGAGTGGCGGCGGAGGGGGCGGGGGCGACCAGACGCCGTTCCACGGCGTGCCGTTCGCCATCAACTCATCCGGCGCGACGACCCTCCAGATCGAAGACTTCGACAACGGCGGCGAAGGCGTTGCTTATCACGATGTCGAAGCGTCCAACCTCGGCGGCGCCAGCTTCAGGCCGGGGACCGGCGTCGATCTGCAGACCACCACCGACACCGGCGGCGGATTCAACCTCGGTTACGTCAAGACCGGCGAATGGCTCGAGTACACGATCCACGTCGACACCGCCGGCGCGTACACCTTCGACTTCCGCCTCGCTTCCACCGGATCGAACGCGAAGTTCCATGTCGCGATCGACGGGAGCGACGTGACCGGACCGCTCACGGTGCCCAACACCGGCGGATATCAGACGTGGAAGACGCTGACCAGGAGCGGCGTGAACCTGCCGGCGGGGGATCACGTGCTCCGCATCGCGATGGATGCGGCGGGGAGCAACGGCAGCGTCGGCAACTTCAACTACTTCAAGATCACCCCCGGCGGGGTGGGCTCGACGACGCAGACGATTGCCAATACCGTCGCGTCGTACGCTCAGGACGGATCGTCGGCCGGCACCAACTTCGGCTCGAGCTCGCAGCTCATCGTCAAGAAATCGCCCAACGCCGGCTTCACGCGCGAGGCGTATCTGAAGTTCGATCTCTCGTCGCTCACGACGATCAGCAACGCGAAGCTTCGCCTGTGGGGCAAGCTGTCCGACAGCACGCTCGCCAGCGTCGGCCTGGGCGTCTACAGCTCCGCCGACACGAGATGGGGCGAAAGCACGATCACCTGGAACAACAAGCCGGGTGCGACCACGCAGATCGGCTCCGCCACCATCACCGGCACGACCGCCGGGTGGTACGAGATCGACATCACGAGCTTCCTCGCGGCGGAAAAGGCGGCGGGGCACGCGACGGTGACGATCGTCCTGAAGAGCACCACGACCAGCAGCGGGCCGCAGACGGTCTTCAATTCAGACGACGCGTCGAGCAATCGGCCGGAGATGGTCGTGACGACATAAAGTTGCTGATTTGACGAAAAGGGTGGATGACGGCTTTACCCGCGGCGACGTTTGGTTAGCTTTCCCACGGGACGGGTGCGAGCCGCGCAGGGCTGTGGGTTGGAGGACTCGAGCGGCGGGCGGCGGTCGCACGTGGCGGCTACGGGCGTTCTCTCTCGGCTATTGATCCACTCGGACGTTTGTTCGGCGCGCGGACTCCGCGCGCATGCCATGGGAGAGGGTCTCGATGTCACTGCGCCGGTCGTTTGTGGAATCGTTGGAGTCGCGCCTGCTCTTCGCCGTCGCCGAGCCCGCGCCGGTCGCGCGCCCGAGCTACAACACGGGCAGCGGTTTCTTCGTCAGCGGCCCGCACGTCTACGACGCCAACGGGTATCAGTTCACCCTGCGCGGCTTCGCGCATTCGCTGTACTGGGGGAACGTCACCAAGGCCAAGGCGTCGATCGCCGAGTTCCCCAAGACCAAAGCGAACGCCGTCCGGATCGTCTTCGGCGACGATTTCGGGCCGTCGCAGTATTCGATCCAGCGGCAGCGGATCGTCGAGCAGTTCATCAAGGAAGGGATTGTGCCGGTCGTCGAGGACTCGACCGTGACCGGCCATACGGGCGCGGAGTATCTCACGTCCGTCGTCGATAAATGGCTTGCGCCCGGCAGCATCCAGTGGCTCAAGCAGTACGAGAAGTACGTCGTCCTCAACATCGCCAACGAGTGGGGCGCGGACACGCAGGACTGGGCGGATCAGTACACCATCGCGGTCAATCGCATCCGCGCCGCCGGCATCAACTGCCTGATCATGATCGACGCCGCCGAGGCCCATCCCGGGCCGGGGCAGAGCGCGAGTTCCATCGAGACGATGGGGCGGCAGGTGCTCGACGCGGACCCGCAGCACAACATCGTCTTCTCGGTTCACATGTACAACCAGTGGCGCACGGAAGACGGCGCGGCGGACGTGGGCAAGAGCACGTCGGCGCTCGGCGCGCCGTACGACATGAAGAGCGAGTTGGAGAAGCTGCAGGCGACGGGGCTCGCCGTCGTCGTCGGCGAGTTCAGTTGGCAGGGCGCGCACCTGGTGAAGTACAACACGCGCCGCGCGATGGAGATCTTCAATGATCTGAACATCGGCTGGCTCGCGTGGGGCTACAACCAGATGGACGCGGGGATGAACCTTGTGAACGACTGGCAGTACAACGGCAACGCGGACCTCACGAAGTTCGGCAAGCGCATCATCAACGACCCGCAGTACGGGCTGAAAAAGACCAGCAGGCAGGCGAGCATCTTCCAGTCGAAGATCTCCGGCGCCGTCTTCAACGATCTGAATTCCAACGGCCGGCGCGACACCGGCGAGAGCGCGCTCGCGGGCGCGACAGTTTTTCTGGACTTCAACCACGACGGCGGCTTGAACAGGAACGAGACGGTGGTAACAACTGCCGCCGACGGATCGTTTCTCTTCGGGCGGCTGCCGAGCGGGACCTATGACGTTCGCATCGTCCCGCCCGGCCGATACGGCGCGTGGAAGGCGACGAAACACGGCGGCGTGGGCATCGCGACGGTGACGGTCGAGGGCGCGAAGCACCTTTCGGGTGTGAACGTCGGCTTCCACCGCGCGACGCTTTCGACGCCGTACAGGCACGTGATGATTAATTCCTCCGTCGTGACGATCCAGGCGGAGAGCTTCGACATCGGCGGCGAGGGCGTCGCGTTTCACGACAACGATTCGACAAACATCGGCGGCAAGGGCGGCCGCGGGAGCGATGCGGTCGATGTCGAAACCACGCGCGACGTCGGTGGTGGAAATAACATTGAGGCCACGCAGGCGGGCGAGTGGCTCAATTACACGGTCAATCTGGCCAAAACGAGGCTGTTCGACTTGAGTTTCCGCGTCGCTGCAGCCGACAAAGGTGGAAAATTCCACCTCGAAGTGGATGGAAACAACGTTACCGGCATGATTTCCGTCCCGAAGACGGGTTCGTGGCAGAAGTGGACGACGGTGGCGGCCGATGAAATAAGGCTGCCTGCCGGCACCCACGTGCTCCGGTTGGTAATGGACGCCAACGGATCGTCAGGTTGGGTGGGCAATTTCAATTACTTCCGCATCGAGCGCTCGGACGTTTGAGCGAGCCGCGCGTGTGATGTCGGAAGTGGGCTGACGGGCAGCAAAGCCGCCGGTGCCAGACCGGCGCAATAGCCAGAGTGCTTGGACGACTGAAGGCGTTCCCTGCGATGCGCCGCCATCGTGCGCGCATCGCAAGGACGCGGTGTCGGCCGAGGTGTCAATTTGGGCTACGGGGATGGAATGGAGAAGGTCGTGAAACGTCGCAAGCGTAAATCCGTTTTCGTGGAAAATCTCGAGCAGCGCCTCCTTTACTCGACCGCTAATCAGCCGGTCGCGCGACCCAGCGGGAACACGGGCGCCGGCTTCTTCGTCAGCGGCGGCAGCATCTATGACGCCAACGGCAATCAGTTCACCATCGAGGGCTTCAACCACACGACCTACTGGGGCAACGGCACCAACGACATCAACGCGCTGGATCAGTTCCACAAGACCGGCGCGAACACGGTGCGCGTCGTCTTCGGCGACGACTTCGGTCCGTCGCAGACGCCCGCGCAGCGCGAGGCGATCGTCGCGAAGCTCGTGAGCCAGGGCATCGTCCCCGTCGTCGAGGACAGCAGCGCGACCGGCAAGAAGGACCCGGCGTCGCTGCAGAAGATCGTCGACACCTGGCTGCAGCCGGGGAACGTCGCGTGGCTCAAGAAGTACGAGAAGCAGGTCATCCTCAACATCGCCAACGAGTGGGGCCCGGACTCGACCGTCTGGCGCGACGAGTACAAGAAGGCGATCACCCGCCTGCGCGCGGCGGGCATCAGGAATCTGCTCATGGTCGACTCCGGCGACGCGCCCGGCCCCGGCCAGAGCGCTCACACGATCGAGACCTGGGGCAAGGACCTCATCAACGCCGACCCGCAGCACAACGTCGTCCTCTCGATCCACATGTACAACGCGTGGCGGACCGAAGACGGCGCCGCCGACGTCGGGAAGAGCCATCCGGAAACCGGCAACCCCTGGGACATCGAGACGGAGCTGAAGAAGATCAAGTCGATGAACCTGCCGGTCGTCGTCGGCGAGTTTAGCTCAGACAAGTACAGCGTGGTGAAGTACGACACGGCGCGGGCGCTACAGGTCTTCCACGACCTGGGAATCGGCTGGATCGCGTGGTCGTGGAACGAGAACACCGTCTCCAGCATGAACATGGTCTGGGGCTGGACCTACAACAGTGACGCGGACCTCAAGGATTACGGCCGGCTGATCATCACCAGCCAGTACGGGCTGAAGAACACCGCCAGGCAGGCGACGATCTTCGGCAGCAGCGTCGGCGGCGCCATCAGCGGAATGGTGTTCAACGACAAGGACCGTGACGGGCACCAGGACAGCGGCGAGGGCGCCGTCCAAGGCGCGACCGTTTACATTGACGCCGACAAGGACGGCAAGTTGGACTCTAGCGAGCGGCAGACCAAGACCGGTTCCGCCGGCGAGTACAGCTTCGACGATCTCGCGGCCGGAACCTACGTCGTGCGCGTCATCCGTCCGAGCACGCCGACGTCCAGCGGACTCGTGCCGCTGAGCGTCTGGACCGGCAACGTCAAAAGCGTCAGCGTCGCGCCCGGCAAGGTCGCCAGCGGCGTGGACCTCGCGTCGGCGGGCAGCACGACTGACGGGAATACCGGCGGCACGAACAAATCGGGCAAGCAGACCGCTTATAAGTCGATCAAGGTCGGCTCGTCGCTGGTCACGATCCAGGCGGAGAACTACGACTATGGCGGCGAGGGCGTCTCGTACCACGACACGAGCTCAAAGAACACCGGCGGAAAGTATCGCACGGGCAACGGCGTAGACGTCCGCACGACCAGCGACAAGGGCGGCGGGTACACCGTCGGCTGGACCAAGGCGGGCGAGTGGATGGAGTACACCATCACCGTCGCCGCCACCGGTTACTACGACCTGGGCTTCCGCGTCGCGGCCCTCAGCGGCGGCGGGCAGTTCCACATGAACGTGGACGGGACCAACGTCACCGGAACGCTCGGCATGCCCAAGACCGGCGGCTGGCAGAAGTGGACGACGGTCACGAAGCAAAACGTGAAGCTGACCGCCGGCGTGCACGTCTTCCGCATCGCCATGGATCACAACGGCTCGTCGGGATATGTCGGGAACTTCAACTATTTCACGCTGAAGAAGAAGTAGTAGTCGTCGTCGTCATTCCCGGCGATACAATAATGCGGCCCCCGTGACGTTTTAGCGCTACGGGGACCGCCATGTTCCATCGACACGCTTCCATCCTGTGTCTCGTTCTGGTGCCCTTGCTGGCCGCGCCCGCAATGGCGGCCAAAGGCGGCGGCGGAAAGAAGGGCGCGGGGACGCAGCCGGCGGCGAGCGCGCCCAGCGGAGACAACGTCGTCGCGCTGCAGAAGAAGCTTCAGGACGCTGATGCCGCCATCTTGACCGCTCAGCATGAGCTCGAAAAGGTCGGCGAAAAGCTCCGGCCGAAGTTCGAGTCGTCGCAGGAGTGGACCGATGCGCAGGCGGCGCTGAAGCAGGCGCAGGCGGATCGCGACGCGGCGGTCAAGCCGGCGCTCGATCGGGTTCATCAGTCGGATGCGTACAAATCGGCGCTGGCGATGAAGCAGAAGACGTCGGCCCAGTTGACACAACTTCACTCGGCGACGCCGCCGGCTACGGATGAGCAACTCGCCGACGCGACCAAGGCGTCGCTCGACGCGTCACAAGCGGTGGCGCAGCTCGAGAACGACGCGGTCGCGAACGACGCCGGCGCGAAGGAGGCGAGCGCGGAGCTCGCGCA
>JAICTV010000216.1 GCA_025936175.1 Phycisphaerae bacterium
ACGCGCGCATCGAGCAGATGCCGTACATCTCGACGAGCAGACACCAGATGCTGCTGGCGGCGAGGACGAAGATCACCGCCCGCCAGACGGCGGACCAGTGCGAGGCGCGATTCGACGACAACTCGTTCATCGCTTGCGACATCATTGTAGGACGACAAACTTCGACCGCATCTGCTGCTTCACGTACGTGCGCGTGATGTCCGCCACGCCCGGGGATTGCAGTCCCCGGGCTTCGTCCCCCGCTTGATCCGGGGACTCGTGCCCGAACTTCCCGTGCGTCGCCAGCCACCGCTGCCCGCGGTCGAAGAAGTCGCTGAAGCTCGCCCGCGACATCGGACGCGCGAAGTAGGAATCGCGACGCACCGGGATCACCCGACACAGCGGCTCGCCCTTCTTGATCGCGATGCGCTTTTGCGATCGATCGAGCTCCAGCACCACGTGCCACGGGTAACTCGCCGGATACCAGTCGGTATCGACCAGCGCCGTCATCGTCCGAAACGGCCGATGCATGTTCGGCACATCCGTCATCAGCAGAAGCTCGTTCGGATCGGTTTGCAGGAACAAAAAGCTGCTCACCTTCACCTGATTTGCGATCCGGCGATAGACGTTGTCCGTGATCACGTGCGGGAGCTTCTGTCCCTTTTGCCAGAACCACGCGTACTGCTGCGTCAGCGGCACGCCCGGCGAATCGTCGTCCGCGCCGCTCGCGCCGTCGCCCGCATAGTCAAAATCACTCTCGATCACCACGTCCTTGATCACTTCCCACCGCCCGGTTTTTTGGACAAAGGTGAGGTCGAAATTTGCGAGGATGTCGAAGCCGAACGCGTTGGCCGCGCGGATCGGCGGGCATTCCTCGGGCCAGCCTTTGCCCGCGCCGCGTTTCACGTACACATCGCGGGCCGCGACCGGGTCGAACAGGTCCTGTCGAAACTTGTAGTAGTGGAGCATCGCCCGCGCAGCGTAAAGTCGCGCCTCCCGCGCTTCAATGATCCCGCCGTTGACCTTCCAAAACGTATCTGCATATTGTCCGTCCTCCTAGGCGTGCCATCGTTTCGCGCGCAACTCGAGCAATGGCCCCGTCGTCTAGAGGCCTAGGACACGGCCCTTTCAAGGCCGCGACACGGGTTCGAATCCCGTCGGGGTCACTTGCATTCCATGCAACGATTCGCATGGCGAAGAATCGCCCGGACCCAACCGGGCGATTTTCGTTGGCCTCAAGCGCGTCGCACGCCCGGAGTTGGGCATTCACGAGCTAATGAACGTTGTTGCTCGCGGCGGCCGTATCCGCGCTGTCATCGCGGGCGCCGCGCAGGAAGGGCACGAGCAGCAGCCCCGCCGCCGTCAGCGCCGCCGACGCCGTCACCAGCGGCGCGATGTGATGATTCAGCCGACCCTCGTACAGCTTCGATCCAACCAGGTCGCTGTACTGAACTGACAGGTTGACGACGGACATGAGTGCGGCGAACACCACCGCTTCGACGCGCCTGGGGCACGCCTCGGCGGCCACGGTGAGCTGCGCCAGCGAGGCGATGATGTACGTCACGCCCCACGCGCCGTAAGCCACCCCCGCCGACGTCGCCCCGCGGATTGCGAGCATCGGAAGCAGCCCGAGCGCGCCGCACAGCAGGCCGATCGCGATCGTCAGCTTCGTGGAGATCCTCCCGCTCAGCAGCAGCATGAAGATCAGCGCGCCGACGACCTGGCCGCAGGAATTGATGGTGTCGAGCACGCCGAGGAACGCGTGCGGTAAACCGAGCTGAAACTCCAGGAAAGTATACATTCCGGTGATCACGCCCGGATTGAAGTGCACCAGGAAGAGGAAGAAGACGACGAGCCACAACCGCGGCGTGAGAAACGCGCGGAGCAGGGCCTTGCCGGTGGCCTTGAACTCCGCGACGTTGATCGACGTGCGGCGGTCGTTGACAAGAAGCCAGGTCAGCGCCGCGACGACGAACGGGACGAACATCGCGATCGTCGCCGCCGTCTTCAGCGCCGTCGCCGGCTGATCCGCATAGCGCGCGCAGATCTTGGCGCCCAGGATTCCCGACAGGATCGCCGCGACGTTGATGCTGAACCACTGCGCGCCCTGGAAGAGCCGCGTGCGACCGGTCTCCTGCCCCGTCTGCACCATCATCGCGTCGACCACGACGTCCGATGCGCCCACGCCGACGGCCGTCAGCGTCAACATCGGCAGCATCAGCTCCATCTTCGTCACCCCCGCCACCAGCATGAACGCCACCGCCGCCAGCAGGTTCAGGATCAGCAGGTAAGACTTTCGGCGATAGCCGAATATGGGGAAAAAGTCGCTCAAAAGCCCGTAAATCGGCTTAATCATCCACGGAATGGTGGAGATGAAGTAGAAGCGCGACACGCCGGCGGCGTCGAAGTGCGCGACCTTCTGCAGGTACAGCCGCAGCGGCTGATTCAGCAGCGTCACGGTCTGGCAAATGCCCTGCGAGAAGTAGACGACGCCGAAATAAAACGCCGCGCGGCCGACGGTCATGAGCGGCGCGGACGGCGCCGGGTTGGGATTGTTCGAGCCGATCGGATCCGACATGCGATGTGACGCGGAACTCTCGCGTCATGCGGCGACGATGTCAAACCGTGGAGGTTAAACCGCCTTATGCAGCGCCATCGGCTCCAGCAGCGTGCGCAGCGCCTGTCGCGCGCGGTGCAGGCGGACCTTCACGTTGTTCGGCGTCGTCTCCAGCAGCCGCGCCGTCTCGGCCGTGTCCAACTCCTCGATGTCCCGCAGCAGCAGCACGCTGCGATACCGCTCCGGCAGACGATCGATGCACGCGCGGATCTGATCGCGCATCTCCGACCGCTCCGTCGAGAGGTGAACGACGTCGCCCCACTCCGCCGGATGCCGCGTGTGATGACCGGTCTCGTCGAACGTCGGCAGCAGCGGCTCGATCGACTCCTCGCGCTTGCCCTTGCGGATGCGCATCAGGCATGCGTTGACGACGATGCGGTGCAGCCAGGTGCCGAGCGACGATTTGCCGGCGAAGCGATCGAGTGATGCGAACGCGGACATAAACGCATCCTGCACGGCATCGTTGGCGTCGTCCTCGTTGCGGAAGAAGCGCCGCGCGACGGCGAGCATTCGTCCGCCGAACTTGCGGACCAGCTCTTCGCAGGCCCTCTGCTCGCCGCTTTGAATCCGATCGACCAGAGCCGCATCGAGGTCCTGATCGGGGATGACCGGTGCATTGGTGGTGGTACTGCCGGGGCTCATGAGATCTCCGCGCGTTGTTGCCCGCGGCCGAGGAGTTCGGCGACGAACGCCGAGCTGCGATCGACCGTGATGCCCCAGGTCAGCAAGGTGCGAAGCAGAGCCGCGCCGTCGGCGTCGACGAACCAGACATCGACAGTGTCGAGCGACACTTTCGCGCCGCGCGCCGTCGCGCCTTGAGCGGCGGCGCGCAGCTCCTGGCACCACGGCGCGAGCAGCCGGCCTTCGAGTTTGAGGACGAGCGTCTGCCCGGCCGGGGTGAGCGTGATCCGAAGCATCGCCCGCCCCTAAAGCGACCGACGTGCCGGATTTACTTGAATTGTCGAGTTTGATCAGAAGTCTTTATTACAGAGAATGTTATGATCCGGACGCTGAGACGACGAGCGAGCCGCGGCATCGTCATTTTCCCACGAAGTTTCGTGTCGATCACGATGCTTCGTGGGCGGCGGCGGTGGGTCGCGAGATGCCGAGCTTCTTCAGCCGGCTGCGCAGCGTGTTCGGGTGCATCTCGAGCACGCGCGCGGCGCCGTTCGGGCCGTCGATCACCCAGTTGCTCTGGCGAAGCGCCGAGAGAATGTGCTCGCGCTCGGCTGCGGACAGACTCACCATCGGCTGCGCGACGCCGGCAGTCGATTGCGCGCTGGTCGGGACGGCAGGAAGCACTTCGGCGTCGATCTCGATCATCGGCGAGCGCGCCAGGATCGCAGCGCGCTCGAGCACGTTCTCCAACTCGCGCACGTTCCCCGGCCAGGGGTACATCACCAGACGCTGCATCGTCGCCGCCGTCACGCCGTCGATGCGCTTCGCCAGGCGCGCGCGGAATTTCATCAGCAGGAACTGCACGAGCAGCGGAATGTCGCCTCGTCGATCGCGCAGCGGCGGGAGCGTGACGGGGAAGACGTTGAGCCGGTAGTAGAGATCCTCCCGGAACGTGCCATCCCGCACGGCACGCTGAAGATCGCGGTTGGTGGCGGCGATGATCCGAACGTCGGCGCGGATCGGCGTGTTCCCGCCGATGCGATCGAACTCGCGCTCCTGCAGCACGCGAAGGAGCTTCGCCTGCACTTCCAGCGGCACCTCGCCGATCTCGTCGAGGAAGATCGTCCCGCCGTGCGCCACCTCGAACTTCCCGACCCGTCGGGCGATCGCGCCGCTGAACGCGCCGCGCTCGTGGCCGAAGAGCTCACTCTCGACGAGTCCCGTCGGCAGTGCGGCGCAGTTCACCTTGATCAGCGGCTTCTTCGCCCGCGCGCTTGCAGAGTGGATCGCCCGCGCGATCAGCTCTTTGCCCGTTCCCGTTTCGCCGAACATCAGGACAGATGCGTCCGTCGGCGCGACGTGCCGCACGTTCTCCAGAACATCGAGCATCTCTCTGCTGCCGCCGACGATCTCCTCGAAATTGTGGGTCTGCTTGATTTCCTCCTGCAAATACTCGTTTTGCTGCTCGACCGTCTTCTTTTCGCGCTCCATCAGCACGCGGTCGGTGACGTCGATCAGCATCGTGCGCGTGTGCTTTTGGTCCGGCTCGGGCTTGGAATACCACTGCACCCAGACGGGCAGACCGTTGTCCCTGCGGCGGAGTTCCAGCTCGACGCAGGAGAACTCCTTGCCGTGCTCCTTCATCGCCGCCAGCGCTTCGCGGACCTTTCGTTGCGTTTCTTCGGTCGGCGCGAGCAGTGACACGCCGAGCGTCTGCGTGATCTCGTCCGGCTTGACGCCGAGCAGCCTGCACGCGGCGCGATTGGCGCGGACGAAACGCGTTTGCAGGTCTTCGTAGATGTAGGCGATCGGCGCTTCCTCGTAGAGATCGCGGAAGCGCCGCTCGGATTCGGCGAGCTGCTGCTCGTAGCGCAACCGGTGCAGCTCCGCCGCCGCGCGGGCGGCGAAGATGCGGAAGATGAACAGCCGCCGCGGCTCTTCGGGCATCGGGCGCGGGTCGAACACCGCGAGATGGCCGAGCACCGTGCCCTGATCATCCAGCAGCGGCACGCCGAGGTAACTCTCGATGCCCATCCGCTCGAGCGGCTTGTCCTTCGGGAATTGCCGCCACGTGCCGATCGGATGATGACACAGCTTTCCGCCGACGACGTCCTCACACGGCGTGCCGACCAGCTCCCACTCGATATCGTTCGCCAGCCGGCCGTCGCGCCAGTACGCGAGCGTCCTGGCACGCCCCGGCGAACAGAACTCGGCGACAAAGGCATAGCGTACGTCGATCGCGGCCGCGAGCTGCTTCACCAGCGAGCGGAAAAACTCCCGCCCCGTCCCGTGTGCCGTGCCTTCCACGATCGCGCGGAGCGCCGCCAGCTCATCCCGCGGCGGGAAGCTTTCCTGCGGCGCGTCGACGGTCGGTTCCGTGCCCATGCCCGCCAACAATGTAACGCATCGCCCTCGCGTTGCATCGGAACTTGCGCTCGAAGCCGCGCCTCCCGCCCGCGGTGCTGTCGCGCTACGTGGGCCCGACGAACGCTGGGCCCGACGAACGCCGCGCCCTTCCGCGCGCATTGATGGGCCGGCCGCTCAGCTCACCGCAAAGTAGACCGCGAACGCCGCCGCCGTCGCGTACATCAGCGGGTGGATCTGCCGCGGCTTGAGCGAGAGGAGCTTGATCGCGACGAACGCGAGAAAACCGTAGCCGATGCCGTGCGCGATCGAGTACGTGAGCGGGATCGTGAGCATCGTCAGGAATGCCGGGATCGCCGTCTCCAGATCATCGAAATCGAGCCTGGCCATCTGCGCGATCATCAGGAAGCCGACGAGAATGAGCGCCGGAGCGGTGGCGGCGGCGGGGACGATGGTCGCGACCGGCGCGAGCACGATCGTCAGGAGGAAGAAGATGCCGCCGAAGACCGAGTGCACTCCCGTCCGCGCGCCCTCGGCGACGCCCGCCGCGCTTTCGATGTACGCCGTCACGCTGCTCGCGCCGAGCAGCCCGCCGATGGATGCACTGAGCGAATCGATCAGCAGGAGCTGGCGGATGCGCGGGATGCGGCCGGTGCGCTCGTCAATCAGTTCCGCCTCCTCGGCGATCGCCGTCGCCGTGCCGATGGTGTCGAAGAAATCGACCATGATCACGGCGAAGAGCACCGGCACGAGCGCGGGCCACTTGAGCGCGCCGATCACGTCGGCATGAAACGCGGCGCGGAAACTCGGCATCGCAAAATGCTCCGGCATGTGCGCGACGTCGAAGGGAAAGGCGACCAGGGTCGTCGCGAGGATGCCGATGACCAGCGCCCCGCGGACCTTTCGCGCCATCAGCACGGTGGTGATGAGCAATCCGATCAGTGCGACGGCCGTATCATGCGCGTGCCATGATCCCGGCGCCAGCGGATCGGATTGCCTCCCCGTCGCGCGGACGATGCCGGCGTTGTCGAGCCCGATCAGCGCGATGAACAGTCCGATGCCCGCGCCGCTCGCCAGGCGCAGCGCCTGCGGGATCGCGTGCAGGATCGCCTCGCGCAGGCCGCCGAGCACCAGCAGCAGCGTCACCAGCCCGTCGAGCACGATCACGCCCATCGCGATCTGCCAGCTCGAACCTTGCTTCAGCGCGATCCCGACGACGACCGCGTTGAGCCCCATGCCGCTCGCCAGCGCGATCGGAAAATTCGCGACCAGGCCCATCAGGATGCAGCAGATCCCGGCGGCGAGCGCGGTGCAGGAGACGAGCGATGGCACCACATCGCTCGGCATCCCCGCGCCGCTGAGGATCAGCGGGTTGACGAACAGGATGTACGCCATCGTCAGGAAAGTCGCGAGCGCGCCGCGCAGCTCACGCTGCACCGTGCTGCCGCGCTCGCGAAGGTGGAAAAACGCCTCGAGCGTCATCGAGTCATGAGAATATCGAACACCCTCATCCCGAGGTACTCCGAGGGATCTCCGAGCACTTGAGGCGTTCGACTCCGAGATCCCTCGGAGTACCTCGGGATGACATTCAGAGAGGCCCTACACAGATCGAGCGTCTCGACGCTATCATCACCCCATGCTCCGTCGCACCTTCGGCAACACGCCCCTGCAAGTCTCCGCCATCTCGCTCGGCTGCTGGATCTTCGGCGTCGATTGGTGGGGACACTACACCGACGAGCGCGGCGTGGAAATCTGCCGCTTCGCTTACGATCACGGCGTCACCTTCTTCGACAACGGCGACGCCTACGGCAACGGCCGCGCCGAATCCGTCCTGGGCAAATGGATCAAGGAATCCGGCATCCCGCGCGACAAGATCGAGGTCGGCGGGAAGTTCGGCTACGATTTTTACTCCGACCCCGGCACGCCCGGCTCGCACCGCGAACGCAAGCAGGACTTCTCCCCCGCTTTTCTGCGCAAAGCCTTCGCCGAATCCTGCACCCGCATGGGCGTCGATTACATCGACGTCTACATGGCCCACAACATCAAGCTCCCGCAGTTCCGCGACGACATGTTCGCCGAGCTGGAGAAGATGAAGGACGAGGGGAAGATCAAAGTCTGGGGCGTCTCGCTCGGCCCCGCGATCGGCTGGCGCGAAGAAGGTTTCAAAGCGATGCTCGAGCACGGCGCCAAGGCGGTGCAATCCGTCTTTAACCTCTTCGAGCAGCACCCCGGCCGGGAATTCTGCGAGACCGCCGTCGCCACGCAGGCCGGCGTCATGGCGCGCGTCCACGACAACAGCTCGATCCTCAAGGACGTCGTCAAGATCGACACCACGATCGGCCAGAATGATCATCGGAAATTCCGCGACCAGGCGTGGAAGGTCTACGGCCTGAAAAAGCTCGAGCTCATCCGCCACTACGCCGACGACCACGGCATGAACATGCACCAGCTCGCGTGCAAGTGGCTGCTGCAGCAACCCGGCATGACGACGATCACCGGCACGTTTTTGAACGAAGAAGAGATCAAGGACGCCTGCGAATCAACGGGCAAACCTGATCTCTCGCTGCAGGAACTCAAGCAGCTCGCCGCCGACTACGCGCGCGACTGGGATCTCGGGCCCGAAGCGCATCCCTGCGATCTGAAGAGCAGCATCACCGAGGCCGGCACCATCCGAAGCACCTACGTTCCGTCGCCGGTGCTGATCGCGTGAGGAGATGGAGTCCTTGAGTCATTGAGTCATTGAGTCCTTGAGTCCTTGAGTCATTGAGTCATTGAGTCATTGAGTCATTGAGTCATTGAGTCATTGAACGAGCGTACCGAAGCAATGGCTCAATGACTCAATCACTCAATGATCAATTCCCAGATGGATCACCTGCGTTACGTCATCCTCCGCCACGACCGCGTGCCGGAGCCGCACTTCGATTTGATGTTCGAAGCGGCGCCCGGCGCGGACCTGATCACCTGGCGGTCGCTCGAATGGCCGATCACGCAGGAGACGAACCTGACGCGCCTCGGCGAGCACCGCCGGGCGTATCTGGACTATGAAGGCCCTGTCTCCAACGACCGCGGAGACGTCAAGCGCGTCGAGGCCGGCACCTGTCACATCGACTGGACGACCGCTCACGAGTGTACGATCCACATCGACGATCGCGTGCTCGCGCTGCGACTGCTCGAAGACGATCATTGGCTCGCGACGCCGACAAGCTAAACGTCGCTTGGGCGTCCTCGCCCGAGCGTTCCCGCCGACCGGCTCATGCCGCGATTGCTCGGGCAAGACGCCCAAGCCACGAAGACGATCACCCTTCCGCTTTTCCGAGCACGAACGACAGCAACAACAGCAAGAGCACGATCGTCGTGATCACCACGTACCGCCGATCCTTCTCGTAAACGAACGCGAAGATCGACACCGCCACGCGCACCACCGGCGTGGCGATCAAGAGCAGCAGTCCGATGATCACCACCGATTGCCCGCGGCCGTCGCGAACGCCTTGCAGCACGTCCCGGATCGTGTGCGGCACCGCCGCCGTCCCCGGCGTCGTCAGCCGCTCCAGCGCCTTCTCGCCGGTCACGTATTCCGGGTGGCGCACGAAGCTCATCACCGTGCCGATGACGACGATCGCCAGGCTCGACACCACGCCGATGCGCAGCAGGTTGCTGATGAGAAGCTCGACCGCCCGGGCCTTCTCATCGGTCCTGCTCATGGCGGCGGACTTGTTCGGATCGTCCGTGTTCATCACATTCCCTTCAGCAGCATCTCGA
>JAICTV010000382.1 GCA_025936175.1 Phycisphaerae bacterium
CGCCGCGGCGCGCACGATGATCTCGAGGAGCTGCACCTCGTGCTTCAGCTCTACAGCTATCCCGGCGACTACATCACGTCAAAACCGACCGTCGAGCGGATGGCCGAGACGATCGAGAAGTTCGAGGAAGATCTTTCGACCGCCGACGGCGCGATGGTGTTCCCGAAGGGATCGCGCGGCGCGACGGTGACGCTCGGCGCGCCGATCGACGTCCGCCCCTTCCTCTCCGGCCGCCCGCGGGCGGCGAGCGTGGAACTGACGACGAAGCTCGAAGACGCGCTGCGCGCGCTCATGCGGCAGCACCCCTGACCGCCGCCGCGCGCGTTACCTCACAACCTGAATGACGTTGTTCCCGCCCTGCAGGCTCAGGTCGTAGTAGATGTCGCTCGACCCGGTCATGGTCACGCTCTTGCCGATCACCTGGCCGTAAATCGCGCCGGTGCCGCTCATCGTGATGTCGCTCTGCGGCGCGTACAGGTACGCACAAAGCGTCGCGCTGCTGGAGATCGAGACCGCCCCCGGGGCGGCGCCGGTGCTCGGGTTGGGGATCATCACGATCGACAGGTTCGACGGCACGCTGTTCTTGGTGTTCACGTTGCCGGAGATGTTCAACGTCCCGTAGACGTAGTAGGTCACCGCGCCTTGAAGATTGAGGGTGCCGGCGCAGTTGAAGTTGTTCACCACGTAATGCCCGGCGGGAATCGGGTAAGTCTGGTTATTGTTGACCGTGAAATTATTGGAGTTGATCGTGCCCGCGGGCGACAAAGCGTTGTCGTTCACCGCCGGGCTGTACGGCGAGGAGCTGCCGTTGGGGTAGCTCAGGAGCGACGTGAGTGTTCGTCGCGCGTTGGCGGTGACACCGCTGACGCTGGAGCTGGCCGGCACCCAGATGGTGCCCTTGATCGTCGCGTTGCCGGTGCTGGTGATGTTGCCGTTGGAGGCGATGTTGCCGGAGTTTCCGCCGACCGCGCCGCTGGTGGACCAGTAGCTCGCCGAGGAGTTGCCCTTGAGTGTGATGTAGTTGATGCCCACCAGCCCGTAGCCCGGCGGGATCATCGCGACGGTGGAGCTCGCCTTGACGTCGAAGCTGGTCATCCCGAAGACGCGCGTGCACATCAGCGGGATGCCGCTGGCGCCCAGGCGCTTGCAGGTGACGCGAACGGCATCGGCGTAGTTGCGCTGGGCGCCGGTGAGGGCCGTGTACGTGTGCGTGTTGGTGTCCCAGTCGAGAAACTCGACGTCGTTGTTCTTGTCGATCGTGATCGTGCTGCCGTCGCAGGAGTTCATCGAAGCGTACTGCGACGCCAGGTCCTGAACGTTCTGCACGTTGCCCAAGGCAGGGGCCGCGGCGCGGGCGGCGGCGTCGGCGGCGACGCGGAGCTGCGTCTTGGCCAGTTGCACCCGCCCGTAGTCCATCGCCAGCGACCCGAACGCGAAGACCACCGTGATCACGATGATGACGTACAGCATGGAAAAACCACGCCGACGCCGGTGAGACTGCTGCTGGGCCGATCGCATGTGAATCACTAACCAATATGTCGGGCGATCGGGCAACCGGGTGAAGGACGCATTTCAGGTTTGGGCAAGATGCCGGTCCGATAAAAACCGGCGCTTACCGGACCATCTGCACCACACCGCTCCCCCCGGAGCTGGAGAGGTCGTAATAAATGTCCGCCGTGCCGGTCATGCTGACGCTCTTGCCCAGCACCGAACCGTAGATCGAGCCCGAGCCGCTGACGGTGACGTCGCTCTGCGGCGCGTACACGTTGGCATAGAGCGCGCCGCTGGAGCCGAACGTGATCGACCCGGGCGCGGTCAGGGTAAGGGGATTAGGGATCGC
>JAICTV010000265.1 GCA_025936175.1 Phycisphaerae bacterium
AGCGGGGGCGGAAGCGGTGCATCGTTCTTCGCGGCGCCATTACCGTTGAGGCCCAGCTCTTCCAGCAGCTTCGCCGGGACTTCGCCGGTGTTCTTGCACTTGGGGTAGCCGCTGCAGCCCAGGAACTTCCCGCGCCGGCCGGTGCGGATGATCATCGGCTTGCCGCACTCGTCGCAGTCGATGTCGGTCGTGATGTTCGACAGCTTCTGCCCGTTGGATGCGGCGGCGGGATTCTCGCCGAGGATCTTGGCGATCATCTCCGCGTTGCGCTGGGCGCCTTCCTTGAGCAGAGGGATGAGTTTCTCGACCTGCGCCAGGTCCGCGCCTTCGAGCTTCTTCATCATCTTCGTGTTGCGGCACTTCGGGAAGCTCGAGCAGCCCAGGAACGGGCCGCGCTTGCTGTCGCGCAGGATCATCTTGCTCCCGCACTTGTCGCAGGCGATCGTCGTCTCGATCTTCACCTTCGGCGGCTGCGGATTGCCCTGCTTGTCGAGGTTGATGATCGTGGTGCAGCTCGGCTCGCCCTTCTCGTTCTTGATCGAATAGCCCGAGCAGCCGAGGAATTCGCCGAAGCGCCCGCGGCGCTTGATCATCTCGCGCCCGCAGACCGGGCACTTGTGCTCGGAGACCTCGCGAACCGTCGGCTTGCCCTGCTCGTCCACCGGCTGCGTGGTGTTGCACTCGCGATTCGAGCAGGCGAGGAAGAAGCCGTTCTTGCTGATGCGATAGAGCATCGGCGAGCCGCACTTCTGGCACGTGTACTTGCTCGACGCCCCGCCGGCGTGTTCGAGTTTCTCCAGCGCGCCTTCGACGCCTTCGTGGAACGGGCCGTAAAAGTCGCGCAGCAGCTTGATCCAGTCGAGGTCCGCCTCTTCGATCTTGTCCAGCTCCGCCTCCATGTCGGCGGTGAACTTGACGTCCATGATCTTGGGGAAGCCCTGGATCAGTTTGTCGGTGACGACCGAGCCGAGCATCGTCGCGTAGAAGCGGCGATCGCGCTGCATCACGTACTCGCGGTCCTGGATCGTCTGGATGATCGACGCGTAGGTGGACGGGCGACCGATGCCCTGCTGCTCGAGCGCCTTGACCAGCGACGCTTCAGTGAAGCGCGGCGGGGGCTGCGTAAAGTGCTGCGTGGGCTTCACATCGATCGGATAAACGTCCTTCTTTTCCGCCAGTTCCGGCAGGAGCTGATCTTCGCTGCTGACGCCCGCGACGCGCATGAAACCGTCGAAGACAAGCTTGCGTCCCGTCGCGCGGAAGACCGCATCGCCTTGCCTGGTCGGCGCCGCGATCGTCGCGGTCGTCTGATCGAATTCCGCGGGCGGCATCTGGCACGCGAGAAAGCGATTCCACACGAGCTGATACAGCTTGCTCTCGTCCGCGCCGAGCTTCCCGTGAGCCGCCGCCGGCGTGAAGTTCACGTCTGTCGGCCGGATAGCTTCGTGCGCTTCCTGCGCGCTCTTGTTCGACGAGGCGTAGAAGTTGGGCTTCTCAGGGACGTACTTCTCGCCGAACTCTTTGCCGATGTAGCTGCGCGCCATCGTCAACGCCTCGGCGGAGAGGTTCGTCGAGTCGGTACGCATGTAGGTGATGTAGCCCTGCTCGTACAGCGTCTGCGCGGTGCGCATCGTTTTCTGCGCCCCGAAGCTGAGACGACTGGCCGCGCCCTGCTGGAGCGTGCGGGTGATAAACGGCGCCGGCGGCTTGCTGGTCGTGCGCTTCTTCTCGATCGAGCGGACGGTGAAGCGCGGGCAGTTGTCGAGATGTCCGCTCAGCGTCGTGTTGAACTTCGCCGGACCCTTGGCTTCGGCTTCTTCGACCGTGTTTTCCTTATCGACCACGAAGCCGAGCAGCTCGGCGGCGCGGCGCGCCTGATCCTTGTTGCCGGCCTCGAACTTCTTGCCGGACAGCTCGACCAGCTCCGCGAGGAACGCCTGGTTCTCCGCGAGCCACTTTTCCTTCTCGATCTTCGTGCGCTCGCCGTTGCCGGTATGGGTCAGGAAGTCGAGCCAGCGGTTGGACAGCGCCGCACACTCGCCCTGCTTGACCGTGAAGATCCCGCCGATCGTCCAGTACTCGCTGGGAACGAAGGCTTCGATCTCGCGCTCGCGCTCGACGATCAGGCGCACCGCGACGCTTTGCACGCGGCCGGCGCTCAAGCCCTTGGCGACTTTGCGCCACAGCAGCGGGGAAATCTCGTAGCCCACGATGCGGTCGAGAATCCGCCGCGCCTGCTGGGCGTTCACTCGGCTCTGATCGATCAGGTGCGGGTTCTTGAACGCCTTCTGTATCTCGCTCTTGGTGATGGCGTTGAAGATGACGCGCTTGACGCGCTCGTCGGGAATGCCCAGCGCTTCCTTGAGGTGCCAGGCGATGGCTTCGCCTTCGCGGTCCAAGTCGGTCGCCAGATAGATCTCGTCCGCGCTCTTGGCCAGCTTCTTGAGCTCGCTGACGACTTTCCCGCGGCTCTCGAGGATCTCGTACTCGGGCTCGAAGGTTTCCAGATCGACTCCCATCCCCTTGCTCGGCAGATCGCGCACGTGCCCCATCGACGCCTTCACCACGAAGTCGTCGCCGAGGTACTTGTTGATCGTCTTGGCCTTGGCGGGCGATTCGACGATCACGAGTGACTTTTTGCCGTTCTTCTTGGCCATCTATTCCTTAGATGTATGGACGATCAAAACGATGCGTCCGCGACCGTGCTATCGGTCTTTCTGGTGCAAATCTTCACGACCGTGCCGTTTATCCGCCCCCAAAAGCGGGCGGGCAGTTTGGTAACTGTAGGCGGGGCTGTCAACAGCACCGCCGCAACGGCCCTCCTTAGTACGCGAGGTGGATCACACGGTTCAGATGGATCCAACGCCATGCCTACAAGCGATTTAACGTAAGCGTACGCATGCCATTTCTGCCCCTGCGGGCAAAGTTAAGACAGATTTCATTCAAGCGGGCCCGACTTATGCATAGACTCCGCCACCTTTGCCTTGGGAGGGCGAGGAAGCATGAGTCGCCGACGTCGAACCGTCGCTGTCGCCGCCGCTGTGGCCGCCATCCCGGCGATCGTGCCGGCCGCGGCCCCGCCCCTCCCGCCGCCGCCCCGACCGAACATCATTCACATCCTCGCCGACGATCTCGGCTTCGGCGACGTCGGCTTCGACGGGCAGACGCTGATCAAGACGCCGATCATCGACTCCATCGCCACCGGCGGGATGATCCTGCGCAATGGCTACTGCCCCGCCCCGGTCTGCGCGCCGTCCCGCGTCTCGCTGATGACCGGCTTCCACAGCGGCCACGCCTACGTCGATCGCAACAGTCTCGACGCCAGCAACGTCCCGCGCGCCGAAGATGTCATGCTTCCGCAGGTGCTGAAGAACGCCGACTACGCGACCGGGATGATCGGCAAGTGGGGCTTCGGCACCAACGGCGCCGGCACTGAGACCGTCATCGCGCCAGACGCGCTGCCCAACGTTCACGGCTTCGATTACTTCTACGGGTACCTCAGCCACGTCCGGGCGCAGAACTATTTCGAGCCGTACCTCTGGCAAACCAACCCCGCCGCGCAGTACGGCATCGAGCAGACGCCGACCAACAACACCTACACCGAAGACCTCTTCGTCACCAAGTCGCTCCAGTACATCGGCGACCACGCGAACAAACCTCAGCCGTTCTACCTCCAGTTCAGTCCAACGATTCCGCATTTCTCGATCGACCAGATCTCGCAAGTCTCCAACTGGGACCAGGCGTACAACAGTCCCGCCTACGCCGATTGGACCACGAAGCAGAAAGAGTACGCCGCCATGATCACGCGGCTCGACGCCGGCATCGGGCTGCTGCTCTCGAAGCTGACTGATCCGAACGGCGACGGTGACAAGTCCGACAGCATCGTCAACAACACGCTGATCGTCTTCACTTCCGACAACGGCCCGAGCAACAACGACGGCGCGCCGATCGACTTCTTCGACAGCGCCGGCCCGTATCGCGGCGGGAAGGACGACCTTTACGAAGGCGGCATCCACGCGCCTTGGGCGATGCGCTGGACCGGCACCATTTCTGCCGGCAGCATCGACGACCGCATCATCGACGGCACCGACTTTCTTCCCACCGCCGCCGCGCTCGCGGGCGCGGAAACCCCCGTCGGCATCGACGGCGTCAGCTTCGCGCCCGATCTCACCGGCCAAGGCGTCTCGCGCAACCGCCCTTACTTCATCTATGAAGACCACGCGTCGATGCCCGGCCCCGCCGGCGGGACCGTCACCGCCGCCTGGGCCGTCCGACAGGGCGACTACAAGCTGATCAAGTTCTCCGACGGCAGCTATCAGATGTACAACCTCGCCGCGGACCCCGGCGAGACGCGCGACATCTCGGCGCAGAACCCACTGCTCAAGCAGCAACTGACGAACATCGCGCTGGCCGAAGACGTCGAGCAGCCGGCCGGCTTCGCGGTCACCTATCGCACCTGGACCGCCGCCACCAACAACGCCCGCGTCGCCGACGACATCAACTGGAGCGGCGACGGCACGCCCGCCGACAACTGGTCCGCCGTCGTCGTCAACAGCACCACCAGCACACCGATGACCGCGCTGGTGGACGAGAACCTGAGCTTCCTCGGCTTCGGCGTGCGCGGGGACGCGGGGCCGCAGAAGGTGCAGGTCAACGCCGGCGTCACGCTCTACGGGCGAAACGAAATCCGCATCAGCAACAACGGCACGATCGACCTTCAAGGCGGCGCCCTCTCGACCAACCGCTGGGTGGACGTTCGACCCGGCGGGACGCTCACCGGCTTCGGCAGCGTCAACGGGATGATCTACAACGACGGCACGATCTCCGTCCCCGCCGCCCACACGCTCACGCTCAACGACGGCGGCGTACACACCGGCGCGTTCATCCTGCTGGGCAACGGCGGCGGTGACGCGACCCTCGAGTTCGCCCACGGCGACCACACCCTGGCCGCCGGATCTTCCTTCTCCGGCGCCGGCATCGTCAGCATCACCGGCGCCAGCGTCCACGCCGACGCGACGCTTTCCGTTCCTCTCGGCGTCATCGTCCGCGTGGACGGCGGCCAGCTCGCCGCCCCGACCCTCGCCGTGCAGGGCAACGTCGATCTGCGCTCCGGCTCGATCAACGCGTCGAACGTACAGCTCCAGGGCACGGCGCGGCTGTCGTTCAGCGGCAGCGGGCAATCGATGAAGGTCGCCGCGCTGACGATTTGGAACTCGGCGAAGCTCGACATCGGCGACGGCAAGATCATCCTCGCCGGCGCCAACCCCGGAACATGGAACGGCTCGATCTACACCGGCGTCGCCGGGCTGATCGCCTCCGGTTACGCCGGCGACGGAAGCTGGAGCGGCAGCGGCATCGTCACCTCGCAGAGCGCGGCGATCGCGCCCAACGCCCTCACGAGCGTCGGCGTCGCCTCGGCGGGCGCCGCCGGTCGCGCCGGGGGCGCCTTCGGCGGCTTCCCCGTCGCCGCCGGCGACGTCCTCGTGACGTACACCTACACCGGCGACGCGAATCTCGACGGCGTGATCAACGGGGACGATTACTTCCAGATCGACAGCGCTTTCCCCGAGCATCTCACCGGCTGGATCAACGGCGATTTCAACTACGACGGCGTCATCAACGGCGACGACTATTTTTTCATCGACTCCAACTTCCGCGCGCAAGGCGCGCCGATCCCGACCGACGCCGGCGCGGGCGCCGGCGGATTCGTCGCCGTTCCCGAACCACTCACGCTGCTGGTCCCCGCCTTCCTGCTCCTGCCCCGCCGTCGCCGCCGCTGAGCGGCCGCAATGGGTTCGTTTTGTAACCGGCGCATCGTCCGAAGCGCTCTAAAACCGCGTTTTTGGGGCCAAAAATGCGGTTTTTCGGTGGCTTCGATTGGGTTCGTTTTCCTCCATTCGGGTTTGATAGCACATTCAAGCGCGCGCTCGAATGTGCCGTTGGCTTCGTTCCGCACTTTCCCGCGCGACCGTTTTCGCCCCGGGGCATCCTCGGACATTGTCGGGCATCGGGTGCTGTGGGACGCATCATTCGGTTGTCAAAGATCGCGCTCCCCCTATTCCCCTGGCGATTGCACGAACGTGATCACGGACGTGCAATTCCAGCGAAAAAATCTTCACCCTGTGTGCCGGCCGCGCAAAAAAAACGCCCCGGCGATTCGCCCGCCGGGGCGTCTGAACTTTCATGATCGAACTTCGAAACGAGACTAGCTCCCCGCCTGCGGGACGGCGTCGCGGGTCGGCAGGCCGGGCAGCGACGGAGAGGTCGTTGCCGTGACGCTGGGCGCCGGGCGGGGCTCGGGCTCCGGCATGGGGGGCGGCTCGGCCAGGTGTTTGAGCCGCAGGTTCAGGTGCGGGTTGAACGCGGTGCCGGCGGGAATCAGGTGGCCGAGGATCACGTTCTCCTTCAGGCCGACGAGCATGTCCACCGCGCCGGCGAGGGCCGCCTCGGTGAGCACCTTGGTGGTTTCCTGGAAGGACGCGGCGGAGATGAACGACTCGCTCTGCAGCGACGCCTTGGTGATGCCGAGCAGCAGCGTCTTACCGCGGGCCGGCTTGGGCTTCTAGCCCTTGGCCGGTTCCTTGCCGGCGGCCTC
>JAICTV010000275.1 GCA_025936175.1 Phycisphaerae bacterium
GCTGCAGCCGCCACTGCACGGGCGGGGCGCCCGTGCCACATTGAATTCGTTCAGCGCCCAAGCGCATCATTCTGCAGTTTAGTCAACTGCTGACACCCGCTCACCGCCAGATCCAGCATCCGATCCGCCGCGGCGCGATCGAAGCCCTTGGCGCCTTCGGCCGATCCCTGGATCTCGACGAACTTTCCGCCGGCGGTGTAAGCGACGTTCATATCCACCTCGGCGCGGACGTCGTCGGCGTAATCGAGATCGAGACGGACCTCGCCGTCGATGACGCCGACGCTGACCGCCGCGAGCTGATCGACCAGCGCCTGTGACGGTTTGTAGAACGAAGAGTCGTAGCGCGCGGGAAGCGGCCTTGCCGCTTCAGTGGCAAGGCTTTGCGGAACTGCAATCTCCTTGGGGAGCTTCTTCAGCGCATCGACCAGCGCCACGTACGCCCCGCAGATCGCCGCGGTCCTCGTCCCCCCGTCAGCCTGCATCACCTGACAATCGATCGCGATCGTGTGCGGACCGATCTTCGTCAGATCGATGACAGCGCGCAGCGACCGTCCGATCAGCCGCTGGATCTCGGTCCCGCGCGAATCGGTGTGGCCGATCTTCGGCCACTCCTTCCGGCGCGGCGTAGACGCCGGGAGCATCACGTATTCCGCCGTCACCCATCCGCCCGGACGGTCCGGTTTCATCCACGGCGGGACCTCCGGCGTGATCGATGCGGTGCACCAGACAATGGTGTTTCCCTGCTGCCAGAGCACCGATCCGCCAGGCGCAGCCGTGAAATTCCGCCTGATTGTTACCGAACGCAGTTGGTCATTCGCCCGTCCGTCGCTTCGCATTGATGGTGAGTCTACCGCAAGACCGATTCCATTGAACGGCGGCTCGTGCGCATCGTAAGATTGATCAACGGACTATGGCCTGGACCTGGAGACAGTACACCGATTTGGCGAAGCGACGCCCGCTGACCTTGCGCCTCGCCGATGCGCTCGGCCGCGGCAAAGGGCGGCTGCGCCTCTTCGACGACCTGCATCCGCCAATCCGTGCGCCGTTCGTTCCCGACCTTCGCGACTGGGAGGAGCACGACCTCGCCGCCTGCTGGATCGGCCACGCGACGGTGCTCCTGCGCATCGGCGGGATGACAATCCTGACCGACCCCGTGCTCTCGACGCGCGTCGGCATCGGCATGGGGTTGATGACGATCGGCCCGCGGCGGCTGGTCGCGCCGGCGCTGCCGATTCGCCGCCTGCCGAAGCTCGATCTCATCCTGATCTCGCACGCGCACTTCGATCACCTCGATCGACCAACCTTATCGCGTCTGCGGAAAGACGTGCCGGTCATCACCGCGCATCGCACGCACGATCTTGTGCGCGATCTCGGCTTTCGCGCGGTGACGGAGCTGCAGTGGGGCGAATCAATCCAGCTCGGCGAGATCAAGCTCACCGCGCGGCCGGTGCGGCACTGGGGCGCGCGAACCTTTTACGATCAACACCGCGGCTTCAACGCGTATCTGCTCGAGTCGGCGAGACATCGCGTGCTCTATGGCGGCGACACCGCGTATCACGAAGGCTTCCGCGAGATCGGCGCGGTGAACCTCGCAATCCTCGGCATCGGCGCCTACGACCCCTACATCGCCGCCCACGCGAACCCCGAGCAGGCGTGGGCGATGGCCGACCACTGCCGCGCCGATCACGTCCTGCCGATGCATCACAGCACCTTTAAGCTCAGCCACGAGCCGACGCACGAGCCGATCGAGCGCCTGCTGGCGGCGGCGGGGCGGCTGGTCGATCGCGTCATCATCCGCCAGGTCGGCGGGACGTGGGCGCTTCAATGAGCTCGTCCCGCCCGCACGGGCTGCTCAAGTCATTCTACTTCGCCTTCGCCGGGATCGCTTATCTCTTTCGCACGCAGCGTAATGCGCGGATCGAGCTGGTGATCGGCCTGATCGCTTGCGCCGTCGCCGCATGGCTGAAGATTTCGCGCGCCGAGTGGTCGGTGCTGTTCCTGACGATCGCGGGCGTGCTGATTCTCGAAGGGCTCAACACGACCGTCGAAGCGGCGGTCGATCTCGCGTCACCGGAAATTCATCCGCTGGCAAAAGTCGCGAAAGACGTCGCGGCGGGGATGGTGCTGATCGCCTCGATCGCATCGGTCTGCGTCGGCGTCGTCATCCTCGGCCCGCCCCTCTGGCAAAAGCTCGCGTTGTAGGGGCGACACAACCAGTGTTGCGCGCGCATCTACAGGGGCGACGCAGGCGTCGCCCCTACAATTCACGGATCTCGGCTGCGAGCGCGTCGACTATTCTTCGCAGGTCATCCAACTCCATCGCCAGCGGCGGCATCAGGACGATGACATCGCTCAGCGGCCGCAGGATCACGCCGCGCCGGCGGATTTTGGCGCACACCTCCGCACCCGTCCGCCGCTTCGGGTCGAAGCCGACAAGCTCTACGCCGACCATGAACCCCTTTTGGCGAATCTGGCCGACCTGCGGGAGCGTGCGCAGCTCATCGAGCATCTTCGCCAGCCCGATCGATTTGCGCTGCACCGCGCGAAGGAGATCGTTCCTCTCGAACAGATCGAGCGACGCCAGCGCCGCCGCGCACGCGAGCGGGTTGCCCGTGTACGTGTGACCGTGGAAAAACGTCTTACCCTCCCACGTCTCGCCGAGAAAAGCGTCGAAGATCTTCTGCGTGGCGAGCGTCGCCGCCAGCGGCAGATATCCGCCGCTGATCCCCTTGGCGACGCACATGAGATCGGGCGACACTTCTTCGTGCTCGCAGGCGAACATCTTCCCGGTTCGTCCGAATCCGGTGGCGACTTCGTCGGCGATCATCAGCACGTCGTGCTTCGTACACAGCTCGCGCACGCCGCGCAAAAAACCTTCCGGCTGGATGAGCATCCCCGCCGCGCCTTGCACGATCGGCTCGATGCACACCGCGGCAATGCGCGGAGCGCGCTCGCGAAGGATCGATTCCACCTTCGCCAGATCCGTCGGCGTGAAATGCGCCTTGAACAGGAGCGGAAAGTACGGCCGATGAAACGCCTCGGTCCGCCCGATCGACATCGCGCCGACGGTGTCGCCGTGATACGCATCGGCAAAGCCGACGAACTCACATTTCTCCGGCTTGCCGAGGTTGAACCAATACTGAGCCGCGAGTTTAAACGCGATCTCCGTCGCCGTCGCACCGGCGTCGGAATAGAAGACCTTCGCCAGGCCCCGCGGCGCGATCTTGATCAACCGCTCCGCGAGCAAAATCGCCGGCTCGCTCGCCAGCCCGAGCATCGTCGTGTGCGCGACCTTCCCAAGCTGCGCGCGGATCGCCGCGTCGATCTCGCTCACGCGATGCCCGTGGACGTTGCACCACAGCGACGATACGCCGTCGAGATAGCGATTGCCGTCGCTGTCGATCAGGTACATGCCGTCGGCGCCGGTGATGACCAGCGGCTCATCCGCCAGCCACTGCTTCATGTGCGTGAAGGGGTGCCAGACGAATTGCTTGTCGAGTCGTCGAAGCTCGTCAGTCGAAAGCGATCGGCCGGCGGGGGCGCGGGTCATCGCAGCACTACACTGTCGCCGACGCGGATGTTCAAGTCGTCCCGCGCCGAGCCGTCGCGCACGGCGATCTCCAGCAGGCCGCTCGAGCCGATCAGCGCCAGCGGCTTGCCCGGCGCCACGTCCCAGTACGTCCGCCGGAGCTTGCCGACGGAGCGGCGGTTGACCTTGACGCTGATGCTGGGCTTGGCTCGCAGCGCGTCCTGGCGGATGTTGGTCGTCGCGTTGCCGAAGTGGTCGATGTGGATGATCCGCCCGCGCGATTCCTTTGTCGTCGCCGGTTCCAGGTCGAGCAGGACCGGATCCTCAATCGGCCGGGTAAATGATCGGAGTGGATCGCCCGCCGCGATGCGCGCGGCGACCGGCGCCATGACGTCACGGCCATGAAACGTGTTGCTCGAGCGCGCCGCCCGCCAGGTGATTTCGCTCACGCTCGCGCCGTCGCCGGAGCGCGCATGCACCCGAAACGTCCACGTGATGAGCCCGTTGTCCGGGCAGACGATGAACTGATCCTTCACCTGCGCGACGATCATCCGCCGATCGGTCCCCACGCCCGGATCGACGACTGCGAGATGAACCGTTCCCGGCGGGAAACCGTCCACCGCGCGCTCGAGCGTGATCGAGCCGCATAGAATGTCGTGCCGCGGGACGTTGTGCGTGACATCGATCAACCGGGCTAAAGGGCAGCCACGGATCAGCACCGCCTTCATTGACGCGACGTACGCATCGCTCAGCCCGAAGTCGCTGGTGAGCGTGACGATCGGCCGCTGCTGCTGGCGCTCGTGCCCCTTGGACATGAGCGGAAAGGATAATTTCCGCCGGCGTGCGCGGTCAATCGATCGAAAGCGGCGCGACGCCGACGTACAATGGAGACGCATGAATAAAGTCGTTCCCAGCAGCAACGGCCTGGAGCGGATGATCCGCCAGCAGGTGATGGACCGCGGCATCAGCGATCCGCGCGTGCTGAGCGCGCTGCGCATCGTCCCGCGCGACAGGTTTTTCCCGTCAGAGTCCGCCGGCGAAGCGTACGCCGACCGCGCGGCGCCGATCGGTCACGGCCAGACGATCAGCCAGCCGTACATGGTCGCGCTGATGAGCGAGCGCCTCGACGTCCAGCCGACGCACCGCGTGCTCGAGATCGGCACCGGCAGCGGCTATCAGACCGCGGTGCTGGCGCAGCTCGCGGCGGAGGTCTTCAGCGTCGAGCGCGTCAAGCCGCTGCTCGATGACGCCTTCAACCGCCTGATGGACCTGAACATCCGCAACGTCCACTTCCGCCACGGCGACGGGACGGTCGGCTGGCCGGAGGCGGCGCCGTTCGACCGCGTCCTCATCGCCGCCGGCGCGCCGAACCTGCCGGAGAATCTGCTCCGCTCGCAACTGATCGACGGCGGGCTCGCGGTGCTGCCGGTCGGGCCGGAGGACGATCAGATGCTCGTCGTCGTCCGCCGCGACGGGATGAAGCTGCACACCACCGACGTCTGTCCGTGCCGGTTCGTCAAGCTGATCGGACAGGAAGGCTGGGAGGCGGAGAAGAAGTGAGAGGGTGAGGGGGTGAATGGGTGAGGGGGGTGACGCAGACGAACATGCCGGCGACTTCTTCACCCCTTCACCCCCTCGCCCCTTCACCCGCTCATCCGATCGAGCTGCTCGACGGCGTCGGGCCGACCCGCGCGAAATATTTCAAAGTGCTCGGCGTCGAGACGCTCGGCGATCTGCTCGAGTATTTCCCGCGCACCTACCGGTTCGAAGCCGCCGAACAATCGATCGATCAACTGACCGCCGGCGATCAGATCCAGATCGCGCGCGGACGGGTCGTCGCGGTGGATTACATCCCGGTCCGTCCGCGCCCGCGCTTCGAGGCGACGATCGAGGACGAATCGCGCGGGAAACTCGGCCTCGTCTGGTTCAACGGCGGGTACCTGCGCACGCGCATTCATCCCGGCATCTTCCTGCGCGTGCAGGGACGCGTGCGGATGTTTCGCAACGTCCCGCAGATGAGCAATCCCAAGTGGCAGGTGATCGAGGAGGAAGCCGATCGCATCGAGCAATCGAAATTCCGCGCGATCTACCCGGCCAGCGCGAAGCTCTCGAGCGACGCGATCGCGCGCGTCATCCACGACAACCTCGACGCCGCTCTCGCGTCGGTCCACGAATGGTTCGAGCCGGCGCCGCTGAAGAAAAACCTGCTGATGCCACGGCGGGATGCCTATCGCGCCATCCACGTGCCGGCCGACATGCGCGAGGCGATGCGCGCAAGAAAACGAATCGTCTACGACGAGCTGATGCTGCTCCAGCTCGCGCTGGGCCTGAGCAAGCGGATGCGCGACGGCCAGATCACCGCGCCCGTGCTCCGCGTCGACAAGCTGCTTGACGAGCGCATTCGTCATCGCTTCCCCTTCGAGATGACGCGCGCCCAGCAGGTCGCGTGCTACGAGATCGTCAAGGACCTGCAGTCGGGGCGGCCGATGAATCGGCTGCTGCAGGGCGACGTTGGCAGCGGCAAGACCGTCGTCGCGCTCTACGCGATGCTCGTCGCCGTCGCCAACAAGATGCAGGCGGCGATCCTCGCGCCGACCGAAGTCCTTGCCGAGCAGCATTTCCTGACGCTGCGGCGGGCGCTGGCCAACTCCAAGGTCGAGATCGAACTCTTCACCGGCCGCACGAAAAAGGCCGACCGGACGCGCATGTTGCAGCGGCTCGGCGAAGGCGAAATCCAC
>JAICTV010000367.1 GCA_025936175.1 Phycisphaerae bacterium
CGCCTTGACACTCCCCTGCACGCGGCTAAAGTTAATCCCGCCATGACGGGGCCATAGTGAAATGGGATCACGCGACCATGGCATGGTTGAATTTGGGGTTCAAATCCCCATGGCTCCACTGAGATCGATTCACGTCGAAGCTGTTGCGCGGGCAAGGATCTGAGCCCCCATAGGGACGTCGACCGCTTCACTCTCCCGCGAATCGTCGTTGACTTCTGTCGGTGACGTTGGAGCCCTCCCCGTCTTTGCGGATCACTCATCGCGGCGCAGGAACATGACGCGCCGATATTCAAGCGCGCGGGGCTGATCGGTTCGGAGACAACGCCGGCGTTCAATAGAAATGCGCAATCGTGCGCTGCGACCTGCGCCGGCGGAGTGAAAACTCCCTCATCTCTGTTGCTGCAGTTTTTGCCCGGTTTTCTCGTCAATCGTGAAATTCTTGCGTTGACTTTCGGTTTTCGCTTGGCAGAATCGGCCGTCGTCGTCGCGGCGATCTGCGCGCGGGAAACGGTTGCCCGCATAGGCGCGTCGCAACGTCGGGCATTCATTCCGGGCCGGGCAGTACACGCCAGTGTAAGCGCACACGTCAGTTGAACCGACCGGTGGACCGGTCAGACGTGTCGCGGGAAGTGCGAAAGGAGTCGCAGACGTCGGGCGCCACTCCAATCTCGATCCGGGCGGGCGAAAAGCGCAAACCCGTTCACGGCGTCAGGTCCATTTCCGCGCCGTCCGCGCGGGTAGCTGCTGCTTCGTGCTCGCGCCGCACCCTGGCGTCCGCCGCGACGCTCGAACTGCTCGAACACCGCCGGCTTTTCACCGTCACCGTCACCGAAGGCTTCCCCGGCTTCTTCGAAATCGACGGCAGCGAAGGCGCTGACAACATCGACGTCCAGGTTTCGCAGCCCAGTCAGACGATCACCGTCGCCGGCGTCGGCGCGTTCGCCAACGTCCAGCACGTCACGGTCTACGGTTTCGGGGGCGACGACACGATCAGCGTAACAAACGTCAGCGGCAGCGGGACCATCGGCGCCGCGATCCTCGCGGGCGTCGGCGACGATTCGATTACGACGGACCTCGACGCCGGCGTGTGGGGCGGTGACGGAAACGACATCATCCGCATCAGCGACTCCTACCGCGCGCAGGCGTACGGGGAGGCGGGGGACGACTCCGTCTTCGTCCGCGGCGCGTGCGCCGACGCCGACATCCGCGGCGGCGACGGAAACGACCTCATCGACTGCACCAGCAGCACCGTCTTCGTGGTCGCGTTCGGCGACGCCGGCAACGACACCCTCTACGGCTCGCAGTATGCCGACCAGCTTTACGGCGGCAGCGGTGACGACGTGTTGTACAGCGGTCCGAATGACGAAGCCGCGTCCGTGGCGCACGCCTCTTTGCGCGCGTCGGCGCGGACGAAACCGGCCGCGTTTCTCGGCGACACCTTCGACGGCGGCGGCGACAATGACACCGTCGTCTTCCTCGACAATTCCGGCCTGCCGGACATCAGCAACACCGAATCCGTCGTTGTCTCCGCGTGCACGATCAGCTTCGCGGATGACGCCGCGGACAACAACGGCGCCGCCGTCAACTTCAGCGCCGTCGACGGCGCTGACGTCACGTTCCTGTCGACGCAGCACCTGGGCGACCTGTGCGTGCAGGACAGCGACCTCGCCGTCCAGCAGGACGGCTCGATCGTTCTCGACCTGCGCACGATCGAGATGAGCGGCGCCGCGCATCTGGATCTGGCCGACAACGCCATGATCGTCCGCGACGAGCCGGTCGGCTCCTGGGACGGCGCCGCATACACGGGGCTGATCGGTTACATCGCAGCCGGGCGCCGTGACGGGGGATGGGACGGCGCCGGCATCATCACCAGCATGCCCGCCGCCATCGACCCGAGCACGCTCACCACGCTCGGCATCGCGCCGGCGCGGGACGTGGCGAATTTCAGCGGCGCGCAGACGGCGCTTTGGATGGGACAGACCGTCGACGCGTCGTCCGTGCTCGTGAAGTACACCCGCGCCGGGGATGCGAACCTCGACGGCCACATCTCCGGGGACGATTACGACGTCCTCGATTCGAGCTTTTCGCAGGCATTGCAGGGCTATTGGCGCGGCGATTTCAATTATGACGGCGTCATCAACGGCGACGACTACGCGCTGATCGATGCCAATTCGAATTACGCGGTTTAAGGTTCGAGGCGTCAAACGGGAGCCGCGGGCATGCGATCCGCAAATCAGATCCATCGACTTCCAACGGTTTCGAGGGGAGTGATTCTCCGTCGCGGCTTCACGCTCACCGAGGTGTTGATCGTCCTGGGCCTGATCATCGTGCTGATCTCGCTGTTCCTTCCGGTGCTCACCCGCGCGCGTGCCGCCGCGCGGCAGGCGGCGTGCCTCTCGAACCTCCGCCAGATGGGCCTCGCCTGGACCATCTATCTGAACGAAAATAAGGGCCGTCTGCCTGATTACGCGTGGAACATTCCCGCGACACCGGACGGCAACGGCTGGGACGACTACTGGCCCGGCATCCTGCAAACGTACAAAGTGCGCGGCCAAGCGCTGCTCTGCCCCGCGGCCAACGAACCGATCCCGTATGCCCAGCTCAACAAGGGCTTCGGGAACGTGAATTACGCGTGGACGGGCGCGTTCAGCAGCGCGGGAACCGTCGGACGCCTGAACGAA
>JAICTV010000344.1 GCA_025936175.1 Phycisphaerae bacterium
CAGAGGCGGGGCGTAAAGCCCCGCCCTACAGCAGATCCGCGATTGGCAGTTGGGAATTGGAAGCGCCTCGGAGGCGGGGCGTGAAGCCCCCTGACAGCAGATCCGCGATTGGAAGTTGGGAATTGGAAGTTGGGAGTTTTATAGATCTCCCCACATCGCCTGCAGCACGCCGATCGCGACGATCGGAACGGCGTCGGCGCGCAGGGTCCTTCGGCCCATCGTGATCGGCAGCCAGCCCGCGCGCGTGGCGGCTTCGATCTCCGTTTCGCTCCACCCGCCCTCGGGACCGACGGCAATCGTCGCAGACGCCGGCGTCGGCTCATCTCGCAACACGGTCAGCGGGCGGCCAGACGTCGATGCTTCCGGTTCCACGAGCACGATGCGTAACGCGGCGCTGTCCTGAACGATCCAGTCCAGGAACGGCGTCCCGGCGCCGACGACCGGCACGACGGCGCGGCGGCATTGCTTGGCGGAAGCGATCGCGACGCGTCGCCAGCGATCCGCGCCGCGGCCGTTGCGCAACGCGGCGCGCGCCACGGTGTGCGCAGTGATCATCGGCTCGATCGCCGCAACCCCCATCATCGTCGCATCCCTCACGACGTCGTCCATCCGCTCGCCTTTGAGCACCGCCTGCGCGAGCGTGAGGCGGACGGCGGGTTCGGGAGCAGGCGCGATCGCGTCGAGCAGGCGCAACTGCGTGGCCTCGCGGCTCACGCGTTCGATTCGCGCGCGGTATTCGCGGCCGTTGCCGTCGAACACCGCGACTTCGTCACCGAAACGCAGGCGCAGCACGCTCGTGAGGTGGTGCGTCTCCTCTTCCGAGAGCGTCGCCGAGCCGGAGATCTCGTCGAGGTGAGCGGCAAGAAAGCGCGGAAGCGCCACGGGGCGCGATTATAATTTGTCCAACTTGCTCTTCAGGGGTCAGCAACTCGGGAAATACAAGATCATCTCGCAGCTCGGGAGCGGCGGGTTCGGTACCGTATACCTCGCGCAGGACACGTGGATCGACAAGAAGGTCGCGATCAAGGTCCCGCACCGCCAGAATCTCGATTTCGGCGAACTGCTCCACGAGCCTCGGCTGCTCGCCTCCGTGAGCCACCCCAACATCGTCTCGATCACGACCGCGGAGAAGCAGGACAACGTCTTCTTCATCGTGATGGAGTACGTCCCCGGAGAAACGCTCGAGAACCTCATCGCCTCGAAAGGCGTGCTCGATCTGAACCGCGCGCTCGACTACACGTGCCAGATCTGCAACGCCGTCGACCACGCCCATCGTCAGGGTGTCATCCACAGGGATCTGCGGCCGGCCAATGTGCTGGTGACCGAGCAGAACATGGTGAAGGTCGCCGATTTCGGCACGTCGCGCTTCCTCGAGATCGCGGCGCACGGGACGACCGTAATCGGAAGCCCACCCTACATGGCGCCGGAGCAGTTCCAGGGGAAGGCCGTGTTCGCGTCCGACCTGTATTCGCTCGGCGTGACGATGTATCAGATGCTGACCGGCGTGCTGCCGTACGACACGCCGGCGCCCGCTGACCTCGACAAGCTCATGTCCGGCGAACTGGTGTCGCCGCCGCGATTGAAGAACCCCGCGATTCCCAAATCCATCAACGGCATCATCATGAAGGCGATGGCGCCCGACATCGCGCAGCGCTACCAGCGCGCGTCGGATCTGCTCGAGGACGTCATGGAGGCCGTCAACGCGCTTCGGACCCCGGCAGCCGCGCCGCCCTCTACACGCGCCCCGGCGGCACGCGGCGGACGAGACGATGCGCAGAGCATTCAGACGAGGCTGCGCGCGAGGGACACGCCGGCCGCGCGGTTCTGCTGGCACTGCCGCAAGCCGCTGCACGCCAGAACCGACAACTGCCCCTTCTGCGGCGAGCAGCAGTAGCCAACCATTTTTGGTATTTGCCGGTTTGGCATTTGGCAATTAACATCTGACCTATGGCATCACCCGCGTTCCCCGGCACCGGAAAAATCTGGATGAACGGTTCGCTCGTCGACTGGGCGGACGCGAAGATCCATGTGGCGTCGCACGTGGTCCACTACGGCAGCGGCGTCTTCGAAGGCGCGCGCGCGTACAACACGCCGCGAGGCACTGCCTGTTTCCGCCTCGATGCGCACCTGCGCCGGCTCTTCGATTCAGCCCGCATCTACCGCATGGAACCGCGTGATAGCTACGCGGAGTTGCACGACGCCGTGATGCAGACGATCCAGGCCAACGAGATGAAGGCCTGCTACATCCGTCCGATCGTCTATCGGGGCTATCACACCCTGGGCGTCAACCCGTTCCCCTGCCCCGTCGATACCGCGATTCTGGTGTGGGAGTGGGGAGCCTATCTCGGCCAGGACGCGTTGACCAACGGCGTCGACGTTCGAATCAGCTCGTGGGCACGGTCCGCGCCGAATACGTTTCCGACGCTCGCGAAAACCTCCGCGAATTACGCAAATTCGTCCCTCATCAAGATGGAGGCGCTGGCCGAAGGCTACAGCGAGGGGATCGCGCTCGACACCTTCGGGTACCTCAGCGAGGGCAGCGGCCAGAATCTGTTCCTCGTCCGCGACAACATGCTCTACACACCACCGCTCACCGCTTCAATCCTGCCGGGCATCACGAGAAATTCTGTAATCACGATGGCCAAGGATCTCGGCATCAAGGTGCGCGAGGAGATGCTGCCGCGCGAGCTCCTCTATATCGCAGACGAGGCGTTTTTTGCCGGAACTGCCGTAGAAATCACACCGATCCGCTCCGTCGACAAGATCGCGATCGGCAAGGGACGCCGCGGCCCGATCACCGAGGCGGTCCAGACCGCGTTCTTCGACCTCATCAATGGAAAAACGCCGGATCGCTACGGGTGGCTCGAATATGTCTATCCTGGCGAGCCGCATTCCGCCGTTCCGGCGTCGGAAACTGTTCGCGTCTAGACGAGCTTAGGGCTATCATGGACGGGCACGCCGCCGCTCCCCGCGGCCAACGGGTGCCCACATGACCATTGATGAACTGCTGAAGACGGCGGTAAGTGCCGGTGCGTCCGACCTGCATCTGAAGGTGGGCGCGTATCCCATGATGCGCGTCAACGGCACGCTCGTCGTCGCTTCAGAAGAAAAGCGGCTCGAGCGAAGCGACACCGAAGCGATGGCCGCGTCGATGTTCTCGCGCGACCACGCCGATAAGTTCCGCGCGAATTCCGAAGTCGATCTCGCCTACAGCGTGCCCGGCTTCGGCCGTTTCCGCTGCAACGTCTTCCAGCAGCGCGGCGCCGTCGGGATCGTGCTTCGCATCATCCCGACCGTCATCAAGAGCATCGACGAGCTCGGGCTGCCGATGGTCCTTCGATCCATTGCCGATGAGCCCCGCGGGCTCGTGCTCGTCACGGGCAC
>JAICTV010000171.1 GCA_025936175.1 Phycisphaerae bacterium
GCTCGGCGGGAGCCTCGCCCTCCCGACGAAAAGTTCACTTGACGACGATCCGCCCGCGCATGTGCGGGTGGATCGCGCAGAAATAGGCGAAGTCGCCGGGCGTGGTGAAGACGAACGAGAACGTCTCGTCCGTATCGAGTGCCGGCGATGAGAAAGATCGGGGGTTGGAATCGCTCGTAGCCGTATGCGGGATGTCGTCGTGATTCACCCAGACGACGCGGGTTCCGGGCGCGACCGTCAGCTCCGCGGGAGAGAAGGTGAAGTTGTCGATGGTGACGTTGGCGGTCGCAGTCGCCGGAGCGGTCGTAGGCGCAGAGCCCCGGGATTGCGATCCCGGGATTTTTGAGGACCGTGTGGTGACGCACCCGGCTAGCGCCGCAAGCAGCGCCATGACGAGAATTCGCAAGTTTCGCATGTCTCCCCAGACGCGTGGATTTGCGCGAACATTCCGTCGAAAATCGTTCGGGAATAAAATGCGCGTGGCGCGGGTCTGCTGCGATTGAAGGAGACGTTCGATCTTGGCGACCGATCAGCAGGCGTTCGAAAGGGTCGTGCTGCCGCACCTCGATGCGGCGTACAACCTCGCGCGCTGGCTGAGCGGGAACGAACACACCGCCGCCGACGTCGTGCAGGAAGCGTTTTTGCGCGCGATGCGATTCTTCGACACCTTCCGCGGGACGGACGCGCGGCCGTGGCTGCTCAAGATCGTGCGGAACAGCTATCACACGCTCCGGTCGCGCGACCGCAATCGCGCGATGGTGCATTGGGACGATGAAGCTGCATTCAACGACGTCGCCGCCGACGTCTCATGCGATCCGCAGGCGGCGCTGATCCGCGCGACGGATGTCGAATCCGTCCGCCGGGCCATCCAGCAGCTTCCGGACGATTACCGCGAGGTGCTCGTGCTCCGCGAGATGGAAGGACTGGCGTACAAGGAGATCGCCGACGTGGTCAACTCGCCGATCGGCACGGTGATGTCGCGTCTCTCGCGCGCGAGGCAGCGCTTGGCGCAGATCCTCGGCCGCGAACACGGGCCCGCCGCCGCCACGGCTGAGCGAGGAGGTGCGCCGTGACCTGTGACCAAGTCCGCCGAAGCCTCGACCCGTACGTCGATCGCGAGCTCGAGCTGAGCAAAGCGGTCGAGATCGAGCGGCACCTGCAAACGTGCCCGATGTGCGAGGAAGCGCATGTCACGATCGAAGCCGTTCGGACCGCCTTGGGAACGCCGGCGCTCTATCACCGCGCGCCGGCAGCACTCCTCAAGCGGCTCGAGTCACCGCCCGCCGCCCCGCCTGCCGCGGGATTGCGAATCGGCACCTGGAAACTCGCCGCCGCTGCGGTGTTCGTCATCGTCGCGTCGCTGGCGATCTCGCTGACGGTGTCGCATCACGCCGCGCGGACGCAGCTCGCGGACGAGGCGATCGCCAGCCACGTGCGCTCGCTCATGGCCGATCACCTCGCCGACGTCGTCTCGACCGATCAGCACACGGTCAAGCCGTGGTTCAACGGCAAGATCGATTTTTCGCCTCCGGTGGTCGATCCGGCCGCCGAAGGCTTCCCGCTGACAGGCGGGCGGCTTGATTATCTCGCCGGCCGGCCCGTCGCCGCGCTCGTCTACCGCCGGCGGCAGCACATCATCAACCTCTTCGTCTGGCCCGACAGCGCGTCGGTCGCGACCAGCGAGCGGCACGCGAACGGCTACAACGTGATCGAGTTCGCCGACGGCGGCACGCACTACGTGGCCTGCTCCGACCTGAACGACGCGGAGCTTCGACAATTCACCGATCTGATTCATCGTCCCCGATAGAAACAGACGCCCGCTGGCGGCCGCGCGGGGCGGAAGTTAGCCTGCCACGCATGACGATCCGTCTTGTCCGAGCGGCTTTTCTCATCGCATCGCTCTGGTTGGCGGGTCGGCTCGAGCCTGCGGCAGCCGGCGACGCCGCGCCAGCGTCGTCGTCGTCATCGCCGCGCCAACGCACGCTGCTCGACGCCGGCTGGACGTTTCACCTCGGCGACATCACCCCCGCCACGCAGGTCGTCGCCGCCGATTTCGACGACAAGGATTGGCGGCGAGTCGATGTGCCGCACGACTACGTGCTGGAGGGAAAATACTCCAGGAGCGATGAGAAGACCGTCCGTGGCCACGGCTACCTGCCGTACGATGTGGCATGGTATCGCAAGCGATTCACGATTCCCGGGGGCGACCGCGGCAAGGTGCTGCGACTCGATTTCGACGGCGTCTTTCGCGACAGCGAAGTCTACCTCAACGGCAAATCCCTCGGACGGCATCCGAGCGGGTACACGCCCTTCTCGTATGACATCACGAACGTCGCGAAGGCGGGCGGCGACGAGAACACGATCGTCGTCCGCGTCGATCCGCGCGAGTTCGAAGGTTGGTGGTATGAGGGCGCGGGCATCTACCGCCACGTCTGGCTCACCGCCCTCTCGCCGCTGCACGTCGCGCAATGGGGCACCTCCGTCACCACCAAGGTGCGCGACGGCGATCAAGGGGCGAGCCAACACGCCGATGCGACCGTGCAGATCGACGTGGAGAACCGCTCCTCCGATCGCGCGGACTTTCGCGTCGCCTGTGAAATCGTCGCGCCCGCCGGCGAAACCGTGAAGACGTTCGAGTCCCCGCCACAGAGTGTGGCGGGCAACGAAACCCGGCAGGTCGTGCAGAATGTCGCGCTCGACAACCCCAGATTGTGGTCACTCGATTCGCCGCAGCTCTACCAACTGCGCACGACCATTCTCAGCGGCGACGGCGACAAGGCCACGGTCGTCGATCGCACGACCACCAGCTTCGGCATCCGCACGCTCCGCTTTGATGCCGACAAGGGCTTCTTCCTCAACGGCAAGCACGTGCGGATTCAGGGCGCCGCATCCCACCAGGATTTCGCCGGCGTCGGAATCGCCGTGCCCGACAGTCTCCAGGAATGGCGCGTCCGGCAGCTCAAGCAACTGGGATGCAACGGCTGGCGAACGGCGCACAACGAGCCGAGCGAAGCGCTGCTCGATGCCTGCGATCATCTGGGCATGCTGGTGATGGCGGAGAACAGGCACCTGGGCGATACCTATCGCCACCACTCTCAGCCCGGCACCACCGCCGACGACCTCTCGGACCTGGCGACCATGATCCGGCGCGATCGCAACCACGCCAGCATCATCATGTGGTCGATGTGCAACGAAGAAGGCTTGCAGGGCAGGCCGGAGGGCGTCGCCATCTTCAAGAAAATGATGGACGTCGTGCACAAGTACGACCAGACGCGGCCGATCACCGCCGCCACCAATGGCGGGTGGATGAACCCTCAGCACATCGCGCAGGTGATGGACATTGTCGGCATCAACTATCACATCCAGGACTACGACAAGATCCGGTCGCGCTTCGCAAATAAGATGATCTTCGCCAGCGAGTGCATGAACGAGAAGACCACCCGCGGCGAGTACGCCGACGTCCCCGAGACCGGCATGCGGAGCTGCTACAACCTCAGCGAAGAGGCTTTTCTCGCCGTCGCCAATCGCCCGTATTTCGCCGGCGCGTACATGTGGACCGGCTTTGACTACAAGGGCGAGCCCAACCCCTACGGCTGGCCGGACATCAGCAACAACACCGGACTGCTCGACGTCTGCGGGTTCCCGAAAGACAAGGGCTGCTACTTCCAATCCTGCTGGAGCGACAAGCCGATGGTCCATCTTGTGCCCGGCACGTGGAACTGGCCCGGCAAGGAGGGGCAGAACATTCGCGTGCTCGCCTTCAGCAACGCCAAGCGCGTCGAACTGTTCCTCAACGGAAAGAGTTTCGGCGCATCCGACATGCCGCACGATGCGCACGTCGAGTGGCAGGTTCCCTACGCGCCCGGGACGCTGTCCGCCAAGGCGTATGACGGGGACAAAGTGGTTGCGAGCGATGCCGTGGAGACGACGGGCGCGCCGACGCACATCAAGCTGACGGCCGATCGAACGTCGCTTCGGGCCGCGTCAGAGGACGCAATCGTCGTCGCGGTCGCGCTCCTGGACGACAAAGATCGCATCGTCTCCAACGCCGACCGGCGAATCACCTTCGCCGTCAAAGGGACAGGAAGAATCCTGGGCGTCGGCAACGGCAACCCCGCCGACCACGACACCGACAAAGCCGACAACCGCAACACGTTCCACGGCCGATGCATCGCGGTGGTGGAGGCCGGCGCTGCGGGCGAGATCGAGGTGTCGGCGACATCGCCGCAACTCGCCGACGGCCGCGTCATCTTCCACGCGGACTAAGCCTCGGTACCATCGTTCGCGCAGGCGAGGTCAGCAGCGCGCTTCAACAAAAAAGCCCCGGAAATCCGGGGCTTTCAATGGGCCCGACAAGATTCGAACTTGTGACCTCGTCCTTATCAGAGAGCCCGGACTAGTGCCGAAAAGCCATGAAAATCTCAGTGTTTCTCATATTTTCACCGCAGATCGTACTTTTGCAAATCGACTCATCGTGTCGCGTTTCTGCGCAGCAGAAGCGGTATTTGGGCGACATCCGGTACCAAAACGGTAAACTTCGGCACGTATCGACTCGAACTCGGTTCGGATCGCATTACCGCGGCGCGCTCCGCCGACGATAGGTGGCCCCGCGCGATAATCGCGTTGGAGAAACTTGCGCCGGTAAGCGTCGCGTCGCCCCATCGTTGGCGGCTCAAACGTCTTCACTCCGGAACCGATTGTTGTTCCGCCGACTATTCGTCGCGTTGAACCGTGCCAAACTCGCAACCTCCGCATTTCAGCCGGCCGGTGGAGACACCTGCGAGCGCGGGCTGCAATTCATCAAAAGAACGATGTGGGGCGCATGCAAATTGAATAGGCGAGAGGGTTACAAAGTGAGCGGGACAGCGCTTCGTTCTTTCAATCAGGTCACCTTGTCGTCCATTAACGCCACGCCCTCCCATTTCCCGCTGCGCGCCGATGTCAGAACCGCATCACACACCTTCTGCGTCTCCAACGCATCGCGGAACGTCGGCGAAGCGGGCTTGCCCTTTGCCAACCCTTCCAGGAAGTCCGCCACCTGGTGTACGAATGTGTGCTCGTAACCAATCTGCAGCCCCGGCACCCACCAGTGCTTCATGTAGGGATGATCGCCGTCGGTGACGTGAATGCTGCGCCAGCCGCGCAGGGTTCCCTCGTCCTTGTGATCGAAATACTCCATCCGATGCAGATCGTGCAGGTCCCAGGCGATCGATGCGTGCGCGCCGTTGATCTCGAAGACGTACCGCGCCTTGTGGCCGCGGGCGTAGCGAGTCGATTCAAACGTCGCCATCGAGCCGTTGTCGAAGCGCGCGAGAAAGGCGCACGCATCGTCGATGCCGACGGGCTCGACTTTTCCCGTGAGATTGTGCTGACGCTGCTTGATGAAGGTCTCGGTCATCGCCGTGACCTTGCTGATCGATCCGTTCAGCCAAATCGCGGTATCGATGCAGTGGGCTAGCAAGTCGCCGGTGACGCCCGACCCCGCCGCGTTCACATCCAGCCGCCACAGCGCCGTCCCGCCCTGCGGGAGATCCGCCGAGATCGTCCAGTCCTGGAGAAACTTGGCGCGGAAGTGAAAAATCTTTCCGAGCTTCCCCGCATCGATCAACTCCTTCGCCAACGTCACCGCCGGCACACGCCGGTAGTTGTACCAGACCATGTTCGGCACCTGTGCCGCTTCAACCGCGCGACACATCTCCTCCCCTTCAGCGGCGTTCATCGACAACGGCTTCTCACAAAGAATCATCTTCCCCGCCTTGGCGGCGGCTAAGGCGATTTCCTTGTGTGTATTGTTCGGTGTGCAGATATCGACGGCGTCGATGTCCTTCCGCTCGATCAGCTTCCGCCAATCGGTTTCGATCGATTCGTAGCCCCACTGCTTCGCAAACGCGCCGACCTTCTCTTTATCCCGCGCACACGCTGCTTTGAGCACGGGGCGATAATCCAGATCGAAGAAGTTGTTCACCTTGCGGTAAGCGTTGGAATGCGCCCGGCCCATGAAGCCGTAACCGATCATGCCGACGTTGAGTAATTTCTCTCCCATAGCTACGCGCTCCATCCGTGCTGTTCGCGCACCTTCGCCATGACGGCGAGAATGTCGTTCCAGGTTTGCGGTTTCATCATCGTCTCGTTGGAGAACATGCAGCCGTCCCAGCAAATGTGCTTGATCCGCTTGGTCGGCTGGCCGGAGGGAGGGTCATCGCGGAGCCAGTAGCCGGCGTGGTGCGGGATGTTCAACTTGCCGTTGGGATCATTGGCCAGACAGTGCCGGCCTGTCTTGTCGTGCGAGCCCGAGCCTTTGACGGTGGCATCGTTCTGCGCGACGTGGAAATCGATCGTCCAGGGCCTTAGCGCGGCGGTGAGTTTCTTGAGCGCTTCATCGAGCTTGGATTGATCCTTCCAGTCGTAATTGGGCGGGAGGATCGCATCCTCGGGCGCGTTGTAACCCATGGTGTAGAGAAGCGTGTGCGCCATGTCCGCCTGGAAGCCGATCGTCCTGGGGCGATCGGTCATCTCGAGCAGTTGGACCATGCGGCGCCAGGAGTGCATGCCGCCCCAGCAGATTTCTCCCTCGGCGGCCAGCTTCTCGCCGAAGGTTTCGGCGACGTCGCAAGCCTGGCGAAAGGTCTGCGCGATTTTTTTCTGATTGGTCTCGGGATCCTTTGCCCAATCACCCGGCGAGGAAGCCGAGTCAATGCGGATCACGCCGAACTCTCGAATCCCCAACTCGCGCAGCCTCTTTCCGATCTTGCAGGCTTTGCGGACCTGCTCGACGAATTGCTTGCGATCGGCCTCCAATCCCATCGCCGATCCCCCGCCCGTCGGCGGCCAGACCGGCGCGACCAGCGATCCGATCGCCAGGTTCTTGCCGCGCACTTTGTCCGCCAGCTTCTTGAGATCCTCGTCTGAAGAATCGATGCTCACGTGCGGATCGAAGAGAAACAGATCGATCCCGTCGAACTTCACGCCGCCGACATCTGCGTTAGCGGTAAGCTCGAGCATCGTGTCGAGCCCGATCGGCGGCTCAGAATCGGCACCCTTGCCCACCAGTCCAGGCCAGGCGGCGTTGTGCAGCTTGGGATAGTTGTTCGGCATTGCGGTCCTTAGAGTTTGATCCCACCGACATACTTGAGCACCGGCGCGTCAGGATTTACTTCGGGGCCGAAGTAGCGGAGGACCACCAGCGGCTCTGTGCCGGAGGTGTTCTCATACGTTACACCTGTCTTGGCGGCGGACTCGGTGACGAACACTTCGTCCTCGGTCAGGTCGTAAAACCCAATCATCTTCGGGCTGCTCAGGCGCGTCTTGTTGATCCGGCCTTCGCCTTGCACGCAAATGATGCTGTTAGCCCCGTTGTCCTTGATGGTGCACTTGGCTCCGGGGTTGACGGTCAGTTCCTTCGCGGAAAAGAGCTGCTCGCCGCGGACTTTGCCGTAGACGATCCACTTGTCGATCCAGCCGTCCTTGGTCGTGTCGTGCGCGGCGACGGGTTCGAGGTAGTGGTTGGCTTTGAAATTCGGGTCGACGTTGGCTTCCCACTCGAGCTGATCGACGATGAAGTCCAGGTCCTTGTGCTTCTCCTGGGGCATGTCCTTGACCAGCAACGCCCAAGGCACCTCGCGGCCTTCGACCAGCGATTGATACATGCCGAAAACATCGCTCCCCCACTGCGGCTCATACGTGCAGAGCGAGCCGGGCGCGTGCAGGATGCTCGGGCCGATCAACCAGCCGCTGCCGGGCTTGAGACGGTACGCCTGGGAGAGATCGAGGATTCCGTTGTCGCCCTTGTTCCAGTCCTCCAGGCACTTTCGGACTTGCGCTTTTGTCGTGCCGGGATTCAGGCCCATAAAGGTGTAGGGGAAATTATTGCCGACGTTGTTGTGCTGAGGCGGGAAGTAGTAGCTCTCGGGCTTTCCCTCCTGCTTCACCAGCACCGCCTGCTCGCGCGACTGGTGCATGTGGTGCGGGATCGGGCCCATATTGTCGAAGAACTTCGAGTAGACCGGCCACTTCTTGTATTTGCCCCAGATCGATTCCCCGATGATCGTCGCGCCCAATTCGCTGACCGCATCGGCCAGTGTCCAGCGCTGCCCCGCGTGAACGATGTAACTTAAGCCTTCGTCCGGCGTGCGATTGTCGTTGGCGGCGGGTGTCGTCGAGCCGAACCAGCGCTCGTCAATCCCGCCGCGATTCAGGCCGAAGGCGTACAGGTCTTTCGGATCGAGCTTGAGGCGTTTACCGGGCTGGAGGAACGATCGGGGAACCCAGCACGGCGCCAATCGCAGCAGCCCACCGGATTCTTCCAGCGCCGCTTCAACGAGCTTGCGCACGTTGCCGTATTGCGTCTTGAGATCCCGAACCGATGCTGCGGCAGTCATGGGCATAATGGGTGTCCCTCAGTCCCTGCGACGGTACCAGCGAAGATCGAATGCACAAACAATACTGTTGCCTTATAGCGCTGTTGTTACTCTCCTGCCGACCGACGACGCCGGCGCCGCAGGCGGCGGCCCCCAATGGCGCCGCCACGCCGGCGACCGCGCCATCGGTCGTCGCGGATTACAGCGCTCCGCCTGATCCGGCGGCCGATCCTTCGCCCAAGTGGATCTGGGGCCCGCGTGAGGCGCGAGAGGCCGAAGATCGCTACTTCCGCGCCACGTTCGATGCCACGCTTCCCTCGACGCCGAAAACTGAAGACCCCTTCTCCGCCTGGATCTGGGCCGCGTGTGATGATGAGGCGACCTTCTATCTCAACGGCAAGGAAATCGGGAAACAAACCGGTCACACTGAAGCGATCGTGGTGGACGTGCGCTCGAACCTGATCGCCGGCGACAACGTGCTGGCGGTCAAGTGCCACAACAACACCGGCCCCGCCGCCATCGCGCTCAAGCTCGAGATCCGCCGGCAGTATGGAAAGCCGTTTGTCCTCGTGACCGACCAGAGCTGGCTGACCGGATCGGAAGCCGCGCGCGGTTGGATGCGCAAGCAGGCCAGCAATCATTCGTTCGCCCGCGCCCGCGTTGTAGGCCCGTACGGCATGAAACCCTGGGGCGTGGTGAATTCGGCCGCGCAGTCGCACGCGACGGCGGTGGAGAACTTCACCTTGCTCTCGGGCTTCAAGGCGGAGCTGCTCTACAGCGTGCCCAAAAACGTGCAGGGATCCTGGGTCAGTATGGCGCACGATCCGAAGGGTCGGCTCTATGTCTCCGATCAGGCCGGGCCGCTCTTTCGCGTCACGCCCGGGAACGACAGCACGCCGACGAAAGTCGAGAAGGTTGATCTCGACATTGGTCACGCCCAAGGGCTGCTCTGGGCGTTCGACAGCCTCTATGTCGTCGTCAACGAGAAGGCCGGCAAATACAGCAGCGGCCTGTATCGCCTGCGCGACACCGACGGCGACGACAAGCTGGATCACATCACTCTGCTGAAGGATTTTAAGAACCGCACCCTGGATGGGCCGGGATGGGGCGAGCACGGGCCGCATGGGATTGTGCTCGGGCCGGACAAGAAGCTGTACATGGTCGCAGGGAATTTCACGAATCTGCCCGATGGTATCGCCCCGACGTCGCCGGCTCAGCACTGGGCAGAGGACCTGTTGCTGAAGCGCATGCCGGATGGCAAAGGTCATGATCCGACGATCTTCGCGCCGGCGTCGTGGGTCTGCCGCACGGATGAAAACGGTAAGACGTGGGAGAACGTCGCGATGGGGATGCGCAACGCGTACGACATCGCGTTCAGCCCCGAGGGCGAGCTCTTCACCTACGACTCTGACATGGAATGGGACATCGGAGCGCCCTGGTATCGTCCGACGCGCATCTGTCACATCGTCTCCGGCGCGGAGTTCGGCTGGCGCAACGGGTCGGGGAAGTGGCCGCCCTATTACGCCGACAGTGTTCCACCGGTGGTCGATATCGGCTTGGGTTCGCCGACGGGATTGACCTTCGGCACCGGCGCGAAGTTCCCGGCGAAATATCAGCGCGCGTTCTTCGCCAGCGATTGGGCGTACGGAAAGATCTATGCGGTGCATCTCAAGCCGGACGGGGCGAGTTACTCCGCGGAATTTGAGCCGTTCGTCGTCGGCAAGCCCTTCGATGTCACCGACATCGTCATCAACACCGACGGCGCGATGTACGTGACGATGGGCGGGCGGGGAACGCAGTCGGGGCTGTATCGCATTACCTACACGGGCCGCGAATCCACTGCGCCAGCGGCGCCCATTGAAGACGCAAAGGCCGCCGAAGCGCGGGCGCTGCGTCGCCACCTCGAAAGTTTTCACGGTCATCGCGATCCCAAGGCCGTCGATTTCTCCTGGGCTTACCTGAACAGCGACGATCGCTTCATCCGCTACGTCGCCCGCGTCGCGGTCGAAGCGCAGGATCCGGCCCAGTGGACCGATCGCGCGCTGGGCGAGAAGCGGCCCGCGGCGGCAGCCAATGCATTGATCGCCCTGGCGCGGGTCGGCGACAAATCACTCAAGCCGCGCATCCTCTCGGCGCTCGATCGCATCGATCTGGCCACGCTGGGCGAAACGCAGCTGCTGGAAGTCCTGCGGGCGTACGAAGTCTGCGTGATCCGCATGGGCAAGCCCGATGACGCCGAAATCGCGCCGCTGACATCGCGCTTCGATGCGCTCTATCCGGCAAAGAGCACGCCGGTCAATCACGAGCTCTGCCACCTGCTGGTTTACCTCGACGCGCCGACGGTGATCGCCAAATCACTTCCCCTGCTCAACGCCGCCAAAACGCAGGAGGAACAGCTCTTCTACGTCTTCGATCTCCGCACCATCACCCACGGCTGGTCGATCGCGCAACGCGAGACGTACTTCTCCTGGCTCAATCGCGCCCAGCAGAACTACAACGGCGGCGCGAGCTACAAGATCTTTCTGAGGAACGTGCGCGAGGAGGCGCTCAAGACCCTGAGCGACGATGAGAAGGTCGCGCTCGGCCCGATTATCAAGACGCCGATCGAGGTGGACTCATCATCCGAAGATTTTGCCAATCTGCCGGCTCGCAAATTCGTCAAGGCCTGGGAGATGCAGGATCTGATCCCGAAGCTCGGCGAATTGAAGAGCGGCCGATCCTACGAGAGCGGCAAAGCGGCGTTCGCCGCCGTCTCGTGCATCAAGTGTCACCGCTTCAACGGCGCCGGCGGCGCGAGCGGGCCGGACATCACCGGCGCGGGCAACCGATTCCACCCGGCTGACTTGCTCGAATCGATCATCCTGCCATCGAAGATCATCTCGGATCAGTACCAGGCGATCGAGGTCATCACCAAACACAAGCACGTGGTCGTCGGCTCAGTGCAGTCAGAAAACGAGCAGCAGTTGATCATCCGCGCCAGCCCGCTTTCGAGCGAGACCGAAACGGTCCCCAAGAGTGAGATCGCCATTCGCCGGCCATCCAAATTGTCGATCATGCCGCAGGGGCTGATCGACGTGCTGAGCGAAGATGAAGTGCTCGATCTGCTGGCGTACATACGCTCGGCGGGGAATCCAAAAGACAAGTGCTTTCAGCCGGCGCCCCCTTCTGCGCCTACGGCTTCAACTCCGTAAGCTTGATGTCCTTGAACTGCACCGTCATCGGCGGCCCCATGTGAATCTGCAGCGCGAGGATTCCCTCCTTGGCGGCCTTGGCGGATTCCTTGTCGACCAGGTCGATCGTCTGCGTGCCGTTGATCGTCTGCGTGATGTGATTCCCGCGCGCGACGATCACGTACTCATTCCAGTCGCCCTTCTTCACCGCCTTGGCGATCTCCGCGTTCTCACCCAGCGAGCCGACGACGTTCTTCTTCCCGCTTTCGTCGATCTCGATCTTCTCCCCGCGCTGCGCGAGGATGCCGCGGCCGCGCTCTTCGTAGAGGATGCCGGTGTATTTATCCGGATCGCCAAAGACCATGTCCGCCTGGTAGCCGGAGACGATGTGATCGCCCAGATCCTTGCTGCGATACTGGATGCCGGAGTTGCCCCAGTTGTCGGGATTGTTGCCGACAAGCTTGAACTTCACGCGCAGCTCGAAGTTTTTCACTTCGCCGCCCTGCCAGACGAGAAACGTATTGGCCGCC
>JAICTV010000355.1 GCA_025936175.1 Phycisphaerae bacterium
CGAGCGGCTGCAGCCCGGGCGCCATCTCCGGCTTACCCGACTTCTCCCACTTCGGATCGATGTAGAACGAGCAACTGTTCAGCACCACGTCTTCGACGTGGACCTCCGGCAGCCCGATGATGAACACCGCGGCGTACTTCACGTTCCGTGCCGTGATGTTGCTGAAGCGCAGCCGCCGGAAGTGCGGCGTCGTCTCATCGATCGGCTGCGACGTCGGATCGCGGAACTTCTGATCTTCACCCGCGCCGGGCGCGTAGAACAGGTTGATCGCGATCGGACAGAGCACGCCATCCATGATCAAATTGTCCGCGCGGAAATCCTCGACCACGCCGCCGCGTCCCCGGCGGGATTTGAAGCGCAGGCCGCGGTCGGTGCCGACGAAGACGCAGTTGCTCACCACCACGTTGCGCACCGAGCCGCTCATCTCGCTGCCCACCACCACCCCGCCGTGACCGTGCATCAGCGTGCAGTTGGTGATCGTGATGTTCTCCGTCGGCCAAAGCGCCTTGCGGTTGTCGGTCTCCTTGCCGCTCTTAAGCGTGATGCAGTCGTCGCCGACGTCGACGGTGCAGTTGGAGATCCGCACGTTGCGGCAGGATTCGGGGTTGATGCCATCCGTGTTGGGCGAATCGGACGGGTTGGCGATCGTAATGCGGTTGATGACGACGTTCTCGCACGCCAGCGGCGTGATCGTCCACATCGGCGAGTTCTTGAAGGTCAAACCCTCGACGAGAATGTTCTTGGAGTTGATGAGGCGGAACATCAGCGGCCGCAGGACTTCCTTCTTCGATTCCTTCTGCAGCTTCCACCACATCTGCCCGCGCGCGTCGATCGTGCCGCGGCCGACGAGCGAGACATTCTCCACCCCTTCCCCGCTGATCAGCGCCGCGCGGCGCGGCGTGGCCTTCTCGCCCTCCCACTTGCTCTGGAAGATCGGGAACTCTTCCTCGTCCTGGCTGCCGAGCAGCGTCGCGCCCGCCTGGATGTCGAGCGTGACGTTGCTCTTCATCCACAGCGTGCCGGTGACGTAGCTGCCGGCGGGAACGATGACCGTCCCGCCGCCCGCGGCGTTGCAGGCGTCGATCGCCTTTTGCAGCTCCCTGGTGGTGGACGTCTTGCCGTCGGCGTTGGCGCCGAAGTCCTTGACGTTGAACACGCCGGAGCCGTCCGCGGCGAAGCATTGAACGCTCGCGACAGCGATCAGACAGACACACACGCTCAACCACTTCATCGTGATATTCCCCGTACAGGCATCGGCCCTTTTCGTAGCATGGCCATCTCGGCCATGCCTTCTCGATGACCAACTCGGCGTTCGAAGCGGCATGGGCGAGACGCCCATGCTACGAGACGAATCTGCGCCGTTCTCAGCTCACTTCGTCGGATCCCAATGATCCTTCCCCCCCAGCACGTTTGTCACCGTGTATTCCTTCGCCTCATCGTCGCTGAGCCGATGCGCCCACGGCACGCGCTTGCTGACGTCGAGCGGCTTGGCATCCAGCGTCGTGCTGCCGTACTCGCCGTAGCGGGTCGTCTCCTCCGGATGCACGTTCTCCTTGCTCCACGGGTTCCATCCCTCCGCGGCGATGTGCGGGCCCATCTTGCAGCGGATGAAGGCGACGGCCGCGCGCTTGCCGCGGTCCCATTGCCAGGGACGACCGAGCAGCGCCTTGGCGCCTTCGCCCGTCAGCGTGCAGTCGAGGAAGACGTAGCCGTACTTCTGCTCGGGGACCGTTCGCGCCGCGGTGACGTAGCCGCCGTTCTTGCTGTGGATCGTGCAGTGGTCGAAGACGGCGGTCGCGCCGCCGAAGATGAAATCGACGCGGCCCTCGACGGTGCAGCGGTCGTAATACTGCCGCCCGCCGTCGGCGTAGAGCGTGTCCTGCCAGCCGAGGAAGCGGCAGTTGCGGAAGATCATCCGATCGGCCAGCGACTTGACCGCCACCGCCTGCCCGTGATCGCCCGCGCTGTTGGCGAAGGTGATGCCGTCGGCGACGAAATCATCCGCCGCCAACGTGACGCTGGCGCTCCCGCCGGTGCCAACCGGCTTGGTCGTCCCCGCGGGGACGAACGACGCGTTCATGTCATAGGTGATCACGACTTTCGTCGGATCGCCGCCATCCCCCTTGAGCGTGAGGAAGCGTTTGCCTTTAGAAACCTTAATCACTTCCTTGTATTCCCCCGGCTTGATCAGGATGACCCGCGACTCGCCGCCCGCGTCGCCGGAAGCGATGTCGGGAATCGAATCGATCGCCGCCTGCACGCTCTTGAACGCGTTCGGTCCGCCGTCGCCGGAACAAGAAACGATGATCGGCTGCGCCGCGAGGGCGAGGGAACAAAGCGCGAGGAGGATCACCGCCGCCGGGAGCGCATGTCGATTCCGCACCCACACGATTTTTCCCACGGGGGCGGGGGCGACAATGGATTTTCGTTTCATTATTGCCGAATGGTTTTGCAGAAATCCGCCGGAGGATATTTCCAGACAATCGCGGGTTAGCTCAAGATCGCGACTGTTTCATCCGGCGCCCGTGAATGCGATCGTCGGCGACGGGCGGCCACCATCGCCACGGCACCGGCGACGGTTAAGCTGAGCGAGGTTGGCTCCGGGGTTTGCTCGACAATTATTTGGGACACCCCTGCATCGAAGAATACGGAAGTATCGAAATCGTTCGTCAGATCGCGCACGACGATGCTGCTGCTCGTTTGTTGCACGACTTGATCGAGACCAGGCCGCAGCAGTAGTTCGATCGTGTTGTTGCTGACTGCGGGAGCGAAAAACTCGATCGGCGGTGATGTAGGCGGACGCGATATGGCGCCGTTTCGAAAGTCGAGAATGAGCGTCTCGTCGCCAGCGTTGCCATCGACAGTTATTGGAGTAATGGCGGCGCCCGTATCGTCATCGACAGCTGGAATCAGGCCAAAAGGATCATCGTTCACGCTATACGCGGTCAGGTTGCTAGAAGGTGACCAGCGCATTGTAATTTGAGAGAACTCGTCACGTACGAACACCCGATAGGGAATCGGATCAGCAGAGGCGTTCGCTGAGA
>JAICTV010000166.1 GCA_025936175.1 Phycisphaerae bacterium
ACGAGCGAACGGCGTCGGCGTATTCGGGCTGTTCGGGAAGGCGATCGCTCACGCGCGGCTGCCTCTCACTGCTCCACCAGTTGCGGACGCACCCATTCTGCCGGCGCGCCTCCGCGAGCCCTTGTGCGCACGAAGCCTACGGCGCTTCCGCGGCGCGCAAGAGATTCTTTCCATCTCATCGTCGCGCCGGACGCGTCAGTTAATTGAGACACATTGAAATGTCGCGGTCACCGCGGCCGGAGGCCCCAAGCACGCGATTTTTATCGGAACGCGACGCGATGCCTGAGCTACTGAGCGCGGACGTTCACCAGCGTCGGCCGCTCGATCCGCGCGGGGAGCTCAATCAAAAGATTGCCGTTGCCGAGCCGGCGGGCGCCGTCGATCAGCCGGCCTTCCATCGTCACGCGAACCTCGCCCGGCGGAAGGTTGGCAATCTCGATCACCGGCCGCGAGAGCACCGGCGTACGCGGGGAAATGGTGAATTCCAGCCGCGGCCCCGCCGCCACGAGTTGATAGCTCCCCAGCGATTCGCTGTACCCGTCATTGTTCGTGTCGCCGGCGGTCGTCCGATTGATTCGTCCCTGCTCCGGCGGGAGCGAAATCTCCGCGGGCGAATCGTTCTGCGCCTTCTGATCGGCGGCGTCAGCGAGCGACGGCGACATCGAGCGGAACGCGCCGTCGCAGTATGTTCGGCCGTCGGGATAAATGGTCAGCATCGACGGCTTTCCGCGCGAGACGAACTGCACGCGCGCCGGATTGGCGTCGCCGATCGTCCATCCGCCCTGCTGCGCGTCCGCCGTCACCAGCGTGCACGAATACTGTGCCGGCCGGGTGATCACGTACGACAGGCCCGCCCGTTTGACGCTCCACGGCGCGACGCCGCTGTCATCGCTGGCGGTGTCGATGATCGTGTCGTGGTTGTCGATCAACACCACGTCGTCGCAGCGGATCGCGTGACCGGGGCTCGGGGTGAATTCAAAGCGCAGCGTTCCAATCTCGGCCGGCAACGCGCCGGTGGAGGTGAGATCGAGCAGCACCGGCATCCACGCGCCCGCGCCGATGCCAACCGTTCGAGCGATCACGCGCCGTCCGGCCACGTCGTAGCTCACGGCGATATACGCCGCAGCGTCGGAGTAAAAATAGCCTCCGAGCAGCGTCCAATCCGCGGGGAACGGCCGGCCTTCGACCAGCGTCGGCAGCTTGATCGTGATCGATCGCGTCGCCGGCGAAATGAAAAGGCTGTGCGAACCTTCGCGTGCGGCGCTCGCGTCGGCGGCGATCGACGAGGCCGGCTCCGCCGTCACGAACTGCATATCGAGCGGGGTCTCGAAGTTGAGGAGGTTGCTGACCCGCCGCGCCGGCACCGCGTAAACCGATCGCGATGACGCCAGCGCCACCGCGGGCATCGATGACGATTCCGTCGCGGGATGATTCGCGCAGCCGGACAACAATGTGATTACAGCAAGCGCGGCAACGACGAACCCCCCGCCCTTGCGATGAAACATCAAGGACGTTCAGTAATCCATCGATCGAAGCGGTTCAAGCGATTTTTCGCCCAAGCCCGATAAGAAGTGCGACGATCCGCGGCGATGTTCACTGCGCCTGCAGCTCGACCTTCACCGTCATCTCCTTGCCGTCGCGGATGATGCGGAACGCGGTCGGGCCGCGCTGGTTGGCGATGGCCGCGGCGAAGGTGGCGACGTCCTCGACCGGCTGATCGCCCATCGACAGGATCAGGTCGCCGGCGCGCAACCCCGCGCGGGCGGCGGCGGAATTCTCGAACACGCCGTCCACGCGCGCCGCCGGCCGCGAGCCGAGCACCTCGAGCTGCCCGCGCCGCGGATCGTCCGCCGGGATTTCCCGAATGAGCACGCCGAGCGTCGCGCGCCGGACCTGCTCGCCGCGCACGAGTTGATCGACCACCGGCCCGAACATCGCCGGATACAGCGCGTGCCCGTTGCGAACGATGCCGGCGACCGAGCCGTCCAGCGCGACGAGGATGGCGTTGTCATCGGCGATACCGCTCCACACGCCAAGTCGCGCGACCCGCCGCGTCGGCGACATCATCAGCAGCAGCGAACCCGCCGCGGGCTTGGCCTGCGCGAACTTCACCGCCTGACCCGCGGGCTGCGCGAGACGAACCACCGTGAGGCTCGTCTGGCGGTCCGCCGCCACAATCGTCGCCGTCGTCACGCGATGATCGTCCACCGTCACGTGCAGCGGGCCTTGCTGATACGCCGCGTCGATGAACAGCGGCACGAGCACGTCGCCGCGCGCGTCGAGGACCAGGCCGATGAATTCCGCGTTGACGAGGGTCGTCTGCGGCGTGAGGGGAACGAAGTTCTGCTCCTGGCTGAGCTGCGGCGCGGGCTGCGTGGACGGCTGCGCGGGCTGCGTCGCCGGCGTGGTCGCGGCCCGCGGATCGACGAACACGCGCATGCCGTTGCCGTCATTCCGAGCCGCGGCGGCGAGCTGCTCGCGGACTTTCGGATCGAGCTGCTGACCCCAGCGCGCCAGCGGATGTTCCTGTTCGATCAGGCGCGCCGGGAGATGAATCGGCACGATGACGCGGACGGTGCGTTCCTGCGCGTCACGAAAGAGCTGCTGCACTTCACGATCGAGCGCCGCGAGCGACGGCATCGTCGTCTGCCCGCGCGCGATGGCGCCGCCGGCGACCAACGCCGTCAGCATCGCGATCGCCACAAACACTTGCCGCATGCGCCGCATCCGTGAAACTCGCGGGTCAAACGTGACGATCAGAACTTCTCCGTGCCGACCGGGACGATGTTGTTCTGCTTGATCTGTTCCTGCGTCTTCTGCCAGCGGTTCAGATCGTCGATGAACTTGTCGGCCTCGCGGCGGGTATTGAAGTGCTGCATGGCGACCTGCTGGCCGTACTCGTTGACGATCGGCAGATCGACCGGCTGATCGAGCGGGTTGCTGACGGTGGCAATGCCGGCGACGGCGGGCTGCTGCACGACGTTCGGAGCGCTGGCGACCGCGTCGCCGCCGCTGCCGAGATTCGCCGGCTGCGGACCGCGACCCACATAACCGACCATGAACCCGACGATGATGCACGCCGCCGCCGCGAACGGAATGCGGTAGCGCGAGATCCGATATGCCCACGCGTTGTGACGATCCACCGCCGCGTCAACGCGCGCGATCAATCGCTTCACCGACGTTTCACTGGGCTCGCAGCTTTGCCACACCGCGCTGCGCAGATCGCGCTCCTGCCGCAGCGACTCCAGCGCGGACGCGAGCGCGGGCTCGCCTTCGAGCCGGCGGCGCAGGGCGTCTTCATCCCCCGCGGGCAGCTCGCCGTCGATGTAGCTCTCGAGCAATTCGATCTGGTCGTCACTCAAGGACATGCTGGTACATCCTTCACGTCAACGTTCTCGTCTGCCCCTCGCCGCACTCCCGCAATTAATCGATCAAGCGTTCGCAAATTCTTTCAGCATCGTCGCCAACTGTCGCCGCGCCCGATGGATCCACGTCTTGATCTGCGGCACGCTCGCGCCCAGCGTCCTGGCGATCTCCGCGTACGGCATCCCTTCATACTCGCACAGCACCAGCGCCGAGCGATAATGCTCGGGCAGCTTGTCGATGGCGGCACGGACCTTGGCCACCGTCTCGCGCTGATCCATCGCGCCGCCGGGCTCCACCGAGCCCTTGGGAGACGGCTGATCTTCGGCGACCACGCCCATCTTCGGCTGACGCAGCAGCCGCAGCGCCTCGTTGACCACCGCCCGCCGGAGCAATCCGCCCGGCTCACGCCAGTCGTATCGGTCGCGGTGCTGAAACAAGTTCATCACCGCCTGCTGCACGACGTCTTCGGGCGAAGCGCGAGTCCCGACGATGGCCCGCGCGATCGCGAGCAGCCGCCTGGAATTCGCCGCGACGGCCTCTTCGAACAGCCGGACGGTATCGGCCGGCGAGCTGCCGTTACCGCTGTCGCTGTTACTCCCTGCGGGAGCGATACTTCCCGCAATCGGAGGGACCGAATTGTCGTCTTCATCCGTTGACACGCGCCGGCTCCGGCGAAGTTTCAGAACTCAACTGCCATCTCGCCTGCATCGCGACGGCAAAATCGCGATAGGTGATACGGCTTACCCACCTTCATACTACGCGGACCGTACTTTGGCGATCATCTGAAGATACGCGAGCTCAAGGTCGGCGGTGATGAGTCTGGCGTTTCCCAAAGGAGAACGCAGGAGCTGATCACGAAGCGTCGTGCGCCGATCGATGAGCTTCGACGCGTCGTTCGCCAGTTCGGTCGCGATCCGAACGTAATCATCGGGTGAAGCTGCGATCCACTCCGCAGCGCCGATCCGCGCGAGGAGGCTGGCGCCCATCCGACCCGCGTGCATCGATCCGGCGAGCGTGACCACCGGCACGCCCATCGCCAGCGCCTCGCACGTCGTCGTCGTGCCGTTGTAAGGAAACGTGTCGAGCGCGATGTCCACCTCCCCGTAAGCCGACAAGTGCTCACGATGCGATTTCGTCCGGCCGCGGACGTCGAGACGATCGGCGGGGATTCCCTGCTCGATCAATCTCGCGCGGACGATGTCGCGCGTCGCCTCTTCGCCGAGGGCTTGCGCCTTGATCAGCAGCCGCGCGATCGGATTCGCCGCGAGGATGCGCGCCCACAGCTCGGCCGCCGCCGGCGACACCTTTGCGAGGTTGTTGAACGAGCCGAAGATGATGAACCCTTTGGAATGCGATGGCGGCGGCGCGAGATCGGGAAGATCATCCGGCGCGTAGCAGAGAAATCCATTCGGCAGGCGGACGAGCTGCTCCGTGTGAAACTGTTCCGTCACGCCCGGTGGATCGGCGATGTCGTCGGTGATGCGATAATCCATCACCGCCATGCCGGTCGTGTCGGGATAGCCGAGATACGTGACCTGCACCGGCGCCGGCTTGCGCGCGAAGACCAGCAATCGGTTAACGCCGGTGTGACCGGCGAGATCGACGAGGATGTCGATGCGCTGCCGCCGGACGAGCTCGGCGACGTCGGCGTCGCGCATGCCCGCGATGTTGTGCCACGCGTCCGCGTTCTGCTTCGCCGCCGCCGTCAGTTCGTCTTCGATCAGCACGTCGGAGAAGACATGAACTTCGAACTTGGCGCGATCGTGAGCTCGGAGGAGCGGCCGCATGAAGCGGCCCACGGGATGGTCGCGAAAATCCTGCGAGACGTAGCCGACGCGGATGCGACGATTCGAATCGCGATTGATCGCGATCGACCGAATCTCCGCCGCCAGCGGCTCAAAGTGCGCCTGCGCCGTCGCAACGTGCTCTTGAAAAACAGTCCGCGCATCCGCCGACGGATCGAAGTGCATCGCGTAAAGCAGATTGCTCCGCGCCTGCAGCATGTCCGGCTTCAACGTTGCGGCGGAGCGATGCGCCTCGATCGCGCCGGCGACGTCGCCGGTTTCCAGCAGCACGTTCCCGAGGTTCGTGAACGCCTCCGCGAATTGCGAGTGCGCTTCGATCGCTTTGCGGAAGTGTTCGATCGACGCCGCCGTGCGACCGGTGGTGTAAAGCGCGTGGGCGAGGTTGTTGAGGATGTCCGGCCGATGCGGCTCGAGCCGGTGTGCGCGCTCGAACGCCGCCACCGATTCGTCGAAGCGACCGCGATCGAGCAGCGCATCGCCGAGGTTGCGCCATGATTCGGTGAGGCTCGAGTTCAGCTCGACCGCCCTTTGAAGACACTTGATCGCGTCGTCCATCCGCCCCAGCGCCATCAGCACGCCGCCCAGGTTGTTGTGGAACGTCGCAACGTCGCCGCGCGCGGCGATCGCGCGGCGCATCAGCGCCACGGCATCGTCGTGCCGTCCAACTTGATGCGCGACGGCGCCGAGGAGACTGAGCGCATCGGGATGATCCGGCTGCGCGGCAAGCACCTGCCGGTAGATCGCCTCCGCGCGCGCCAGATCCCCGGCGCGGTGATGCCGCAGCGCCAGCTCGATCGCCTGCTCGGCTGAGGTCGCGCTCACAGCTTCACACCCGGCGGCAAGTCCGCCGCCGAACCGAGCCGGCACAGCTCATGCAGCGTCTCGGCGAACAGATCGAACAGCAGCTTGAGTCGATCGACGTTCTTGATCACGCCCATCGACGGGAAGCGACGCTCGTCCGCAATCTTCGGGAAGTACGCGCCGAACGCGCCTTCGTCGTCACGATTCTTGTAATCGAGGCCGCTCATGACATCAGCCTATCTCGTCGTCCTGCCGCCGCCATTCCGATCGCCGCCGGACTTTCTGTAGCCGCCTCTAAACCATTCCGCCGCAACCGGCACTCAATATCGACAAACGCGATCGGAATCACGAACCCCAACGGGAGGATCAACATGATCGAGACCCTTGAACAACGCCGGCTGCTTTCGTTCAGCGTGTCCGGCGGCGTGCTGACCGTCACCGGAACCGCCAACGCGGATCACATCCAGATCACGCGGGACGCCACCAATCTCACCATCCACGAGGGCACGGCGAGCCACACCACGCCGCTGTCCGGCGTGCAGAAGATCGTCATCAATGGCCTGGGCGGCAACGACGATCTTTCGCTGGCGCTCGGTCCCGATCACGGCGTCCACCTCCCCTCCACGCTCAACGGCGGCGACGGCGACGACCGCCTCGGTGGCGGCGATGGCAAGGACGTCCTCAATGGCGGCGGCGGCAAAGACCAGCTCAACGGCGCCAAAGGCGACGATGTCCTCAATGGCGGCGACGGCGATGATCGCCTCTCCGGTGGTCCCGGCGCCGACGTCTTCAACGGCGGCGGCGGCATCGACACCGCCGACTATCACGAAGCCCACTCCAACCTCGTCATCACGCTCGACGGCACCAACAACGACGGCGCCGTCGGCGACTCGACTCACCCCGCGGAGCACGACAACGTCCACGGCGACGTCGAGAACGTCATCGGCGGCGCCGGCAACGACAAGATCACCGGCGACGGCGCCAACAACCGTCTCGTCGGCGGGCCCGGAAACGACTCGCTGAGCGGGCTGGCCGGCAATGACACGCTCGACGGCGGGCCGGGCAACGACTCGCTGTCCGGCGGCGACGGCAACGACTTCCTCATCGGCCACGACAACGCCAAGGACACGCTCAACGGCGGCGGCGGCACCGACAGCTCGTCCGACGACGCGGTCGACATCCTGACGAGCATCGAGAAGCCGCATCAACCCAATCCCGCGCCGCCTCCCCCCCCTCCGCCGCCGGGTTCGTGAGGTCGAAACACGTGGATCGTAGATGGTGGATAGTGGATGGTGAGGACGCGTTCTTCACCATCCACTATCTACGATCTACCATCCACGTTTTAATGTTCGTATGCGACCTCGCGACGCCTCCCGCCGCTATCACGATCGCGTCGCGCGGCAGTACGACGCGATCTACGACGATCCCTACTGGCACTTTCACGACGAGCTGACCTGGCGGTCGATCAAGCCGCACTTGCCCCGCGACGCCAGCGCCGCCTGCTGCGATCTCGGCTGCGGCACAGGCAAGTGGGGCCTGAAGCTGCTCAAGAGCGGCTTCGCGACCACGTTCGTCGATCACGCCGCCGCGATGATCGAACAGGTGCGCGAGAAGCTCGAATCGAATCCGCGCGCGAAGAAGGCGACGCTGGTCGTCGCGGACATCGTCGAGATGCCGACGCTCGCGGACGAGACCTTCGGCCTGATCGTCGCCATGGGCGACCCCCTTTCGATCTGCTCCGACGCCACCCGCGCCGCGCGCGAGATGCATCGGATCTCAAGACCCGGCGCCGTGGTCATCGCCACCGCCGACAACAAGCTCGCCGCCCTCGATCACTTCATCCAGCGCGGCAACCTGGACGCGCTCGAGCAGTTCATCCACACCGGCAAAACGAACTGGCTCACCGCCGACGAGCGCGAGCAGTTCGAGCTGACCACCTTCACGCCGGCGAGCCTGCGCAAGCTCTTCGAGAAGTCGGGCTTCGAGGTCCTCGCCGTCGAAGGCAAGACGATCATCCCGGTCCGCGAGAACAAGCGGCTGCTGGAGCACGACCGCGCCGTCGAGCGCCTGCTCAAGCTCGAGGCGGACCTGTCGAGAGATCCGAGCGCCGCTGCTCGCGCCGGACATCTTCAAGTCATCGCGCGAAAGGCTTAGCCCTCGAAGATCTCATCGACTTTGATTCCCTCCCGTTGGCTTTCGGCAATAACGATCGGCACTTCCGCTCCCGCGCGGTAGACGGTCGGAGGACCGTATGCGGCGTCGGCGGGGCGCGGCGACTGAAACACTTCCACCACGCGCTCGCGGATGTTCACGATCCAGTACTGCGCGATGGCCGCTTTCGCGTAGACGCGCGCTTTCTCGCGATCACTTGCGAGGGAGGTGTCTGCGACCTCCACCACCAGCGCGATGTCCGCGGGCTGCGGATGGTGCTGCAAATAGCGTGATGCGGGACCACGGACGATCGCCAAGTCCGGCCCCGGCTCGCTGTCGGCAGTCGTGATCGCGCTTTGCACGCGCACGCGCCAATCCGCGGGAACACGCGCCGCAATTAATTCGTTCACACGATCAACGGTCGCGTCGTGGCGTGGATTCTTGACCATCTTCTGAACGATCCATCCTTCCAGGAGTTCGATCGGATCGTCTTCCTGGAAGACGCCCGCCTCGATCATGCGATGAAATTCAGCGACGGTGAACCGCCGGAAGCGCTGCGCCGCGGGTGCGGGCGGCGAAGGCGGTGTGGTTGGAACGGCGATGGACATCTCTTCCCCCAGTATAGCAACTGGAACATCACAGCCGGGATTCCGCATCCCCCGTCCCCGGCGGTCTTGGTTTCCGCCCCTGCTGCGTGCTGAAGCTCTGCAGGTACGCGATCCACATCATCGACAGGCCGTAGCTGAACGCGCCTTGGATGACGACGTCCATGTAATGCTTCGTCGGCGGGATGTGGTACTTCTCGACGCTCACGCCGGTGTAGGTGATCGCCCTGACCGGCTCGCCCTTGCCCAGCGGCGCGACCTTCACCTCGATCTGCTTGTAAAGGCCGATGTCCTTGCCCGCCGCGTCGATCTTGCGGTTGACCTTTTCGTCGAGGATCGCCATCTCGGGCGCGGTGAGATCGAAGACCGCGCCGGCGACGTACTTGCCCGGGTCGTAGACGATGTCGGCGATGCCGCCGCCCCAGTATTCGCTGTAGAGCGGGAAGCACAGGCGGTAGTTGTCGAGGACGGCGGCGCGGCCGCTCTTGAGCGAGGGGGTCTTATGACTGTAGTGCCGGCACCACTCGGTGACGGCGGCGGTGTTGAGGTTGGATCCGTAGGCGAAATACCACACGCGATGCGAACGCTCCGGCGGCGGATTCTGGGGGAAAACGCCGCCGAACGCAAAAATCTGGCGCGATCGCCCTTGCTTGTCATCCCGAGGTATTCCGAGGGATCTCGCACGCGAGTTGCGCCCGAGATTCCTCTGCGTCGGTCGGAATGACAGCTCACGCGTGGCGCGACGGATCAGTTCACGCTCGGATCGCCGCCAGACGGCGCGTGCATCGAAGGCCTGGACTTTCGCGCGACGGCTTCGAGCTCCGTGACGATCCGCACGACGCGCGTGCGCACGTCGATCTCCGCCAGCACCGACTGCTTCACCGCCGCGTCTTCAAGGAACGTGAAGGCGACGAGGTCCGCGACGTCGACCGTCGGCAGATGGCTCTTGACGATCTGGCTGAACTGCCGGCCGGCGCCGCTCGATCCCAGCGGCGTGGAGAGGAACGCTTCGGTCAGCCGCCGGCGCTGGTCCTCCAGGTCGATCTCCATCGCCGGCACGATCTCGAGGCGCTGAAGCTCGGCGACGCGGTACGGACGATCGGTCTGCAGCTCGCGCACGATCCGCGCGCGCACGAGGCCCTGCAACAGGAAGTTGTACTTCCCGTCCGGCAGTTTCTCGTGGCTGAGGATCTGCCCGACGCAGACGACCGGCTCGATCACCGGCTTGCCGTAGTAGCTCTTCTCCCAGCCCGCCCGCAGCAGCGCCATGGCGAGCTGGCGGTTTCCCGAGAGCACGTCGGCGGTCATCGCGCGGTAACGGTCCTCGAAGATGTGCAGCGGGAGCACCGCGCGCGGGAACAGGACCACGCCCGGCAACGGGAACAAGGCAACCGCCGACAGATCGATCGCGTCGGACGCACTCGACATGCGCCCGGATTGTAGTCGTATCTCCGTCGCGAAGCCGATTAAAACGCGCCGCCGCGCAGCTCGCGCTCGGCGCGGTACCAGTTGTCCTGCTCCGAGCCGCCGGTGCCGGACTGGCTGATGAAGTACGCGCGCTCGGCGATCTGCGCCTGCGTGATCTGCTTCGCGGGCGCCGTCTTCGGCGCCGCGGCGGGGGCAGCGGCGACCTTGGGGACCGGCGAGTTGCGGACCTGGGTCGTCTTCACCGGCTGCGGTTTGGCGGACGGCTTGAATGGCTTGGCCATCGGAATGTTCTCCTTGTAGTTCAGGTAACACGGCGGCATCCGTGCTCGAAACACGTGGCTTCGGAGCCGTGCTTGTCTCGCTTCGCTCTATCACAACACCCCCCTCACTTCAAGACGATCGACGCGTCCTCATGCGACGATCACGCCCCTGCGCGAATTTGCCCGTCACTTCCCGCGCAAATAATTAAGCACCTCCTGATCGTGTCCTTCCGGCTTCACCTTCTCGAACACGTGCTCGATCTTGCCGTTCGCTCCGATGACAAAAGTCGTGCGTGCGGCGCCCCAGTATTTCTTGCCGTACATGCTCTTCTCCTGCCACGCGCCGTACTTTTCGGTCACCTTGTGATCGGCGTCGGCGAGGAGCGGGAAATTGAGCTTGTACTTTTCGGCGAATTTTTTCACCGCATCGACCGGGTCCGGGCTGATCCCGAAAACCGGCACGCCGATTCTCTTGTACGAAGCAATCGCGTCGCGAAACCCGCAGGCTTCTTTCGTGCAGCCGGGCGTATCCGCGCGCGGGTAAAAATAGAGGACCACGCGCTGGCCGTTGTAGTCAGCCAGATCGATCGTCTCGCCGGCGCTCGAGGGGAGCTTGAACGTCGGCGCTTTGGCGCCTGGTTTGAGCAACTCGCTCATCGAACACCTACTTCCCTGCCAGCTTCTTCTTCAGAAGCTGATTCGCTTGTCCCGCGTCCACCTGCGCCCCGTGCGCTTTCATGAACGCGCCCATGGCTCGCCCAAAATCCTTGTCGGTGAACGCGTTGGTCGAGAGAAACTCATCCACGAGTTTCTCCGTATCGCCGGCGGAGGCCTTTTTCGGCAGGTACTCCTCCACGATCGCGATCTCGGATTTGAACTTCGCCGCTTCGTCGGGCTTGCCGAGCTTTTCGTATTCATCGACGCCCTTCTGCAGCTTTTTCGCGTAGGCGGCGACGACCTGCTCGGCGGTGGGCTTATTGGGCATCAGGTCGATGTTTTTCACGTCGCTGAGGAGCATGCGGATGACCGCCAGGCGGTCCTTCTGCCCGGACTTGAGCGCGGCCTTCATGTCCTCGGTGAGTCGTGTCTGAAGTTCCATGATTTCCTCTTTGTTGGCGGATAGGCTAGAGTTATAGCCTTGGGGAGAGGGCTTTTCCCGTCTAGAGGTTCGTTGTCCGCGGTTCCTGGTCCCTCGTGATGGACCCCCGCCGCGCGATCGACAACGGACTGTGGACCACAGACAACGGACAACATGGACAACGGACAAGTCGAAGGTCTGCTTCAGTTCTCCGACGACCGGCAGGACGGTCAGTTGCGCGACCCGCTGCACCCGCTGCGGCCGGTGCGCGGGAACATCGTCGTGCCGCGTCAGGTCATCCGCGAGCGGCAGCTCCGCCCGGGGCTCCTCCTGCGCGGGATGCCCAAGGGCCGCGCGCTCAATCGCATCGAGACAATCGAAGGACTGCACCCCGATGAATACGCGGGGAAGATCCACCTCTACGAAGGCACCGCGCTCGATCCGGAGCCGATGCTCAAGCTCGAACACGATCCCAAGGAGCTGACCACGCGCGTGATGGACTTGCTCACGCCGGTCGGCTTCGGGCAGCGCGGACTGCTCGTCGCGCCGCCGCGGAGCGGCAAGACGATTTTGCTCCAGAACATCGCGCGCGGCATTCATGCGAACTACCCCAACGTCAAGCTCTTCCTCCTGCTGGTCGATGAGCGGCCGGAGGAGGTGACGGACATGAAGCGAAACGTGCCGGGGCAGGTGTTCGCTTCGTCCAACGACAACACGGTCGAAAAACATCTCGATCTCTCGCAGCTCGTGATCGAGCGCTGCAAGCGCCTGGTGGAGTTCGGGCAGGACATCGTCGTGCTGCTCGACTCGCTGACGCGGCTGGGGCGCAGCTTCAACGTCGGCGGTCCGGGCGGCGGGCGGACGATGAGCGGCGGGCTCGATAACCGCGCGCTCGAAATCCCCAAGCGACTCTTCGGCGCCGCGAGAAAGCTCGAAGAAGGCGGCAGCCTCACCATCCTCGCCACCTGCCTCATCGACACCGGCTCGCGCATGGATCAGGTCATCTTCGAGGAATTCAAAGGAACCGGAAACATGGAGCTGACGCTCGATCGCAATGTC
>JAICTV010000362.1 GCA_025936175.1 Phycisphaerae bacterium
CGGCTCGGACGGCGCCGCGCCCTCCCAAATAACGCAATTCAGGGAGATGGATTCGAACCACCGTTTCCTGGTTCAGAGCCAGGCGTCCTACCCCTAGACGATCCCTGATCGGCATCAGCGCGCGTCGCGAAACGCGCGGACGAAGGTCCGGCCGCCTCAAGTCGATCCCGGTTTTCGCTCAAAGGTGATTGCGGACCGGGAGGACTCCCGGCCGATTAAGAGCAGAGAGTCAGCGTTGCAGCAGCGATTGCTGTTGCTGTTGCTGCTGACGTTGGCTCTGCACGAAGGTCATCATTGTCTTGATCGTCCAAACGGACGAGCGGGCTGAATATTACTCCGCGAAATTCAAAAGACAAATCGCCGCCCGCGGCCGTCGTCACGGCGATGGCGGTCAGCAAGGTCATCCGGATTTCCTGACCGCCGTCGCGCAACTCGGGCGCTGCATCCAGCCACTATCACTTTTATAGTGCGGCCAATCGATTCTTCCCTTGGAGGCGTGATGAAGATGCGATGGCACGGTCTCATTCTGTTCTTCACCGCGATCCTCGCCGCGCCGGCGCGGCCGGCACTGGCGGCGGATCCGTTCACGCTCACCGCCGCCGGGGGAAGCAACACGATCAACGCGTCCGGCAACAACCTGGTCGATCTCGCCGGCAACCTGATCGATCGCAAGGACCAGTACGCCGCGCTCGCCGGCACGTCCTTCAACGGCAATCTCCGCTACGGCGGCTTGAACAACGCGGTGCTCTTCAGCGAGAACGCCGCCGGCACTTCCGCCAGCATCACCATCCCCTCGACCGGCTTCTCGAAAACGTTCAACGCCGCAAACCAGCACGACCTGCGCAACCAGATCGAAGACTTCTTCAAGAAGAACGGCGCGCAGGCGTACGCGGACTTCCTCGATCAGATCAACCGGCAGACCACCATCGGCGTGAGCGACGGCAACCCGCTGGCCACTACCGCGCTGATGGCCGACGCCAGCTTCAACCGCTTCGGCTTCCAGGCCCCGCGCTTCGACATCGGCGAAGGCCCGCGCCTCGGCGGGTTCGAAATCGACGCCGCCGGCGGAATGGCCGACACTGACGACGGCGACGGCTACTACGCTTCGCTCGGCGTCGGCAACACCTTCCGACTGGCCGATCGCATCGGCCTCTCGCTCAACCTGGACTTTCGCTATCGCGACATCGAAGGCGCCGCCGTTTATCAGATCGTCAACACCGACGCGCTGCCGATCCTGCTCATCGCGCCGGACAACCGCGATCACGGCTTGTCGTGGACGCTGACGCCCGCGTTCGTCATCGGCTTCGGCGGATCGTGGGACCTGGCCGCGGGCGGCGTGCCGATCGGCGGGCAGATCACCAGCTCACTCGCCTACCGCGCCGGCGGGTGGACGTTCGTCCTGGCCAACCAATACGGCTACTACGGCGGCCTGCCGATCGACCTCTCGGACTTCCGCTTCGAGACCAGCGTCGATCAGCAGATCGTGAAGAACGGCGTGCAGGTCATCCGCACCTTCGGCAGCGCGTTCGTCGACGCCGGCGTCTCCTACACCAACCTGCTGAACGACGCGCGCATCGACGGCTACCTCACGCCGTCGGTCGGCGTGGGTTTCCGCTTCGGCAGCGCATCGGGAATCCGCGTCGGCTACCACGGCGATTTCGCCGACGGCTTCACCACCAACGGCGGGGACGTTGAACTGTTCATCAATTTTTAGCGGTGAACCGCATGATGTGGCATGGGCGCCCCGCCCATGCATTCGCGGCTATAGCCGCCCGCGCACGGGCGAGGCGCCCGCGCCACGGCAACGTGACCAACAGCTACTCCCCGATGGTCAGCGTCACCGGCTTGTCGCTGCGCCGGACCTTGCTCACCAGCGTGTACCCGTGCGGCGCGGGTTTGGACGTGAAGGGTTGCCCGCCTTCGGGATCTTTCGATTTCGTCAGCGCCGCTTCGCCGCTCGTCGTCATGTCGATCGCGGTGTTGAGCAGCGCGCGCTTCGCCTGCAGCGCGTATTCCGTCTCCTGCGGCCGCTTCAGCGAAGGCGCGATCGTCTTGGCGAAGGGATTCAGCATCATCTTCGCCACCTCGGCGTCGAGCTTGTCGGAAAACTCCGCCGGCGGGAGCGACCACGCCTCGCCGATGTTTTGATAGAATGGCCCGAGCACATCGATCAGCGCCCCCGGCACCTTCTGCGCGCGGATCGTCTTCTGCGCGAACGCGAACTCGCCCGCCATGAAGGTTTTCCCGTCCGGCATCGGCGGGAGCTTGGCGATGCGATCGGGCAACGTCTTGACCAGCTCCTTCGGCAGCGACGGGAGGATCGCGGCGATGCGATCGATGCCGATGTTCTCGACCCCGTCGGCGACGAGCCGGCAGACGAGGAGGTTCCGCTGCGCCGCGTGCCGGCCCAGCGCGATCATCGCCAGCGCGTCGTCCATCGCCTGCTTCGGCTGATTCTGCGACAGGTCGTAGCGGCTCTGGAGCCAGAGATAACTCGCGGCGCGGCGCGTGGAGTTGAGGACGTTCAGCGCCGGCTGAATGTCACCGTTAAGCTCCGGCCAAGTCGCCTGCGGCTTCGACGCCGCCGCGAGCAGGAGATCGATGATCTCGCGATGCGACTTGAGCATCGCCGGCTTGGCTCTTCAGCCGAGACGGCGGCGATAGAGGGCGATCAGCCGCTCCCAGTGGCGCTCCGCCGCGGGTTTGTCGTAGCACCAGCGCTGCGGGAAAGCGAACCCGTGGTGCACACCGGGATAGATTTCGATCTCGCCGTGCGCCCCCGCCCGGCCCGATATCACACCACGTGGGCACGACGCC
>JAICTV010000011.1 GCA_025936175.1 Phycisphaerae bacterium
CCGCGGGATCACAATCGGCAAGCGCCTCGCGGTGATCTTCAGCCGCGAAGATCTGAGCGTGGGATTGGTGGGGCAGAGCGTCGATGGGATCATCGGCTACGACCCGGAGACGGCGACGTCGCTGATGCTGCGGATCATTGCTCAGGACGCACACTGCTCAATGTCATCCTGAGGTACTCCGAAGGATCTGGCGGCGACCATCAGATGCTGCGGAGCACCTCAGCATGACACTTTTTGAAAGCACAGGGCGAAAAAAAAAAGGTAGGCGTGCAACCTTGCACGCCGAACGCTAGAGCCTGCGACTCCGTTCGCACCATCCATGCATCGGCCTGTCCACGCCGTGGCGCGTCGTGGACATATGCTGCGTCAGGCCACCGCTTCGCCCGCGCCCGCGCCCGCGCGATCGTCGGCGTCTTCGTCGAGGGGCTCGACCTTATGTTGTGCCACCAGCTCTTCCAGAAATTCCGCGAGCCCTTCGTCGGCGTTGCTCTTGATCACGCGCTTCGCCGCCGCCTGAATCTCGGGCTTGGCGTTGCCCATCGCGACGCCCAGTCCCGCTCTCGTGAGCATCGGCAGATCGTTCACGTCGTCGCCGATGGCGATGATCTGCTCCGGCTCGATGTCGTGCGACCGCGCGACGTGGAGGACGCCTTCCCACTTGTTCACCGCCGGGTCGAAGATCTCCAGAACCTCGACGCCGGCGCTGGGGACAAACAGCTTCTGACAGAAGATCCGCTCTCCGAACTGACTTGTCAGTTGCTCGTGCACCTTGGCGACGTCGGCGGGATCGGCGACGATCCCGAGCCGCAGCGTGTTCTCGTGCGCGTACGTCGACAGCTTGCTCACATGATGCACGGTGGCGCTGGTGACGCTCATCCAGTGCATCGTCTCGGCGTTGACCGGCACCTCGTCGCTCACCAAGTAATCGACGCCCGCCGCGCCGGTGTCCTGCAGCGCCAGCACCGCGTGTCCGGCGTCTTCGAGAAGCTTGCACACCTCGCGCGCCAACTTCGGATCGACCATCATCTTGTGCAGCGTCACTTCCTGTTTCGTGTCCATCACGATCGCGCCGCCGGCGAAGACGGCGTGGTGATGATGGCCGACGGTGTCCACCACGACGCGGCTCTCGGTCCAGTTCCGCCCGGTGGCAAAACACACCAGGATGCCGGCCGAGAGGCACTGGTGAATCGCCGCCCTGGTGCGATCGGTCACCTTGCCTTGCGGGGAAAGCAGTGTGCCGTCGAGGTCGATCGCGATCATCTTGTACTTCACGGCACCCATCGATCCCCGAGCTGTGGTGGCAAGATACGCGCGTTCGATCTGAACGCAAGAAAAATGATTCCGTTTCAACTGTTTTTCCACAACGTGTTGTGCCTGGAAGAGACGACGGCTCAACGCGTGGTGGTGGTCGCGGCGGCCAGTCCTCGGGCAAATTTGCGGACAATCAGCAGCGACGTGGGGCATTCTAAAGCGATTCGTTGCGGACGGAAGCCGAAGAACTGTGACTCCAAATCCCACTCCTCGGCGACGCCGATGAGGACGAGATCCACGCTGGCGGCTTCGCGCAACACGGCATCAACCGGCGACGGATCTTCGACGACCTTCATGTGCACCGATGTGCGCGGCGGCGCTGCGGTCGCGAGTGCCGTCCCACCGACGGCGCCTGCGCTCGCGGGCGTCGCCGCGGTCGCCGTCGGTTCGGCGAAGACGCGATCCACTTCCGTCTTGGCGCCGAGCTGCTGCGCGGCGCTGTCGCGATGCGGCGGCACGACGTGAAGCACCGTGATGTCGATGCCGCTGGCGTTGCGCGACAACCGCTCGGCCAGTTGCAACGCGAGGCGGTCGTGCGTGCTGCCGAGGTACGGGACGAGGATGCGCTTGGGAAGCTCGCTGCCGCGGTTGACGTAGATCGCGACGTCGGCCGGCACTTCGCCGAGCACCCGGCGGACGGTCCCCCCGAGCAGCGCGCGGCCGAAGACCGGGCGGTGGAAACCGATGAGCACGAGGTCCGCCTGCCGGAGTCGCGCGACGGCGGCGATGTCGTCGGCGACGTCACGCGTGACAAAGGAGATCGTCTCGACGTCGATCTTGTGCGCCTTCGCCTTCGCCTGGATCGGCGCGAGCACGGGATCGACCTGCTGTGACGCGTCATCGAGACCGGAACGATACGCTTCGCGATCGACCGGCGGGCGAAGGTGCAACGCGAGGATCTCGCACGCGTCTTTGTTCGGTCCGGCGACGGCGTCGGCGAGATCGAGCAGCGACTCGCCGCTGCTCGGGTCGGAAACGGGAATCAGCACGGTGTAGCGGCGGCGCACGCCCGCCGTCGGCGTCGGCGGGGCTTCCAGTTCCGGGCCGAACATCCGCTGTGGATAAACCCAGTTGAGGATCGGCGTGGTCAACGCGGTCGTAACCAGCGCCATGATCACCATCATCGCGAAGACCGCGTCGGTGATCACGCCGAGCTCGCGGCCGATGTTGAGGATCACCAGCTCCATCAGCCCGCGCGTATTCATCAGGATTCCGACGGCGGCGGATTCGCGCCACGCGAGACCGCAGGCGCGGGCGGCGAGCGTCGAGCCGCCGAACTTTCCCGCGCACGCGACGCCGATCACCAGAGCGGTGATCAGCCACAGCTCCGCGTGATTCAGAAGTCCGATCTGCGTCTTGAGCCCCGTGTAGGCGAAGAAGATCGGCAGCAGGAAGACGACGGTATAGTCCTCGAGTTTCTCGCTGAGATGGCGGACGAACTGCGTGCCCTTGGGCATCATCGCGCCCATTAAAAACGCGCCGAAGAGGGCGTGAATGCCGATCTTTTCCGTGGTGAAGGCCGACGCAAGGATGAGCAGGAAGATCACCGCAACGACGTTCTGGCTCAAGCGTCCCTGTCGCTCGTAGACCGCTTCCAGCCGCCGCAGGAACGGGCGCACGAGCAAGAACATCACGACGACGTACGCGACCGAGAGCACCGCCGTCTGAATCGCCGGCTTCATGCCGGTGACGCGCGCGATGCCGACGACGAACGCGAGCATGCACCACGCCGTTACGTCATCGACCGCGGCGCAGGTGATCGTCACCGCGCCGACTTTCGTCTTGTGCAGGTTGCGCTCAGTCAGAATGCGCGCGAGGACGGGAAACGCCGTGATGCTCATCGCCGCGCCCATGAAGAGCGCGACCGAGGTGAAGCGCATCTCGGGCGTGCGCGTGAAGACCTCGCTGAACAGCAACAGCGCCAGCGCGGCGCCGAGGAGGAAGGGCGCGATGATGCTGACGTGGCTGATGACGACGGCGGCGTGGCCGCGGTTGCGGATCAGCTTCGGGTCCAACTCCAGGCCGATGAGGAACAGGAAGAAGATCACGCCGATCTGGCTGAGGATCGAGAGGTACTCGGTCGGATCGGTGTGAATGCCGCTGGAGCCGATCAGGTCCGGGCGGAAGATGTAGGTCCACGCGTGCGGCGCGAGCCAGGCGAAGAGGCTCGGCCCCAGCATGATGCCGGCGACCATTTCGCCGACGACCTGCGGCTGCTGCATCCGGTTGAAGAGCCATCCCATCACGCGCGACAGCGCGAGGATCAGGCCGATCTGCACGATGAGGACCAGGAGCAAATTACCGTGCATTCGCGACACCGGCGGGAGGAGATGATGACGCGCTTCGAGCCGTTTGAGCGCCGATGCGGGTCGCCGTGGCGCTTGCGGTGTACGGGCCGGACAGCGCGATCGACGCCTCCGGCACGTGCCAGGTCTCGCGCAGCGGGATGTCGGCGGCGATGTCCATCTTCCATGCCGCGCCGTCGAGGTGCATCCGGAGCTTGCGACCGTCCTTGGCGCCGCGCCAGCCGGAGGCGAGGGTCATGCCGATCGGCTTGCCGTCGCCGAACCGCACGGTGAAGAATCGGCCCGACTGTTCGATGCGCATCGAGCCCGCGTTGAGCTCCGGCGGGGGCGCGGTGTACCAGGCGATCTTCCAATCGCCGGAGAGATCGTCCGGCGCCTTCATCGCCCCGCCGAGGGTAATGATGAACCACATCCCGCCGATGAACGCGGCGAACATCAGGAAGTAGACGACGTACGCTCGGCTCATTCCCGCGTCTCTCTATCTCGGTCGGTCGGTCGTTCGCCCGCTCGCGCACCCTCGCGACTCCGTCACGCTCCGCGCGTAAAGTATCAGACCGACGCGCGGGGGCAATCGTGCAAAACGCCTCGCGCCAGTCACGCGGTCGTATCGACATATAATCGCCGAAGCAGGAGCGCTCAACACATGCCTTCCAAACTGGTCGACAAACAACTGCTGTACAACGGGAAGAAGATCCGCCTGGAGATCCATCACCTCGAGGACGACGACGGCGGCCGTCACGTGCGCGAGGTGGTCGTTCATCCGGGCGCGGTCTGCATCCTGCCGTTCCTCAAGGACGATTCGCTCGTCCTGATCCGAAACTTCCGCTATCCGCTGCACCAATACCTGCTCGAGCTGCCGGCGGGCACGCTGGAGAAGAACGAGGACCCGATCAACTGCGCCGGACGCGAGCTGCTGGAAGAAACCGGCTACCTCGCCGGCAGACTCAAAGCCATCGGCAACTTCTACACCTCGCCGGGAATCCTCAGCGAGAAGATGTACGCTTACGCGGCATACGATCTGGAGCAGCAGACCGCCGCGCTCGAGGAGGGCGAGGAGATCGAGGTGCACCCGGTGCCGTACGGGCAGGCGATCGGCATGATCCAGAGCGGCGAGATCCACGACGGCAAGACGATCGCGGCGCTGATGATGTACGACCGGTTCTTCCGGCAGGGCAGCAGTGGCACGTGAGGGAGGCTCGATCATTGTCATCCCGAGGTACTCCGAGGGATCTCGCTGTATGAGAACTGTTCGACTCAGAGATCCCTCACGGAATACCGCTCGGGATGACAGGCTTGGCGCGTGCTAGAGATTTACACGGACCTTGAGCGATGGGCATTTACGACCGACCGTATTACCGCGAAGGCACGGGCCCGACGAACCCGTTGATGTGGCTCGTCGCGGGGTCGGTCTACCTTTTCACCGCCTTCGGCATCCGCGTCCGCGCGCACGCGTCGCTCATCGTCTGCATCGTGCTCGTGCTGATCTTCGGGCTCGGGCAGGGATTCACCTGGCAGGATCGCGTGCAGAGCATGTCGATCCTGTTCATCATCGTGCTGCTCCACGAGTTCGGGCATTGCTTTGCAGCGCGATGGGTTGGCGGGGAGGCGGATGAGATCCTGATGCATCCGCTCGGCGGCCTCGCGCTGACGCGCCCGCCGCGCCGGCCGCTGCCACAGTTCATCACCGTCGCGGGCGGGCCGGCGGTGAACGTGGTCATCTGCATGGTCTGCGGCGCCTGGTTATGGGCGATTCTGGGTTGGCTCCCGTGGGACCCGTTTCGCTTCCGTCCGATCGGCAACTTTCACAGTTGGATGAGCGTCTCGCGCTATGTCTATTGGGTCTACTCGGTGAGCTGGATGATCTTCTGCTTCAACCTGCTGCCGATCTTTCCGCTGGACGGCGGGCAGATGCTCCAGGCGATCCTCTGGCCGAAGTTCGGCTACTACAAGTCGATGAACTTCGCCTGCATCACCGGGATGGTCGGCGCGGCGATCGGGGGAATGGTGGGCATCGCCAGCGGCAACCTGACGCTGGCGATCATCGCGATCCTGGGCTTCTCGACGTGTCTCAACATGCGTCGGCAACTGCTGGCGGCGGGGCCGTACGCCTTCAGCGACGAGGGCGGCGATTACTCCGCCGCGTACCAGCCGCAGACGCCGCGGGGAAAGCAGCCCGGCCGCTGGGCGCAACGGCGCGCCGCCAAGGCCGCCCAGGCCGAGCGCGACGAACAGCAGAGCATCGACGCCATCCTCGCCAAGGTCTCCGCGCATGGCATGCACAGCCTGAGCTGGCGGGAAAAGCGCACGCTCACGAAAGCAACCGAACGCCAGCGCGAGCGCGATGCGGCGCGGGCGAAGCGTTACGTCTAATGAGAGAGCCTTCGCCTGTTGTGCGGCGTAGTGAACCCGGCGCGCCTGCGTGTCAGGGTTCCCGCGATAGCCAGAGCCCGTCCTCCGTGGTGAACGCTGCATTTGAAGTTGCACGATGGATCGAGTTTCCGAATGATGGGCGGCGCATGAGTAAGCCGACCACCACCACCGCGCCCTCCGCGAGTTCCCCCGCGCCCAACCCCGATGAAGTTATCCGCCTCTGGCCCGCGCCCGGCAAAGCACCTCTCGCCGCCGGCGATGATCCCGCCGACATCCCGACGATCTCCATCTACCGGCCGAAAGAAATAAAACCCGACGGCTCATCGATCGTCGTCTGCCCCGGCGGGGCGTATCAGCACCTCGCACTTCACGAGGGCGAGCCGGTCGCCCGCTGGCTCAACAGCTTCGGCGTGACCGCGTTCGTCCTCACCTATCGCCTGGGGCCGCGCTACCGCTTCCCCGCCGCCTTCGCCGACGTCTCCCGCGCCATCCGCACGATCCGCCACCGCGCCCGCGCCCGCGCGAGGGAATGGAAACTCGACGAGAAAAAAGTCGGGGTGCTCGGCTTCTCCGCCGGCGGACATCTCGCCTCCACCGTCTCGACGCATTTCGACGCCGACCCTCCGGAGATCCGCCCGCCGGACGAAGTGAATGAACTTTCCAGCCGCCCCGATGTCTCGATCCTCTGCTATCCGGTGATCACGCTCGAGGGCCCGAGCGCCCACGTCGGCTCGCGCAAGGCGCTGCTCGGCGACAACCCCCGTCCCGAATTGCTCGATGAGTTGAGCAACGATCGTCACGTCACGGCGCACACGCCGCCCGCGTTCCTCTTCCATACGGTGGCCGACACCGGCGTCCCGTGCGAGAACTCGATCCTCTACGCGATGGGCCTGAGAAAAGCCGGCGTTCCCTTCGAGATGCACCTCTTCGAGCCCGGCAATCACGGCGTGGGTTTAGCGAGCGGCCCGACCGGACATCCCGCTCCCGCGGCGCTGGCGGTGTGGCCGTCGCTGTGTAAGACGTGGCTTAACGGTAAGGGCTTCGGCAAACCGTCTGCTTGATTCCAGGGCTAAAGCGGTGCTCGCTCGGGTGTAGCGTGCGGGTCGACACTTATGTCATGCTGAGGTACTCCGAAACATCGGGGCTGGGCGCGCCGATGCTTCGGAGCACCTCAGCATGACGCCGCGTTTAGATCCGCCTGGCGTTTGCAGCGAATCCCCCTGTTCAGGGAACTGACGCGAGTCACTTCGTCTCGATACCCTCCCGCCTCTTCGGCTATAGTTCGCTCCTTGTGAGCAACGCGGACGTTGTCATTCGCCCGTTCGAGCCGGCGGATCTGCCTGGCGTCGCGGCGTTGTTGGGTGACGCGATGCCGGCGGATCCGATTTCCGAATCGCGCTTCACCCGGCAGGTGCTGCTTGATCCGAACTTCAAAACCCAGGGCGCGCCGGTGGCTGTGCGCGGGGGCACGATCGTTGGCTTTGGCCTCGCGATCGCCCGGCAACAGCCACTGGAGAACGCGCCGCCTGACGCGGATCGCGGCTACATCACGCTCCTGGCGGTCGCGCCGGCGAAGCAGCGGCAGGGCATCGGCGCGCAGCTTCTCGCTTTCGCTGAAAGCTATCTGACGGCGCAAGCGCGGACGACCGTGATGGTCAGCTCGTACGCGCCCGGATATTTTATCCCCGGCGTGGACGTGAACGCGTACGCGGGCGCGCTGCAATTCCTCAAAAAGCACGGATACGCCGAGGTCTATCGGCCGCTGGCGATGGAGACGTCGCTGTGGAACTGGTCGATCCCGGCGTGGGTGCGCGAGCGGCGCGAGCAGCTCGCGGCCGAAGGGACGATCATCGCGCCCTGCACGCCGGCGACGACGCTGCCGCTGCTGGAATTCGCCCGCGCGGAATTCCCCGGTGACTGGGTGCGGGTCGTGCGCGAGGCGATGACTCGGATCGTCGCCCACGGCGATTCGCCGACGCGATTGCTCGTCGCGAGCGATCGCGGCAGCGTCGTCGGCTTCTCCCACTTCGACAACGAGCGTTTCGGGCCCATCGGCGTGGCCTCGAGTCAGCGCGGGCGTGGCGTCGGACAGGTGCTGATGTTCGCCACGCTTCAGGCGCAGCGCGAAGCGGGTTTTCGAACCGCGTGGTTTCTCTGGTCCGACGACAAGACCGCCGCGCGGATCTACGACGGCGCGGGGTTCGAGGAGACGCGACGGTTCGCGCTGATGAAGAAGACGCTTTAGCTTTTTCCATCCCGCGCGCGGAAAATGTCATCCCGAAGTACTCCGCTGGATCTCGGAGACCAATGGCTTGCGAGATCTCTCCGAGTACCTCGGGATGACAACGTGCGTCGCGCTGCAATCACATGTGCGGGGCGCGAGGGCTCAATCCTTCGGTTCCCGCGCCGCTTGCGGGACGTCAAGCTGGTCGCCCACCTTCAACCCCGCATCCGCCGCCGCGTCCTTGTTCAACTCGATCGCCCACTTCGCCTTGTAGTCGCTCGACGTGGTCGAGAGGTCGTACGGCTTCATCTGCTTGATCGAGACGACCTTCTGATCCGGCCCGACGAACACGATGTCGAGCGGGATGCGCGTGTTCTTCATGTAAAACTGCAGCACGATCGGTTCGCCGAAGACGAAGATCATGCCGTGATCGGCGGGCATCGAGTCGCGCCGCATCAGGCCGCGCTCGCGGTCTTCCTCGTTCGCGGCGATTTCAAGCGTGAAGGTTTTGCTTCCGAGTTTCATTGTCGTCGTCGGCAGCGTGCCGGCCGCCCCGGCCTGCTGCTGTTGCTGGCAGCCGACGAAAGCGGATGAGATCAGCAGCGCGAGCACGGCTGCGGCAATCGAACGGTTCAATCTCATGATTCTTTCTTCCGCTCCCGCAATCGGTTTCGCAGTTTCATCGTCAGCCGCAGGTCGATCAAGGCGAGAATCACCGACACGAGCAGCAGCAGGAGCACCGCCGCCCAATCCAGCAGGAATTCCGGCGAGTCTTCGCGGAAGTGAAACGTGCCGAACGCGATGCCCAGCGCCATGAGCAGGATGACGATCGCGTTCACGCGTCGGAGAAGTCCGCGGCGGTGGTTGTCGCGCTGGTCTTCGATCCCCTCGAGCCGCTGCGACGCCCGCGAGTAGAAGAGGTAATACCAGCCGATGGCGGCGATGAGCAGCGAGAAGATGGCGGCCATCGGTCGCATGTGTGGCGTGAGGTTCGTCGGCGCACGCGGGATTTTAACGACTCGGCTTCACGCCCGCCTCTTCCAGCATCTGCCGGGCGAGACTCATCGGCAAGCCGACGATGTTCGTCTTGCTCCCGGCGATGCGGATGACGAAGGGATCGGGATCCTGGATCCCGTACCCGCCGGCCTTGCCTTCCCACTGCTTCGACGCGACGTACTGATCGATTTCCGCCGGGGTGAGCAAGCGCATGCGCACCGCCGACATCGAACGCGCGCTTTTGAAATGTCTCGTCGCCTGACAGGTCACGCACACGCCGGTGACGACGACGTGCGTTGTGCCCGAGAGCAGTTGCAGCATCTTTTTCGCCGCCGCGGCGTCGGCGGGCTTGCCGAGCATCATGTCGCCGAAAGAGACGACGGTGTCGGCGGCGAGGACGACATCATCGGGATGCCGCCCGGCGACGGCTTTCGCCTTTGCCTCGGCCAGATGCACGGCGACTTGCGGCGGCAGCATCGATGCGGGCGGTGAAGATTCGTCGATGTCGGCGACGTCGACCTCGAAGGAGTATCCCGCCTCGCGCAGCAACGCCTGCCGGCGCGGCGACGCGCTGGCGAGGACCAGCCGGCCCGCAGGTCCGGCCGCCGACGTCGTTGTCGTCGTGATGTTTGTCGTCACGAAGCTGCCCAGTCCCCGCTTTTTTCGGGTCAAAACTTAACCGCGAAATCTCCCTCGCGCGGCTGGCGTCCGCCGGCGGGGGGACGATCGTAACGCACGTGAACCTGATCCGGCAACACGCGCACGACGACGCCGCTGTCCAGCACCTTCTGCCGCGCGTCGATGAACGTGACGAGCTGGTTCTCGGCAAAATCTTCCGGCTGCGTCTGGCCGATGGCGACGAGCCGATCCTGCGGCCGCGTGGCGATGACGACGCCGACGCGACTCATCGGATAAGCGGCGCGGTACATCTTGGCGAACTGCTCGACATCGACCGCCTGGGCGGCGGTCTGCGGAACGTCGCGCGGCGGCTTCTGCGTCGAACAGCCACAGAGCGCGACGAACATCAGCAATGTCGCAGAAGCGAGCGAAGTCGAGACGGGTGTGCTGCGCATCGCGTCATCTAAACGCGCTGACCGCATCGGGTGCAACTGTTCCGCTGCGCAGCGACAACAGAATTATCTCACCGGCTGCGTTGGCGCCGGCCGCGTCGTCGCGATGCCATTGAGCTCGTCCGAGATTTCCTGCAGCGGCCCGCGGAACCGCTGCCGCACCAGCAGGTCCGCCGCCTGGTAGAGGTGATAAGCCTCCGTCGGGTCGATGTTGAAGTAGGTGTTGATGTTGTTGACGCTCTCCGTGAAGCTCGTGAACGGAAGGTCGGACAGGTCCTGCACGCGCGAGAGCGCCAGGTGCAGGACGTACACCGGCCGTCCGTCGATGTTCTCGATGCGGACGTAGCCGTTGTTCATCAGTTCATCCCGTTCGCGACGCAGGGTGACGGCGGGCACGCGATCGGGCGCGGAATCGAGGATGATCTCCGCCAGCGTCGCCGAGCTGGCGCGATTGAGCAGCACGGTGCTCGTCACGCCGGCGCCGAACTCCAGGGTCTCCAGCAGACTGGTGTCGCCGCGGCTGGAGAGCTTCGCGTCGTAATTGGTCTTGGCGTCAATGACGATGAAGATCGCGCCCTTGGGATACGCCTCGCCCTTGCTGCCGCGGAGCTGCGCGCGATAGGTCTCGACGAGCGTCTTCACGCCGAGGTTATCAACCACGCCGCCGTCGATCAGATGGCGGTATTCCTTGAACGTCGTGCTGAAGTCGCGCAGCGTCACCTGGTGCAGCAGGACGGGAACGGCGGAGCTGGCGGCGACGGCGTGGGCGAGCGGGTACTTCGCCAGGTCGGTGTTGATCTGATCGAACGTCTCGTTGCAGAAGAGAAACGCCTTGCCCGATTGCAAGTCGGTCGAGTTGATGATCAGCCGCGGACGGTCGGCGCGCAGGTCGCCGAAGGTGAGCGCTTTGCCGCCGCGCGAGAAAAGCGTCTTCTCGAAACTGTCGGCGAGGACGTCGCTGCGGTCCCAGTCGGTGGCGAGCATCCAGAGAAGGTTCCACGGGATCAGCGTCTGCACGATCAGGTCCGTCGCAAAGGAGTGCGTTAACTTCTTCTGCACGTCGGCGGGATTCCACTCCTCGTCCTTCGCGACGCAATAGTAAGCCGCGGCGAGCGATCCGCCGCTGACGGATGAGATGTAGTCGGCGCGCTGGAGCAGCCCGAGGCGTTGCAGTTGGAACATGCATCCCGCGGCGAAGTTGGCGGAGCGCGACCCGCCGCCGCTGACCGCCACCCCGACGAAAAAGCCGTCGTGGTTCTCATCCGGCTGCGCGTTGGTCATCGCGGTGGCGGGGCCGCTCGCCGGGCGGATGCGCGTGTCCCGCAGTTTATCGGTATTGATCAAGACCGGCGTGATGTCGGCGCCGAGCGCCGCCCGCGTGTCGTTCGCCCGTCGCCCTTCGAGCAAGAGATCAGGCGCGTTGAGCGGCTGATTGACATAGGTGCACCCGCCCGCAACTGCTGCGGCGGCGAGGAGAAAGGGAAGGATCGTCCGTGACACGGGTTGCAGATGGTAGTTTATCCCCACTAACTCCGCACGAGCGCCAACGGCGGGCTGTAGAAATCCCGCCCGTCGCCGTTGAGATTCAGTTGAAACCTGACGATAAAAAGATACAGTCGTCTTGTGATCGGTGGCGGAGAGGCCGCGTCGATTGAGGATTGACCGGGCGGACGCTCGAAAGTGCAGGTGACTTATGCAGCACGTATCGAGTCCGGAGCTCATGCGGCGGGCGGTGCGGTGTCAGGTCTGCGCGCATTGCCATCGGCGGCCCAAAGGATCGGAATCGCTCGGGCCGAAGGTCCCCCGCGCCTGCGAGCCGGCGTGTGCGATTTTCCTGCATCTTCCTGAATTGGAAGCGATCGCAGCGAAGCACGCGAACGAACCCGGGGCATACGAGAAAGCGATCTGCGACGGCATCTGCCCGGCGTGCAAGCTGACGCCCAGCGCCGGCGATTTCTGTGCCGATCAGATGGCGCGAACGTGCCCGCTGGCGGCATACGGCAAACAGGTGATCGAGCTGATCGAGGGACTTCAGGCCCTCCGCTAGGTGAGCGCACTTCCCGCCGATAAAAGGTTCCGGTAATCCACCGGGCTCACGTGACCCGTGCGCCATCGGACGTTAAACTCCGAATGACAGGAGAAGCACCGAGATGATTTTTTCCAACGCAACGGAGTACGCGATTCGCGGGTTGAGCGAACTGGCCGGACGGGGCGTCAACGGCCCGGTCATGCTCGACGAGCTTGTCGCGGGCACCGATCTGCCCCGCGATTTTCTTGCCAAGATCTTCCAGAAGCTCGTCCGCGCGGGGATCCTGAAAAGCGCCAAGGGCCGCGGCGGCGGCTTCACGCTCGCCAAGCCGCAGCACGACGTCACGCTGATCGACATCGTCGAGGCGATCGAAGGTCCGCAACTGCTGGATGCGTGCGTCGTCGGACTGGAGAAGTGCAACGACACCATGCCCTGCGCGCAGCACGATTTGTATAAGCCGATCCGCCAGCGGCTCAAAGACTATCTGCGGACGACCACGCTGGCCGACCTGGCGGCTTCTTTGCGGTCAAAACAGGCGTGGCGAAAAATGCACGAGGACATCATCGTAGATACTCCGGCAGGTTCGTCGAACAATAAGTGAAGAACGTGTTGCCTCATTCTCGTCGCTTTGGCGTCTCGCCCGAGCGTTCGAGCGGGGCGATCTTCGATCTAAGATGCGGCTCATGCCGCCGATGCTCGGGCCCGACACCCGAGCCGCGGTGAATGAAGGACGTGTGAGATGACGACTGCGGTTTCCGATCGCGCTTCCGCCAGGCAAGGCGCCGTTCCCGCGCAGGTCAACGAGCACGTGCGCAAGTGGGTTGACGAGTGCATCCAACTGTGCCAGCCCGACCGAGTCGTCTGGTGCGACGGCGGCAAGGCCGAAACGGATCGCTTCTACGAGCAGGCCGTCGCCGAGGGCGTGCTGGTCAAGCTCAATCAGCAGAAGCTGCCCGGCTGTTATCTGCACCGCTCGAATCAGAACGACGTCGCGCGCAGCGAGCACCTCACTTTCATCTGCACGCCGTCGCAGGACATGGTCGGCCCGACCAACAACTGGATGGAGCCCAAGGCGGCGTACGCGAAGCTCAAGACGCTCTTCGACGGCTGCATGAAGGGCCGCACGATGTACGTCGTGCCGTTCGTGATGGGCCCCATCGGTTCGCCGCTGGCAAAGGTGGGCGTGGAGATCACCGACTCGCTCTACGTCGTGCTGAACATGGGGATCATGACCCGCATGGGCGAGGTCGCGTGGAAGCAGCTCGGCGACGATGACGATTTCACCCGCTGCCTGCACAGCGTCGGCGACGTGAATCCCGACCGGCGCTACATCTGCCACTTCCCGCTGGACAACACGATCTGGAGCTTCGGCTCGGGCTACGGCGGGAACGCGCTGCTGGGCAAGAAGTGTCTCGCCCTGCGCATCGCATCCTGGCTTGGCAAGCAGCAGAATTGGATGGCCGAGCACATGCTGCTGATGGGCGCGCAGAAGCCGGATGGCGAGAAGACCTACGTCGCCGCCGCCTTCCCCAGCGCCTGCGGCAAGACCAACTTCGCCATGCTCATCCCGCCGAAGAAATACCAGCAGGACGGCTGGAAGATCACGACCGTCGGCGACGACATCGCGTGGATCTGGGTGAACGAAGACGGTCTCGTCCGCGCGATCAATCCCGAGGCCGGCTATTTCGGCGTCGTGCCGGGCACGAACTACGAATCCAATCCCAACGCCATGGAGTGCATGAAGCGCAACACGATCTACACGAACGTGGCGCTGCTCCCGGATGGCGACCTCTGGTGGGAAGGCAAGACCAAGGAGCCGCCCAAAGAAGCCATCGACTGGACCGGACAACCCTGGACGCCCGATTGCGGCCGCAAGTCATCGCACCCCAACAGCCGCTTCACCGCGCCGGCGATCAACAATCCGGTGCTGGATCCGGCGTGGGATGATCCCAGGGGCGTGCCCGTGCAGGCGATCATCTTCGGCGGACGCCGATCGAAGACGATCCCGCTGGTCTTCCAGGCGTTCAACTGGGTACACGGCGTGTATCTCGGCGCGACGCTCGGCTCGGAGACCACCGCCGCCGCCAGCGGCGCGGTCGGCGTCGTCCGCCGTGATCCGATGGCCATGCTCCCGTTCATCGGCTACAACATCCGCGATTATCTCGTTCACTGGTTCCGGATGCGCAAGCTGATGAACGACTGCCCGCGCATTTTCCACGTCAACTGGTTCCGCAAGGACGACAAGGGCCGCTTCCTGTGGCCCGGCTTCGGCGAAAACATGCGCGTGCTCGAGTGGATCATCGAGCGCGCCCACGGCCGCGCGTACGCCAAGGAAACGGTGCTCGGCTGGATGCCGCGCCCGCAGGACATCCACCTCGACGGGCTGAGCATCGGCGCCAAGGACTTCGAATCGATCCAGTCGGTGGATGTCGAGGAGTTCAAGGCCGAGATCCTCAGCCAGGAAGAACTGTTCCTCAAGCTCGCCGGCGACCTGCCGAAGGAAATGGTCTTCCAGCGCGAAATCCTGATCGCGCGCTTGTAATCTGCGGTCCGAGATCTCAAATTTTCCTTTCGGATGATCTACCTGAATCTGCCGGTCGGCGTTGCGCACGGCTGGGGCGTGTGCGGAAAAATGATCGCGCGCGAGATGAGCAAGCTCGCGCCGACACTGCTGTTGACCGGCGCGTTCAACGCCGGGACGGTCGGCGACGAGCTGGATTATTTCGCGTTGCGCAGGCTGCTGCCCAGCGACGAAGAAGCGCGCGCGATGGCGCAATCATCGCGCCTCGACGGGCCGCTGCTGCAACTGGCGAGCAAGCAGCTCGAGCCGATGCACGCGATCGTCCGCGGCTCGCCCACGCTGGGATACTGCTTCTTCGAGGACACCGAGCTGCTGCCCGCACACCTGGAGAACGCCAGGCACTTCGACCGCCTGAGCACGGGATCGTCGTGGTGCAGCGAGATTCTCCGCCGGCACGGACTTTCGAACGTCGAGACGGTGCTGCAGGGGTTGGATACGAGCGTCTTCTTCCCGTCCGACCGTCCGCGCGCGTTCGTTCCCGATCATTTCGTGGTCTTCTCCGGCGGAAAGTTTGAATTCCGCAAGGGGCAGGATCTGGTCATCCGCGCGTTCAAGGTGCTGCAGGACCGGCACGATGATGCGCTGCTGGTCGCCGGCTGGTTCAACGCGTGGGACTTCAGCTTCGCCTCGATGAAGCAGTCGCAGCACATCCGCTTCGAGCCGCGCTCGAAGGAAAGGCTCAGCGCGCTGGCCGAGGTGCTGGTCGACAACGGCGTGGATTTATCGCGTGTCGTGCTGCTCGGCCCGCGATTGCAGTTGACGATGCCGGACGCGTATCGCAACAGCGATGTCGGCGTCTTCCCGAACCGGGCCGAGGGCGGGACGAACCTGATGCTGATGGAGTACATGGCGTGCGGCAAGCCGGTCATCGCCACCGCGTCGACCGGCCACGCCGACGTCGTCACGCACGACGTCGCGCGGATCATCGAAACGCACGGCGAAATCACCAGCAGCAGCGACGGCGAATCGGTCGCCCGCTGGCCGGAGCCGATCCTGGAGCAGACCATCGAGCATCTCGAGTGGGCATATCAGAATCGCGACGCGCTCAAGCCGCTCGGCGCCGCGGCGGCGGAGCGGATGAAGACCTTCACGTGGTCAGAGACGGCGCGGCGATTCCACCGATTGCTGACCGCTTCCTGATCCGCGCCCGGCCGCCCGCCCGCGCCGCGGTGGAACAGCGCATCAAGCGGTACATCACCGCGCGGCGAGCGCGGTCATCACCGGCAACGCGATGCCGATCGGCGCGGCGCGGCCAAAAAAGACGGCCGGCGGTCGCTTTCGCGAACGCCGGCCGCGCGCTCTGTCGTGGGACGAGCTACTTCGCCTTGCTCGCATCGCAGGCGGCGCACTTCTGGCTGCTCTTGTCGCAGGCGGCGCCATTCGACATCGACATCTTCTTCGTGTCGCTCATGCTGCCGCTGCTGTTGTTCATGTCGTCCTTGTCGTGATGACAGCCGACAATCAACATGGCGGCGCCGAGCGCCAACACACTCGTCCACTTGCTCATGATGCGTTCTCCTTCGCCCGAACGAGATCGGGGATGTGGCCTTCGGCCCGACCGCTACCAGCCGCCCGCGGCGGCTCCATTCACTTGGCGTAGCGTAGCAAATGGCGCTATGCGAGCACAAACAATCAATCTTCGCTGCACCAAGGCTCGCCCCCTCGACGGCAAGCGGCTAAAGCGGTGCGTGCTCGGGTGTAGCGCGCGGGACCACACTTACGTCATGCTGAGGCACTCCGAAGCATCTGCGTTCCACGGCGAGCCGCTTCCGGATCGCGGCCAGATCCTTCGTGGAGTACCGCTCAGGATGACGGCTCACCGACGCTGCATGCGAACGCGCGCCGCGCTAGTTTGCGCGGGAAGCGGTGATGGTGATGTGATCGAGTTCGCGCGCGCGGCGAACGTGCCGAGCAACAGCGCGATCGTGCAGGAGCATCGGCGGAAGGTGATGGCCTGTTTCTGCCCCGCGCCGCGGGACGATGCCATCGCCACGGCACTTCCACAGCCCGTACGCGCCGACGATCGTGCCCGCCGGCACCACCACGAGCAACGCGCCGTTCAACATCGCCGCCGCCCGCACTCCCGCGAGCGGCCGGAATCGCCGCAGGTAAAGGGTGGTGACGATCGCAATCAGATATCCACCGCACAAGCCGATCATGCAGCAGTGAAGCCAGGGCGGCAGGTTCTGCGGGCTTTGCATGAGTCGCGCGAGCATCCCGATGGTCCACGCGGCTGCGCCCGCGAGCAGGAATAGCAGCATGCCGTAGACGCGATCGTGAGCAGACGCCGCACCGAATCGAATGCCGGTCGATGACGGCGGCGGTGAGATTGGGAATGCGTTTCGAATCATCGCTGTGTTTCTCGTCCCTCCCGGGTCTTCGCTAATAAATGTCAGCCAGACGCAAAACAGGACGCGCGAAAATCTGCGGCACGCGCCGGCGGGGGTGCATTCTTACCAGGTCCGGGGGCTTAAGCCCCGGCTGGCCGTAGAGGGCGCTCGACAGGAGTCATTCCGTCGGCGCCGTCGGAACGTCCCACGGATCGACGCCGTTGGCGATCTTCGTCCCCGCCGTGTTATCCACGTGCAGGTCGAGAAACAGGTAGTTCGACTTGAGCTGCGCGCCGTGCCGATAGGGCTCGACCGCATCGTCGTATTCGCCTGCGTCGAGGTAGTACGCCTCCAGCTCCGATCTCTTCTCGCCCATGACGACGACGTCGCTCGGCGAGCGCCCGCCGAGGTTGGAGCTGTGATAGCGGATCTTGCGATCCTTGAGGTGATTGTTCAGCAGGTACGAGCACTCGAGCGCGGGCGGGTCGAAATCGGCGGGGCAGCGGAGGATCGGCGGATTCCACACCGCCGGCTTGAAGACCAGGTTCGGCCAATATTCCTCCGTCGGCCGGCCGGGAAGCGGTCCGTGGCCCGGCGGGTAGATCCAACCCTGGTTGTTGTTCGCATAGATCAGCAGCGATTGGCCGATCTGGTGCAGGTTCGATTTGCACTGCACGCTCATCGCCTGCTGGCGGGCGCGGTGCAGCGCGGGCATGAGCAGGGCGATCAGCAAGGCGATGATGCCGACGACGACGATCAGCTCGATGAGCGAGAAGCCCGTCGGAAGATGATGACGCTGCGGCTGCGACGTCGGCATGCTCACATTCTGATAATGCCGGCAACAGCAGCAATCGGACTTGGCCAAACGTTCGATTTGATTGCAGATTCGGCGCGCCCGACGCCTTCGACTCTGCGCGCGCAATGAATATCATGTTGGTGGATGTCGAAGGAGAAGCGCAACCTGTCGCCGCGGATCGAGAACCGCAAGGCGTGGCACGATTATTTCATCGAGGCCAAGCTCGAGTGCGGCATCGCGCTGCTCGGCAGCGAAGTCAAAGCGCTGCGCGACGGCAAGGCGACGCTCCAGGACGCCTACGCCGCGGTCGAGCGCGGGCAGCTCATCCTCTTCCAGTGCCACATCGATCCGTACACGAAGGCGGCGATCGCGTACAACCACGAGCCGACGCGCCCGCGCAAGCTGCTCGCCCATCGCCGCGAGATCAAGAAGCTCGATGACGCGACGCAGCAGAAGGGGACGACGATCATCCCGCTGGCGATCTACTTCAAGGAGGGCCGCGCGAAGGTGGAGATCGGCGTCGCCCGCGGCAAGCAGCACCACGACAAGCGCGACGCGATCCGCAAGAAGGAGATGGACCGCGAAGTGCGGCGGGCGATGACGCACCGCCGTTGACCTTCTCCCGCAACAATTGCCGATAAACCTGTTGAGTTATGTCCACGCCGATCATCGTCGCCCATCGTGGGTTACATCACGAACATCCGGAGAACTCGCTGGCGGCGTTTGCCGCCGCCTGGGAGGCGGGGCTCGAGTGGTGCGAGTGCGACGTGCGCGGATCGATCGATGATGTCCCGTTCGTGATTCATGACGAGACCCTCGATCGGACGACGCGAGGTCGTGGCCGAGTGGATGCGGCATCGAGTGATCAACTCGGGCGACTCGTTCCGACGTTCCAGCAGTTGATCGAATCGATGCCGTCAAACGCACGGCTGCTGGTCGAAATTAAGCCGGGCGTCTCACCACGGACGATCGCTGCGACGATGGAACTGTGCAACGGGCGTTGCGTCGTTCAGAGCTTCGATCCGCGCATCCTCACCGCCGCGGCGGAGATCCGATCCGGGATCGACCTGAAGCTGCTCGTCGAAGACGCGCGCGGTCCGATCGCGCGGCAGGCGGGGCCGTGGTCGGGGATCAACGCCGCGTTCAAGACGATGCACCCGCGCATCGTCGAGACGCTGCACGCGCGGAAACTCGCCGTCGGCGTGTGGACGGTCAATTCGCAAGCTGACATCGAGCGGATTCTTGCCCTCGGCGTGGACACGATGATCTCGGACGAGCCGCTGCGCGTCGCGCAACTGGCGGGCAAGCGACTCGCGGCGGGCGCGAAAATCGGGTAAACACGCTCCACGAGATGGACGCCAAACACGAAGAAAACAAAAGCGAATCGACCGGCCTGGACTTCATCCGCCGAATCATCGAAGACGACAACCGCACCGGCAAATGGGGCGGACGCGTCGCCACACGCTTCCCGCCGGAGCCCAACGGCTATCTCCACATCGGCCACGCCAAGAGCATCTGTTTGAACTTCGGCGTCGCCGAGGAGTACGGCGGCTCGTGCAACCTCCGTTACGACGACACCAACCCGGCGAAGGAAGAAGAGGAGTACGTCAAGTCGATCGAGGCGGACGTGCAGTGGCTCGGTTTCAAATGGTCGAACAAGCTCTGGGCGAGCGACTATTTCGACACGATGTACGAGTACGCGCAGGAGCTGATCCGAAAGGGTCTCGCGTTCGTGTGCGACCTCTCGGCCGACGACGTCGCCAAATTCCGCGGCCCGCCCACGCGACCGGGGAAAGAATCGCCGTGGCGGAATCGCTCGGTCGAGGAGAGTCTCGACCTCTTCGATCGCATGCGCAAGGGCGAGTTCCCCGACGGCGCGCGCACGCTGCGCGCGAAGATCGACATGTCTTCGCCGAACCTGAACCTGCGCGACCCGGTGATGTACCGCATCCTGCACGAGGCGCATCACAACACCGGCACGAAGTGGTGCATTTATCCGATGTACGACTGGGCGCACGGCTTCGAGGATTCGCTGGAGAAGATCACGCACTCGCTGTGCACGCTGGAATTTGAAAACCATCGCCCGCTGTACGACTGGTTCATCGACGCGGTGAATAAAGATCGGCCGAAGGAAAAGCAGATCTGGCACCCGCAGCAGATCGAGTTCGCTCGCCTTAATCTCACGTACACGCTGCTGTCGAAGAGGAAGTTGCTCACGCTGGTCGAAGAGAAGCGCGTCAACGGCTGGGACGATCCGCGCATGCCGACGGTCAGCGGCTTTCGCCGCCGCGGCTATACCCCGGAGGCGATCCGCGCGTTCTGCAAGCACATCGGGATGAACAAGGCCGACAGCACTGTCGAGATGAACCTGCTGGAAAATTTCCTGCGCGATGACCTGAACAAGCGCGCCCCTCGGCGGATGGCGGTGCTCAAGCCGCTCAAGGTCGTTATCACCAACTATTCCGACGGCGGCGGCGCGGGCGAAGAGCTGGATGCGATCAACAACCCGGAAGATGCGAACGCGGGCACGCGCAAGGTGCCCTTCACGAGGACGATCTACATCGAGCAGGACGATTTCCGCGAGGTTCCGCCGCCCAAGTATTTCCGCCTCGCGCCGGGCGTCGAGGTGCGCTTGCGCTACGCGTACTTCATCAAGTGTACGAACGTGGTGAAGGACGCGAGCGGCAATGTGACCGAAGTCCACTGCACCTACGACCCCGCCACCCGCGGCGGCGACGCGCCGGACGGGCGGAAGGTAAAGGGGACGATCCACTGGGTCTCGGCGGAGAAGTCGGTGCCGGCGGAAGTGCGCTTGTACGACCCCCTGTTCAAATCCGCGTTTCCCGAGGATGTGCCGGAAGGGCAGGACTGGCGCGCGAACCTGAATCCCAACTCCCTGGAACGCGTCGAAGCGCGGCTGGAGCCGAGTCTGGCGACTGCCCAGCCGGGTGACAGGTTCCAGTTCGAGCGGCTGGGCTATTTCACGGTCGATAAAGAATCTTCGCCGGCGAAGCCGGTCTTCAATCGCTCCGTCACGTTGAAAGACGCGTGGGCGAAGGAAGAGAAGAAGACGGCGAAGAAATAGCGCAGATCAGTCGATCCACAGGCTCACCGTCGGCCCGCCGGACGCGTCGCCGCCGAGCTGGATCTTGAACTCGCCCGGCTCGACGCGCGGATTGAAATCGCGGTCGAGCAGCGCGAGGTGTTTCGAAGTCAGCTCGAAGCGGATCGTCTTCCGCTCGCCCGGCTGGAGCGAGACGCGGCGGAAATCGACCAGCCGCTTGATCGGCGTGACGAAGGTGCAGATCGCATCCTTCACGTAAAGCTGCACGACTTCATCCCCCGCACGCGTGCCCGTGTTCGTCAGTTCCGCCTCGACCGCGAACGCCGTCGAAGCGCCGCCGCGCTCGGGCGTGAGGCGCAAGTTCGAATACTCGAACGTCGTGTAGCTCAGGCCGAAGCCGAACGGAAACAGTGGATCGGACTTCGCATCGATATACCAGCCCATGCGCGGTCGCCGCCCGAAGTGGACGGGCAACTGGCCGGCGGAGTACGGCATCGACACGGGCAGCTTTCCGCTCGGATTGATGCGGCCAAAGAGAACGTCCGCGATGGCGTGGCCGCCTTCCTGCCCCGGGTACCATGCTTCGACGACCGCGGGGACCCCCTCGACGATTTTCGCAATCGCCAGCGCGCGACCGTTGACCAGCACGACGACCGTCGGCGTGCCGGTGGCGACGACGGCGTCGATCAGCCGTTGCTGCGAGCCGGTCAACTCGATGTTCGCGCGATCGAAATGCTCGCCGCACACCTGCTGCGGGCCGCGGACGCTCGTCTCGCCGACGAAAAGCAGGGCGACGTCAGCGCGCCTGACGATCTCGACGGCGGCGGTGATCGACTCCTGCTCCTGCGACTCGGCCGTCGTCGTGAGGATCGGCGAGCGATCGCCCCAGTCGAAGTCGATCTCGCGGATGACGCGGTTCTGCTCCGGGAGCGCGCGGTCAAAGTTGGGCCCGAGGAACGGCTCCATCATCAGCCCCTCGCCCGAGCCGTGCTGCTGCGTGCCGAGCGCGCCGCGATAGGTGAGGTTGTCGCTCGGGATGATGCGCGATGGCAGGTGCGGAGCCGACCAGACGAGGCGCAGCGTGTTGCGGTTGCGCATCTCAATCGTCGGATCAGGGTTCATGAACTTCGTGCCGCGAAAATATTCCAACTTGAGCGCGTGATCGCCCTTGCTCAGGCGAAGCGTGGCCTGGCGTTGTCGGATGCGGCCGGTCGTCCAGTCGTCGATGACGAGCTTGTCGTCGAGGAACAGGCGCACGCCGTCGTTGGTCTCGACGCCGAGCGTGTATTCGCCGTCGCCGTCCACTTTCAGATTGCCGGTGATGCGGACCGAAAATCGCGCCCCCACCAGCGCCGGCGAGAGGATCTCGCAGCCCCTGGCGTGCAGCACCGCGATTTGCTTTGCGAGCAGCCCGTTGATGCCGTCAAGCGGCGAGACGATTTGCGTCGGCCTGCCGGAGTAATCCCCGAGCTGTCCTTCCGCGGCGTTCGGACCGATGACCGCGATCGTCTCGAGCTTCGTCGGATCGAGGGGAAGCAGGCTGCCTTCGTTCTTCAGCAGCACGATCCCCTTGGCCGCGGTCTCGCGCGCCAGCGCGCGGTGTGCGTCGCAGTTGGCGACGCGGGCCGCGTCAGCGGGATCAACCGTTGCATCTTCAAACAGTCCGAGCATGAACTTGTGCCGGAGCACGCGCCGCGCCGCCTCGTCGATGCGCGACTGCGGCACCTTCCCTTCCTTCACCAGCTCCAGCAGGATCTTCTCGAACTTCTCCTGCCCCGCGATCTGGTTCGGCACCTCGCCGATGAAGTCGTAGAACTGGCGGTCGATGCCGGCGTTGACGCTCAGCGCGATGGCTTCCTTGATGTCGTGCGCCGCGTGATGTCCGAGCAAGCCGGCGATGCCGGGGCAGTCGTCGAGCACGTGCCCGGTGAAGTTCCACTTCGTCAGAAGGTCGGTGACGATCGACTTGTCGCTCGTGCACGGGATGCCGTTGACGGCGCCGTAGCAGATCATGACCGACTGCGCATCGGCTTCCTTGAATGCCGCTTCGAAGGGCGGCAGGTACGTCTCGTGCAGGTCGCGGTCGGTGATCGAGATCGGATCGTTGTCCTTGCCGCCTTCGCTCGCGCCGTAACCGACGAGATGCTTCGGGCAGGCGATGATTCCGTCGCGGAGGCGATCACCTTGCATTCCCTTGATGAACGCGACGCCCAGGCGCGAGACGAGATGTGGATCCTCTCCGTACGTTTCTTCCTGCCGCCCCCAGCGCGGATCGCGCGCGATGTCGAGGACCGGCGACAAACCTTGATGAACCCCTTGCGCGCGAGCTTCCGCGGCGATCGCGCGACCGATGCGAAATTGCAGATCCTCATCCCACGTGCTGGCCATCGTGATGCACGCCGGGAAGGCGGTGACGCCGGCGGTGTTCAACCCGTGCGAACTCTCGCGCGTGAGCAGGAGCGGGATGCGGTTGGGACTGCGCGCGATCGCGTCGTTCTGCACTTCGTTGTTCAGCCGCGCCGCGGTCGCCGGATCGTCCCCGGCGGCCATGCGGACCGACATCTGGTTGATCTTCTCCTCCAGCGACATGCGCGCCAGGAGTTGTTCGACGCGGTCGTCAATCGACGGTTGGGACATACGTCGCGCATGATGGGGCAGCGCGGCCGCGCGTGCAATTAGGGCGGAGCCAACTGCCCCATCAGTTTGAACCACGGCTGGATCAGCACGGCGAGCGCGACGATCAGCACGAGCATCCACATGGCGTTGATCAGCAGGAGCACGATGAGCCGGCGACGAAAACGTGATTGATCGACCGGCTTGTCCGTGCGTTTGAACAGCGGGACGATGAAGCCCGCCGCCACCGGGACCGCGATCGCGGGCAGGTGGTAGTGGTAGTAGCTGAAGCGCGCGATATCGAGGAGCAGTTGAGTGGAGTCCGGCAGATGCGTTGCGAAATCCTTGTAGACCGTTTCCAGCTTCGGGATGAACAGCTCGATGAGGAGGTAGGTGTAGACGATCGGCGTGGCGGTGACGAGAAATGCGGCGACGGAAAAGACGGGCCTGCGGAATCGCGTTGTCGGCTGCGCATATTCGAGTGTAGCGGGCGGGTCGTCTGTCATTTTGTCTTCCGCAGCTCGTCGAGTTGTTCCTGGAGCTTGCGCACCTGCACGACGAGATCCGGAAGACGCCGCAGCGCCGCCTGCTCGCGAAGGCTCTGGCGGTGCGGCAGGGCGGGCAGGCCCGAGACGATGGTCTTGGGATCGACATCCTCGGCGACGCCCGAGCACGCGGCGACGGCGCTTTGGTCTCCTATCCTCACGTGATCGCGGATCGCACTCTGTCCGCCGAGCACGACGCCGCTGCCCAGCGTCACGCTTCCCGCGAGCCCGGCTTGCCCGACGATGATGCAGTGCGGCCCGACGACGACGTTGTGGCCGATCTGCACGAGGTTGTCGATCTTGGTGCCGCGGCCGATGCGCGTGGCGCTGAACTTGGCGCGGTCGATGCAGACGCACGAGCCGATTTCGACGTCGTCCCCCACGATCACCGTGCCGATCTGCGGGATCTTCACGTGCTGCTTGCCGTCCCACCGGTAGCCGAAACCGTCGGTGCCGAGGATGGAGCCGGCATGGATGATCACGCGGCTGCCGAGCGTGATCCGCTCGCGAATCACCACGCCGGGGAAAAGCTCGCAGTCGTCCCCGATGGTGACGTCGCAGCCGACGTAGACCCCGGCGTGGAGCACGACGTTCTTCCCGATGCGGGAGTCATCGCCGACGAAGACGTTGGGGCCGATGCGAGCGCCCTCGGAGATCGACGCGCCGGGCGCGATGAAGGCGGAATGGTCGCGGCCGAGAGGCGGGCGCGGCACCGGCGGGGCGAAGTGCTCGAGCAGCTTCGCGACCGCCAGGTCCGCATCATCCACGAACAGGACGAGCTTCTTGTGATCCGCCGGAAGCTTTACACGCTTTTGAACAAGAACGGCGGCGGCTTTGGTTGTGGCGAAATCGTCGAGATATTTCTCCGAGCCGAGGAAGGAGAGCTCGCGCTCGCTCGCTTCGGCGAGGGTGGAAATGCCGGACACCGGGCGATTGCCGTCGCCCGGTGCCGGGAGGTTCAAGAGGGTCGCGATCTGCGAGAGTGTCAGCGAGCGCATCGCGCTGTCACCCCGCGTTAGCGCTTCGGCGCGGCCGGCGCCGTGGGCGCGACCGGGGTGGACGGCGGCGTCGTCCCGGGCGCTCCGCCGACCGACGGCATCGTCGCGGTCCCGCCGCTGCTCTTGTAGTTGGCATCCAGCGCGGCGATCACCTCGTTGGTGATGTCCGCCTTGGAATTGTTGTACAGCACATTGCGGCCGTTCAGGATCGCGCGGAGCTGCTCGACGTTGATCGCCGCCAGGTTCTCCGGCAGATCCGGGCGCTGATCCGCGATCACCAGATCGATGTTCTTCTGCTGCGCGACCAGCGATGTCGCCGCGACGATCTTGTCGAACAGCACCTTCATCTGCTGCTTCTGCTGGCCCTGGAGCTGTGCCTGCGTGATCTTGCTCCACGTGTCGAACTGGATCGCTTCCTGCATGAAGTTCTTGTCCGCCTCCTGGTACTGCGTCGAGTCCGGCTTGAGCAGATCGCGGGCGGCCTGGAGATCCTTGACCTTCTGCTGGCGGCCGTTGACTTCGCCTTCGAGCTGCTTGCGCTGGTTCTCCAGCGCCTGCTTGAGGTCCTTGGTCTCCTGCATCTCCTGGAAGGCGCGGGCCGGGTTGACGACGGCGACGCGCGTCGCGTCCTGCGCGTGTGCCAGACCCGCGGTGAACGTGAGGCAGATAACCAGGGCGGCGATCAGTGCGATTCGATTCATTTCAGTTCAGTCCTTTCCACGATGTGTCGGCGATGCCTTCCGTACTCACGAATGATGCGGCTGAAAGTTTCAAAAGTCCGTTTATGACGGCGGCTGCACTGCCCCTACTGCTGGAACCCGAAGGAGAAGCTGACCCATTCGGTGTCGTCCTCGCTGCTCTTGGTGATCGGCAGGGCGAAGTCGATAGCGACGGGCGCCTGGCCGAAAATCGGCAGCACCAGGCGGAAGCCGAAGCCGACGCTCGAGCGGATTGTATGAATCTCCAACTCCGGCTCAACCGTACCGACGTCGCTGAACACCACGCCGCGCAAATTCTCGCCGTAGAGCGGGAAGCTGACCTCGGCGGTGCCGGTGAGGGAGAACTCGCCGCCGACCGGATCATCGTCCGGCCCCGACCGGGGGCTCACGCCGCGAAAACGGAAACCTCGAATCGTCCCCAGGCCGCCCGCGTAGAAGCGCTCGAAGAACGGCGCCGAGCCCCAGATCCATCCGCCGTTGGCGTGCAGCGCCAGGACGGTCTTGCGGTCGAGCAGGTCGTCGTAGAGGGACTTGTACATGTCCCAGCCTGCGGTGAACTTCTGGAAGGTGAATTCCCCGCCGAGTGCGCCGTAGGATTCCCACGCGGCGAAGGTGTTGCTGCCGCGGTAGGGGAAGATGCCGCGGTTGGTGGTGTCGCGGCGGATGTTGATGCCGGCGCTGGTGAGCGTGCTGTGGCCCTTGAGCGCGAGGATCTCCGCCGCGCGGACGGGAACGGTCTGACCGTTAACGACGGTGGTCGTGTCCTCGTCTTCGATGTTGTGGATCTGCACGTCCTCGCCGCGCAGCGTCAGCCCGGTGGACCAGATGTAGTTCCAGCGCTTGCCGAAGGTGATGCGCCCGCCGGCGCGGGTTTCGTCCCAGTGCTCGCGGATGCGGTCGCGCCAGTACGCTTCGCCGGTGAAGCTGTAAGGCTGATCGAAGATCCACGGCTCGGTGAAGCGGATCGACGCGTTGGATGCTTCGGTGCCCGGCTCGAGCGTGATGCGCAGGTTCTGACCGGCGCCGATGAAGGCGCGGTCGGAAAAGGCGTCGGTCCAGGAGTCGGGGAAGTTGGTGATGTCGAAGTTGCGCTGCTCGTAGGTGATGTTTCCGCCGAGCCCCCCGTTGGAGTTGACGCCCGCGCCCACGCCGAAGCTCGCCGTCTTGGCTTCGACCACTTCCACCAGCACGTCACGAATCTTCGGATCTTCGCCGATCGGCGTGATGCTCACGCCGCTGAAGTACGGGCTGGTGCGCAGCCGCTCCGACGCATCGGACAGCTCGCCCGAGTTGTACTTCTGCCCCGGCTGAACGCGCATCTCGCGCAGGACGACCTTCTCCTGCGTCTTGCCGTTCCCCTTGACGATGATGCGACCGATCTGGAACGGCTTGCCTTCGGAGATCTCGTAGACCAGATCGACCTTGCCGCTCTCGCGGTGGAAGACGGTCGCGATCTCGTACGGGTACTTCGGGTTGCCGATCCGAAGGTAGTCCGGATCGTTGCTCCCGCGCTGGTAGATGAAACCGAAGGGGCTGTAATCGCGCACGACCTGGCGGATGTCGCGCTGGAGCAACTCCTGATCGAAGAACTGACCCTCGGTGAGCTTCAAGTCCTTGCGAAGCTGCTGCTCGCTCAGGCTCTTGTTCCCGCGGAACACGAGCTTGTCGACGCGATAGCGCACGCCCTCGTCGATGATGAACTGGACCTTGATCTCCGTCTGGTCCGGCGATTCGACGATCTTGCGGCCGACCCGAACGTCAAAAAAACCCTTGCTCTCGTAGTAGTGCCGCAGCGCCCCGACGTCGGTATCGGCGGTCTCGGGATCGTAGGTGCCGGGGCGGAAGATCCAGATCCAGTACTTCGTCTGCACCTGGTCGCGCAGCCGCTCTTCGGAGAAGGAGTTGTTGCCGATGAACTCGATCCGCCTGACTTTGACGTTGGGCCCTTCGGTAATGTTGAAGATCAGCACGCCCGCCTGCGCGAGCTGGTCCTTGTCGATCTCGACGTGGGCGTACGGGTAGTTCTTGTCGCGATAGAGCGCCTCGATCGCCTGCTTGGCGATCGAGATGCGGAAGTTGTCGATCGCCTCGCCTTCGTGGACGTCGATGGTCTGCTGAAGCTGCGGCGTGTCGATCCGCGAGTTGCCGACGTAGCGGATCTCCCTGATCTGCTTCTGTTCGGTGACGACGAAGGTGACGACCACGCCGCTGGTCGTCGGCTCCGCCTTGGCCTCGACGTTGGCGAACTTCTTCATCGAGTAGATGCGCTGGTAGTCCTCTTCAACGGTGTCCGGATCAAACAGGTCGCCCTTGCGCGTGCGCACGACGTTGAGGATGACGGCGGTGGAGACCTGCGTGTTGCCCATCACGCGGACGTCTTCGACGACCTTGCCGCGCAGCGACGCGTACGCGAGCGTGCGCGAGGTGTGAACCGGGAAGGGATGAGTAGTTGGGGGCGCGTCCTGCGCCAAAGCGGGGGCCGCTTGCGCAATGGCGGTGAGCAGGGTGGTTACGACGATGAAAAACCTGATCCGCCGCCCGATGCTCACGCTGGTGCCCGATCCTTCCGGGAGAAGTCCGCTGGAGTGGGCGAAAGTGTAGCGGTGACGGGAGTTATGTCAAAAACGCCTCGGCGCTTTCGTAGCATGGCCGTCTCGGCCATGCCTTCCCGATCATTAGTCAACTCACGAACAGGCATGGGCGAGACGCGCATGCGACAGAGAGCAGTTCAGCAGAGGCTGAACAGCAGGTACGCGAACGGCGCGGCGAGCAGCGGGCTGTCGATGATGTCGAGGATCCCGCCGAACCCCGGGACCAGCGCGCCCGAATCCTTCACTTCCGCGTCGCGCTTCATCAGGCTCTCGAGCAAATCGCCGAGCTGACCGATCCCGCCGATCACCACGCCGAAAATGAATCCCTTCCACCACGGCACGTGCGGAAGCCACCTGCCGTTCCCTGAGCAAATCGCGCCGACAACGCCGGCGGTGAGCAGGCCGATCGCCAGTCCTTCCCACGTCTTGCCGGGACTGAGCCACGGGATGAGCTTGTGCTTCCCCAGCGCGCGCCCGCCGAAGTAGGCGCCGATGTCGGTGAACTTCACCATCAGCAGCATCGAGAGGATCGTCCAGGTCGTGCCATGAAAATCGTGCGGGCCCTGCGAGTGCTTCACGCGGATGGCCATGATGAACCATCCCAGCCCGCCGAGGTAAAGCATCGCCAGCACCGTGCCGGCCATCTTGACGATCGCTTCCTGCGTCTGCTTCGCCCACGCGCGGCGCAGAGCGGCGGTGAGCATGATGAAGACGATGATGAACGCGAGCGTGGAGGCGGCGATTTTCTGGAACGGCGGGAACTGCGTGAGGAACGCGTGCAGGATGAGCAGCGCTGAGCCGGTCGCGGTGATGCCGCGGTAGGGTCGGATGCGTTCGGCGGTGAAAAGGACGGCGATTTCCTGTGTCGCGATCGGATTGACGATGAACAGCGCGAGCATCAGCCCCAGCCCGCCCACGCCGCCGCGGCCGCCGAACGTAGTCTCCATCCAGTGCCGCGTCCATTGCTGTGCCGCGTCATCCAGCCACAGCAAGAGAAACAGCCCCGCGAGCATCAGCGGGCCGAAGGTCAGGCGATTGCGGAGGGCTTTTTCCATGACGTGTTAGTTGTTAGTCGTTAGTTGTTCGTTGTTCAATGCGCGTGCTCGCGCGGACGTTGCAACAACTAACGACTAACCACTAACAACTAACAACTAACAACGAATTACCGAAGCGTGTTCGTGTGATCCAGCGCGCCGAAGCGGCGGTTGCGCGATGAGAACTCCCGGATCGCCTTGTGCAGGTCCTCCACGCCGAAGTCCGGCCACAGCACATCACTCACCACCAGTTCCGCGTAGCTGATCTGCCAGAGGAGATAGTTGCTGACGCGCATCTCGCCGGCGGTGCGGATGAGCAGATCCGGGTCGGGCCAGCCGGCGGTGTAAAGGTGATCGGAGATGGTCTGCTCATCGATCTCCTCGGCGCGCAGCTCGCGGTCCTGAACTTTTCGTGCGACCTCGCGCACGGCGTCGGCGATCTCCGCCCGACTGCCGTAATTCAGCGCGAGCACCAGCGTCAGCCCGTCGTTGTCCTTCGTCTCCTCCAGCGTGCGCTGCATCTCGTCGAGCACGGGCTCGGGGAGGTGATCGAGCCGGCCGATCTGGCGGAAGCGGATGTTGTTCTCCATCATCGTCGCGCGCTCCTTGCGGAGGTACTCGATGTACATCTCCATCAGAAACGACACTTCGTCGATCGGCCGCTTCCAGTTTTCCAGGCTGAAGGAATAAAGCGTTAGGAAGTCCGGCCCGCCATGCTCTTTGCGCAGCCGCGCGCACTCGGTGACGACGTCGCGCACCGTCCGCGCGCCTTCCTGGTGCCCCTTGACGCGCTGCAGCCCGCGGCGGACCGCCCAGCGGCCGTTGCCGTCCATGATGATGGCGATGTGCCGGGGGAATTTTTCTGCGGGGATGTCCGCCAGCGCGTCCATGCCTGTACTTTACACGATAAAGTGAGTCGAAGCCAGTCGAATCTGCGGAGGATATGCGGGCGGAGCGGAGGAGGCAAAACACCGGCCTCAGCGCGCGGGGGCACTATCCGCTTGCGCGTCGGGAATCCGCGACATCCGGATCGTTCCGAACTCCCGGTACGTCGTCGCGCCGGGTTCTTCCACCAACCGTCCATCCAGCACCCCGCTCTCGCGGGCGTTCTGATAGCGAATGGTGAAGTGATGGTCGTCGTTCGGATCGATTTGTCCGGCGAACAGCCGCAGCGGCTTCGTGAGCGTCCCATCGTCAATGAAGATCACGAACGGCCCGTACGGCAGCGGGTGCCGCGACAGCGTCCCGGGCCGGAGCATCGTCGCGATCAACTGCCGCTGGTTCGTCGAGTCGTCCCACTGCACGGCGACGAGCACGCGCATGCCCGACGCCGTCGTCATCTCATGCTGAAAGAGCAGCGGCTCCCGCGTGTTAGGCGAGCTGTAGCGACGATTGCTCCAGAGCAGTTCCCATCGACCGGGCGGATCGACCGGCGCATCGACGATCCGCCGATCCATCGGCGCGTCGAACACCAGATGATCCGCCGGCGCCGTCTCGGCGGCGGTTTCGTAGTAGCGGCGTCGGTCTTCCCACAGCCGGCGCTTCGCCTCGAACCTGAGGATGAGCGTGCGGCGGTTGGAGAAGACGTAACCGGCGGCGAAGAGCAGGACAGCCAGGATGATCAGCAGCGCCGTCCGATGCCGCCGCCAGAACGACAGCGTCGGCCGGCCGTAGTCGAGCTGCTGCACATTCGGATTGCCCGCGGTCCGGGTCATTTGGGCGCTTCGGTTTCTTCGACCTGAATCAGGTGATATTCGTACGCGTCCACCAGCGCCTGCCAGGAGGCGGCGATGATATTGGTGTTTACGCCGATCGTCCCGAATATTTCGCGCTTTCCTTCGCCGCAATCGCGCTTGCACTCGATCACGACGCGCACGCTCGCCGCCGTTTCATCCTTGGAATTGATCACGCGCACCTTGTAGTCCGTCAGGTGAACCTGCTGGATCGCCGGGTAATGGGCTTTGAGCGCCTTGCGCAGCGCGCCGTCGAGCGCGTTGACGGGCCCGTCGCCTTCGGCGACGCGATGCTCCATCTGCCCGTTCACATGAATCTTCACCGTCGCCTCGGCGACCGGCGCGTTGCCTCCCTGCATCAGCGTGATCACGCGGTAGTGATCGAGGTCGAGGAATTTCCTGTACCGCCCGATCTCTTTTCGGACGAGCAGCTCAAAGCTCGCCTCGGCGGCTTCGAACTGATAGCCCTCGTTCTCCATCGTCTTCACGCGCTCGAGCACGTTCTTGAGCGTCGCCTTGTCGTTCTCGAGATCGAATTTCTTGCCCGCCTTGGTGGCGATGTTCGACACGCCCGAGAGCTCCGAGATCAGGATTCGCCGCGTGTTCCCGACGGCGGCGGGATCGACGTGCTCGTAGGTGCTGACGTCCTTCTGCACCGCCTGCACGTGCATCCCGCCCTTGTGCGCGAAGGCGCTCGTTCCCACGTAAGGCTGGCCCGAGATCAGGTTCATGTTCGCCGTCTCGTAGACGTAGCGGCTGACTTCCGTCAGGTGCTGCAGCGTGTCGCCGCCCGCGCGGGAAAGGCAGTCGAGGTTGTACTTGAGGCGCAGGTTGGCGATCAGCGGGATCAGATCCATGTTCCCGCAGCGCTCGCCGACGCCGTTGATCGTGCCCTGCGCGTGATCCGCACCGGCGCGGATCCCGGCGAGCGCGTTGGCCACGGCGACGGATGCGTCGTTGTGCGTGTGTACGCCGACCATCACGCTCGTCTGCTTCTTCACCGCGGCGACGGCTTCGGCGACGAACTCCGGCATAGAGCCGCCGTTGGTGTCGCACAGGCACAGCACCGCCGCCCCGGCTTCCTGCGCCGCCAGCAGCGTCTGCATCGCGTACTGCGGGTTGCTGCGATAGGTGTCGAAGAAGTGCTCGGCGTCGTAGACGACCTTGCGACCGGCCGAGCGCATCAGCTTCACCGAGTCGCCGATCATCGCCAGGTTTTCTTCCGGCGTGACGTTCATGACCGCGCGCACCTGGTAGTCGCTGGTCTTGCCGACGAACGTGACGACCAAGGTGTCCGCGGCGAGCAGGGCCTTCATGTTCGGGTCGTCTTCCGCTTTCATTCCGCGCCGCCGCGTCATGCCGAAAGCGCTGACCTTCGCGTGCCTGAGCTTCAGCGGCTTGATCTCCTGGAAGAACGCGCGGTCCTTCTCGTTCGATCCCGGGAATCCGCCCTCGATGTAGTCCACGCCCAGCTCGTCGAGCTTCTGCGCGATCAGCAGCTTGTCCTGCAGTGAGAGGTTGAACCCTTCGCCCTGCGTGCCGTCGCGGAGGGTGGTGTCGTAGATCTCGATGCGGCGTGTTTCGCTCATGTCGGTCTCGTCAGTCTCGGTTCACTCAAGAGATACAAACGAAAAAACCCTGCCGTTCGGGCAGGGCTTCTCAATTACTTCTGTACGAACGATCGGCCCTACCCGCGTTGTCGTGGGGGAATAATGCTGACCCGGGCGATCGCACTTGTTTGCTGCATTGGCGGCAAATCCTATGAAAGCGGCGCCGTTCCGTCAAATCCGCGCTAATCCGTGACGATGACGACGCCTTTTTCGCGCGGGTGATACTTGCAGTGATAGCTGAATTTCCCCTTCTTCTTGAACGTGAACTTGAACTTCTCCCCGTTGCCCAGGTTGTCTGATTCGAAGGACCCGTCGTCCGCGACAACGGTGTGATCCTTGTCGTCGTCGTTGAGCCATGTGATCGCCTGCCCGGCTTTAATCGTGATGGTCGGCGGGGTGTACTTCAAATCCTTGATGTGGACCGTCGTCTTCTCTTCCTCCTTCTTTTTGTCCGCCGCGCAGACGAACGGAGCCCCGACGGCGAAGAGCAGGGCGATGATGACGACGACACGGCACATGCTTCACCCGGTACAGTAGACACGCCGCCCCCATCGCGGCTAGCCGACACGCTGTGTCCTTTGCCGCGCCGCGCGCGGCTCGTACTATACATCGGTCAGCATGTCCGAAAAGATCATCCGCGATCCGGTTCATGACGTCATCGCCTTCCGGCTGGATCAGCCGCTGGACCGGCTGCTCTTCGATTTGCTCGCCGCCCCGGAGCTGCAGCGCCTCCGCAGGATCCGCCAACTCGGCCTGGCTTCACTGGCTTATCCGGGCGCGGATCATTCCCGCTACAACCACAGCCTGGGCGTGATGGAGACCGCGCGCAAAGCGCTCGATCAGCTCGCCAGATCGTTCCGCATCGACGACGAGGGCCGCATGATCTGCGTCGTCGCCGCGCTGTTGCACGACCTGGGCCACGGGCCGTTCAGCCACGTCTTCGAGCGCGTGAGCGGCGTGCATCATGAAGAGGTCACGCACCGCGTCATCCTCGACGAGGGCAGCGGCGTACACCGCATCCTCGTCGCGCGGGATGCCGCGCTTCCGACCAAAATCGTCGCGTTCCTCCAATGCCAGCCGCGTCGCACGTTCTTCTGCGACATCATCTCCAGCCAGCTCGACGCCGACCGCTTCGACTACTTGCTCCGTGACAACCTGATGACCGGCAGCCGGTACGGCTCGTTCGATCTCGAGTGGGTGCTGCACGCGCTGACGATCGACGAATCGTGCGATCGCCTCGCCGTGCATACCAAGGGCATCAACGCGGTCGAGACGTACCTGCAGGCGCGGTTCAACATGTACCGCAACGTCTACTTCCACAAGGTCGTCCGCAGCGCCGAAGGGATGGTCAAGCTCGCGCTGCAACGCGCCAAGCGCCTCGCCGTGCAGGGCCGCCTCGATTGGCCGCAGTTCAACCAGGCGGCGTACAAGGCGATGCTCGGCCAGCGCCTCGCCGCCGAGGAATTCGCGGACATGGACGACGTCGCGGTCATGCACTGCTTCAAGATCTGGTCGCACGGCGACGACGCGATCCTCGCCACGCTCTGCCGCGGGCTGCTGTTCCGCAAGCTGTTCAAGACCATCGACCTGTCGCGCTTCGAAGATCCGAGAGGCGCGCGATCGGCGATCACGGCGGTCGAGCGAATGATCGCCGGTCAGGGCGGCGAGCCGGGCTACGAGATGTTCTTCGATCAACCCGCCGGCAGCGGCTACGAAACGTTCGCCGCCAGCGGCGACGGTGACGATTGCTCTGATGCGAACGAGATCCTCGTCCGCGACGACGCCGGCAAGCTCACGCCCTTCGGACAGGTTTCGCCGATGAGCCGCCTGCTCAATCGGCAGCTCATGTTCCGGCGGCTGCACGTTGCGCCGCAGTGGCGCGACCGTGCCGAAGCGATCGTCAAGTCGATCGGTTAATCCACGTCGCGCGCTTCGCCGCCGAGCACCTCATCCACCACCGGTTTGATCGCGTCGTAGTCAAAGCCGCGGCGTTGCAGCATGCCGATGAGTCGCCGCCGCGCGACCAGCAGGTCGAGCTTGCGCAGGCGCGCCGCCTGCTTCAGCGCGAGCTGCCTGGCGACGGCGACCGAGTCGGTCGCATCATACACGTCATCGAGCGCGCGGTCCGCGACATCCCCCTTCACTCCCGCCTTGAGCAATTCGATCTTCGCGCGACGACGGCCGTGTTGTTTGTGCTCGGCGGCGGATGCGGCCTTGGTTTTCGCAAAACGTTCGTCGTTCAGATATTCCAGCCGCGTCAGGTCTGCGATGACGGCGTCAACGATCGTCTGGCCGTACTCCTTCCGCATCAGCTTCCGCCGCATCTCGGCGGTCGATTGCAGCCGCGTCTGGAGGAGTCGCAGCGCCGCGTCGAAGCATTCCTGCCTGACCTCGCCGAGCTCGATCTCGCGGACCTGCTCTTCGGTGAGACTCATCCCCTGGCGCAGTCGGAATTTGGCGACGACGTTCACGTTGCACCCGAACGCGAACGCGCTGTCGAGATAGATGTTGCGTCGATTCGGTCGGCGCTTCTGCTCGCTGATGCGGGTGATGATCACGCGGTCATTCTAAGCGAGCGCACGGCCCAAAGCCCGGCACTTCGTGCCGGGGAGTTTCCCGGCACAAAGCGCCGGGCTTTGCGCTGCGCCACGTCACGTGATCGAACGCCCCCCGTCGAGTCGAATAATCTGACCGGTGATGTAACTTCCCTCGGTCGCGAGGAAGTGAACAAGGTTCGCGACATCCTCCGGCGTTCCCGCGCGGCCGAGTGGCACGCGCTTCAGATATTTTTCCTGCTCCGATTCGGGATATCCCGGCGGCCACTCGACGACGCCGGGCGCGATCCCGTTTACCGTCACTTCCGGCGCGAGCTCGCGCGCCAAACCCAGCGTGAGATTGCCGAGCGCCGCCTTCGATGCGCAATAGATCAGGTAGTCCGGCCACGGACGCTCGGCGAGCAGATCGATCATGTTCACGACATGCCCGCGCGACTGCCGCAGCATCGCTTCGAACTTCTGCACGAGCAGCAGCGGCGACTGCACGTGAATCGCCGCCACCTTCCGCATCATCTCCATCGTCGTCGCGCGCAGTTTGCCGGGTAGATACAGCGACGCGCTGTTGACCAGCAGATCAATCCGATCGAACTGTTGCCGGCAGGAATCGAAGATGATCGTCGGCGCCGATTCCGGCTGCGTCAGGTCCGCCCGAATCGCCATCGCCCGCCGACCGCGCTTGTGCAGCGCGTGCTCCAATGCGGCGGCTTCCGCCTGGCTGCTCAGATAGGTAAACGCGATGTCGAACCCCGCATCCGCGAGCTTCTCGACGATCGCCCGCCCGACGCGTTTTGCCCCGCCGGTCACCAATGCGACTTTGGCGCTCATGGCCTGCTACTATACATTTCGGATTTTTATGTTGACACGGGCGGCGGTCGTACGGCATGTTTTCCGCCTCACTCAAATCTGACCGTGAGTCTGACTGGGGCGAAAAGGAGCCCGCGTTCATGCTCAAGTTGCCGTACGACAACTTCAAACTCCGCAAGTGGCTGATGCCGCACGTTCGCACGCGCGCCGCCGTTTCGGAGATTATTTCGCCGCGTGGGCGGGAGGCACTGCACCGGTAGGTCTTCCGACGATTTCCTGCTGAATTTCCCCACCACGCGGCCGGATGCGGACCGCGTGGTTTTGTTTTAGGGAAACGAGACGCCACATGAGCGACGAGGAAAAGCAAAAAGCGACGAAGGCGACCACGCTGCCGGAGAACGTGCGCGCCCGCTTCAACGGCCAGCTCGACAACGCGCAGATCATCGCGTGGGCGCAGTTCGATCTCGATGACCACAATCGCTACGCCGAAGCGTATGCGGTGCTGACCCACAGCGATCTTCTGATCGTGACTGAAGCTCAGCCAACGCGCGTCATCCCCATCAACTCGATCGAGGAAGCGGCGATCGTCGAAGGCCTCGGCGTGGATCGGTTGAACGTCATCGTCGCCGGCAAGCTCGCGGCGGAGATGCGCTATACACGGAAGACACGTCGCGAGATGACGCGGCTCCAGCGCAAGCTCGAGCGGCGGATGCCGCGCAAGGAAGGCAAGGAGCTCCCGCCCGACTGGCTCGAGAACGTCGAGCGCCAGGCGGAGGCGACCGAGCACTGCCCCAGGTGCGGCAGCATCATCCCCGCGTACGCCGAGGGCGTCTGCCCGCGCTGCCAGCAGACGCGCAAGATCCTCTGGCGGTTGCTGGATGTCGCGCAGCCGTACCGAAGACGCGTGACGGCGGCGCTCGTGCTGACGTGCATCGTCACCGGCCTGTCGACGTTGCCGGCGGTCTTCCTGCGCTATCTCGTGGACGGCTCGCTCGATCTCAATCGTCGGGCCGGTCATTTGTCGATGGCGCAGCGGACGCACAACCTGTTCTTCTGGTCAGCGGCGATCGCGATCGCCGTGATCGTCACACAATCGTTCGGCTACGGCAGACTTCAGATCCTGACGAGCCTCGGCACGCAGATGGCGCGCGACCTTCGCCACATGGTCTACGAGCACATGCACAACCTGTCGCTCCGCTTCTTCGCCAAGCGCCGCACGGGCTCGCTGATCACGCGCGTGACCAATGACACCGATCGGCTGTGGGACTTCATCGTCTTCGGCTCGGTGAACCTGATCCGCGACATCCTGATGATCTTCGTCTTCGCGGGCGTGATGTTCTACTTCAACTGGCGGCTGGCGATCGCGGCGCTGCTCCCGGTGCCGCCGCTGGCGATCCTCACCTACTACCGCAGCCGCACGATGCAGAACATGTTCGGCCGGCTGTGGACGTACTGGTCGCGCATGACGGCGGTGGTGGGGGATGCGCTGCCCGGCGTGCGCGTGGTCAAAGCGTTCAGCAGCGAGAAGCGCGAGCTCGAGCGCTTCGACGCGCGCAGCGATGAGTACACCGTCCACGAGCAGGAAACCAATCGCGTCTGGGCGACGCTTCAGCCGGTCATCGCCGCGACGATGCAACTGGGCCGAACGCTCGTGTGGGTCGTTGGCGGATGGCTCGTGATCCGTCAGCCGTCGGATCAGAATTCGCTCGGGACGCTGTTCATGTTCAACGCCTTCGTAACGTCGTTCTACGAGCCGATCATGGAGCTGGCGAACAGCAACCGGATGGTGACGCGTGCCGCCAGCAGTGCCACCCGTGTATTCGAGGTGCTCGATACGGCCCCTGAAATTTATTCATCCACCGGTGCGTTAACGAAGCAGCGGCTTGACGGCCGCGTGGAATTCCGCCAGGTGTCATTCAGCTACGAGGGCGCACAACCTGCGCTGCGCGAAGTTTCCCTGAGCGTTTCACCAGGAGAAATGATCGGCCTGTGCGGCCCATCCGGCGCGGGCAAGAGTACGTTCGTCAACTTGATCTGCCGGTTCTACGATGTAACCGACGGGCAGATCCTGATCGACGGCGTGGACGTGCGCGATTACGACGTGAAATGGTTACGCCGGCAGATCGGACTCGTATTGCAGGAGCCGTACCTGTTCCACGGCACCATCGCGGAGAACATCCGCTATGGGAAGCCGGACGCCAGCGAAAAAGAAATCATCGCCGCGGCGAAGGCAGCCAACGCGCATGACTTCATCGTCGGCTTCCCGGACGGATACGACACGATGGTCGGCGAGCGCGGACAAAGTTTATCGGGCGGCGAGCGTCAGCGGATCAGCATCGCGCGGGCGATTCTGCACAACCCGCGCATCCTGATCCTCGACGAGGCCACGAGCTCGGTCGACACCGAGACCGAGAAGCAGATCCAGCAGGCGCTGGACCGGCTGGTCGAGGGACGAACCACTTTCGCCATCGCGCACCGCCTGTCGACTTTGCAGGCCGCCGATCGACTCGTGGTGTTGGAGAAAGGAAAGATCGTCGAGCAGGGCCTACATTCGGAACTGCTTGACATCAAGGACGGCGTGTACGCGAAACTTCATAAGACGCAGACGGAAATGAACTCAGTGCTCGCACTGACGTGAACGATTTTACTGGCATGAGGCCGAACACCATGTTTGACGTTGAGCACAACAAGATCGGAAATGGCGCGGGCGCGCTTCGCATCGAGCCGGTGGACAACTGGCACGCGCGGTGGAAGGACGTCCTGCGCGCCGTCGAGCAGCACGGCAAGATCACGAAGCTCGCCGTCGATGCCGACGGATGGTTATCGGCCCGTCAGGTGCTGATGGTCGCGTTCGTGAACGATGCGCCGGCGGCGCACCTTTGCTTCAACGTGCTGCCCGCCAGGGGCGGATGCGTCGAGGCGAAGCTCGAGAGCTTCGGCATCGATGAGCAATTCTGCGGCCGCGGGATCGAATCGCAACTGCACCGCGCCGCCGTCGAGCGTGCCGAGGCGCTGGGATGTTCGAAGCTGCGCGGTTTCAAGTTGAACAGCAAATGGTGCTGATCGATCGATGAACGGATCGCTCGTCCAACTAAACGTCTCCAAAGGCGGGATGCCCAAGCGTCCCGTCTTGTTCGCGCACGTGTCGAGAAACGGCATCGAAGGCGACAAGCAGCGCGACCTCCGCTACCACGGCGGGCCGGATCGCGCGGTCTGTATTTACAGCGAAGAGCTGTACGCCTGGCTGCGCGAGGAGGGGATCGGGCTGGAGAACGGCGCGGTCGGCGAGAATTTCACCACCCGCGGCGTCGATCTCGACGCGCTCGCTGTCGGCGATCAGTTGCGCGTCGGCGAATGCCTGATCGAGATCACCGACGTCCGCACGCCGTGCCGGAATCTGCTGCAGTGGCATCCGGAGCTGCTCAAACGGATCAAAGGCCGCAGCGGCTGGGTGGCGAAGGTGATCGAGGAAGCGGTCGTCAAGAGCGGCGACGAAATCACGGTCCTGCACGCGGAGCGAAAGCGGTCATGACGCCCTCGCCCGAGTTTTTTCAGCACCTCTTCGAGTACACCAGGTGGGCGGACCTGCGCCAGCTCGAGACGACCACGCCGCTGGCTGACGAAGCGTATTTCAAAAACCACGGCTGGTCGTTCGGCACGATTCACGAAGTGATGCTTCACATGCTCTCGGCCCAGAGCATCTGGCTCGACCGCATCGTCGGCCGCACGCCCGTCTGGCTCGCGGACGATTCGCGCATGGCCGAGCGCGCGGCCGTCGAGCCGGAGTGGCACGCGATCCACCAGCGTTTCACCGCGTTCCTCGCTGATCAGACGCCTCAATCGCTCGCCGCCGCCATCACGCACACGAACATGCGCGGGCAGACGTTCACGCTGCCGCTGTGGAACCTGCTCACGCACGTCTGCAACCACTCGACGCATCACCGCGGGCAGCTCAACTCGATGATCAAGCTGTCCGGCGGCGAGCCGAGCGAAATCGACTACTCGATCTACATCAAGATCGCCAAGGGGCTCCTGTGACTGAAGCGACATTCGATCTAATCGAAGACGACACCGGCAACTTGAAGCTGCTGCGCCCCGGCGAAGAAGCGGTGGAGAAGGTGCGCATCCGCCGGGCGTTCCCGTGGTCAAAGCCGGATGAGTTCATCTCGATCCGCAACAGCGAAGGCAAGGAGCTGCTGCTGCTCGAGACGCTCGCGGGCGTCGCGCCGAGCGTGCGCGAGACGATCGAGCGTCAGCTCGGCGACACGATCTTCATCCCGACGATCACGCGCGTGGACAAGATCGACGTGACGTTCGGCTTCCAGCAGTGGCACGTCCAGACCGATCGCGGCCCGGCCGAGTTCCGCGTTCAGGAGCGCGAGGACATCCGCTTCCTCCCCGACGGCCGCTACAGCATCCGCGACGCCGACGGCAACATCTACGCGATGCGCCCGCGTCAGGAGATGGATGAGCACAGCCGCCGCGCGCTCGGGCCGCTGATCTAGCTCGTTTCTGCAAATCGCGCGCAAGCCGTCATTTTTCGCGCGGAGTGAGAAAAATCGCGCGCAACTTTACGCCGCAACGAGAGTAACACGAGCTCCTGCGCCTCTGCCTGCCGCACGATAGAGCCTTCGGATGACCTGCGGGTCGTCGGCGGAGCAGAACGCGGCTAATGCGGGCGGGCGGACGCTGGCGGGGGTTTCGTAGTCGACGCTAACTTCGGTCAGATGAAGACGTCGATCACGCCGAGCGTGCCGATGACAAGGCTGATCACACCGTTGATCGTGAAGAACGCCAGACCGACCTTCGACAGATCGTTTGGCTTGACGATCGCATGCTCGATCACGAGCAGCGCGCCCGCGAGCGCGACGCCGATGAAGTAGAGGCGCGACAGCTCCGGGGTAAGCAGCCCGAGCGCAACCAGCGCCGCGAACGAGATCACATGCGTCACGCGGCTGATCCACAGCGCCCGCGCGATGCCCGATTTCGCCGGCACCGACACCACGCCCGTCTCCAGATCGCTCTCGTAATCCTGGCAGGCGTAGATGATGTCAAAGCCCGCCGTCCAGCAAAGGACGGCAACGGCCATCAGCACCGGTGGCAGGGCGACCGTTCCCGCGATTGCGATCCATGCGCAGATCGGCGCCAGTGCCAGCGCGGTACCGAGGTAGTAATGGCACAGCCGCGAGAACCGCTTGAGCAGCGGATACGACGCGAGAAAAGCGAGCACAGGCAGCGCCAGCGCGAGCGGCCAGGCGTTCGCGTAGACGAGCCAAAAGAGCGCCGTCGCCGCGACGAACGCCGCCGCGCAGAGGATCATGATCATCGTCACGAAGCGAAGCGAGAGTTGCCCGCTCGGCAGCGCGCGTCGCGCCGTGCGCGGATTCTTTCGATCGAGCTCGGCATCGAGCACGCGGTTCGACGCCATCGCGACCGTCCGGGCCGTCACCATGCACAGCACGATCAGCGCGAGCTTGCCAAGTAAAGGTCCCCCGACGCGATGCCACGCCATCGCGGCCGCAAGGATCGCCCACGGCATCGCGAAGACCGAGTGGCTGATCTTGATGTCGCGGCAAAACAGTGCGAGCTTCGCACTCACTCCGCCACCACCGCGGCAATTGTCATCCCGAGCGGTACTCCGCGAGGGATCTCGGCGGCTTTCGACTCCGAGATCCCTCGGAGTACCTCGGGATGACAGTTCTTCGGCAGCCGCGTCCACTAGACGATCTCCCCCGAAGCCGGTGGGCGGACGTTAGTCGGATCCCAGCGCGTCTCCAGCGCGTGCTTCACGCCGGCGAGATCGAGCAGCTTCCCGGCGACGAAGTCGACGATGTCGCCGACGCTCGTCGGGTTGAGATAGAACCCGGGATTGGCCGGCGCGACGATCGCGCCGGCGTCGGTGAGGATCTTGTAGTTGTTCACGTCGATCGGCGAGAGCGGCATCTCGCGGTGCACGAGCACGAGCTTGCGTCGCTCCTTTAACGTGACGGCCGCCGCTCGGGAGATGAGATTGTCGCCGATCCCGTGCGCGACCTCGGCCAGCGTATTGCTCGAGCAGGGGACGATCACCATTCCATCGTGCAGGAACGAGCCGCTCGCGAGCTTGGAGCCGACGTCGTTGTAGTTGTGCAGCGTCACGCTGTGCTGCTTCGTGCCGGCCAGCGCATCGACGTCGAGCGTTTCCATCCCCAGCTCATCGCGCAGCAGCCGCCGGCCCCACGGGCTGACGACCAGGTGCACGTTCGCGCCCGCCGCCACGAGGCCCTGGATGAAGCGCTGCGCGTAAAGCGCGCCAGATGCGCCGGAGATGGCGGTGACGATGTCCATTGGCCTCTGATGATAAGCCGATCGAGCAGCTCCGACGAGATGTTTCATCAGGTTTGAAAGCGTCATCGCCCGCCCCCCGGGCGCCAGCACATGATCCTCCCCGGCTTCGCGTCTCTAGGCATCCTGCTCTCCGCCTGGCGGCGGCGGGGGCGATCATGGCGACCTAACGGTCAGCGCCTGATCCCGCGATAGCACACGCACACGCCGAAGGTCATCGGGAACTGCTCGATCTGCGTGAAACCGGAATCGCGCAGCATCGACATCATCTGCTCGCGGCCGATGAACGTGTTGACGCTCTGCGGGAGATACTTGTACGCGCCGCTCTTGTCGCCGCTGATCAGCGTGGCGGTGCGCGGAAGGATCTGGCGGAAGTAGAAGTTGTACAAGGCGCGCAGGAGCGCGTTGGTCGGCAGGGAGAACTCGAGAACGATCACCCGCCCGCCGGGGCGGAGAACGCGGTGGAACTCGCGCATGGCGGCGGGCGGGTCCTGCACGTTGCGGATGCCGAAGGCGATCGAGGCGACGTCGCAGCAGGCGTCCGGCAGCGGCAGGGATTGCGCGTCGCCATTGAGGTAGCTGCAATTTGCAAGTCGCGATTTGCGATTGGCGATGGGGAGCATCTCGAAGGTGAAGTCGATGCCGATCGCCGCTTGTGGGTGCGCCGATGCAAACGCGAGCGTGAGATCACCGGTGCCGCACGCGACGTCCACGACAACGTCGGTCGGCTTAACTGCCGCGAGTTTCACGGCATTTCGCCGCCAGCGTTGATCCTGCCACAGACTGTGCAGTCTGTTGTTCAGGTCATAGCTGGGCGCGATGGCGGCGAACATCTGGCGGACGCGGCGACGCTTGTCGGCGACCGCATGCGGGTTGGCCAGCAGTGCGTCGTCCCACGCCGGTTGCGCGGCAAACGCCGGCGCCGATGAAGGATTTTGTCCGGTCGCCTTGTCCGCCAGGGCATCCATCGCCGATAATCATAGCAACGCCTGGCACGGATGCGGGCGCGAGTGACGCAGCAACACAGCAAAATTGAAAACACGGAGGGCAGCCCTCGTGAATGATCTCATCTGGTTCAACGGACAAGTGATGAAGATGGCCGACGCGCACGTCGGCGTCGAAGACCGAGGCTTTCAGTTCGCCGACGGCGTGTACGAGGTCGTCCGCTTCTACAACGGCAAGCCGTTCACGCTCCGCGAGCACATGGAACGCCTCGTGCGATCCGCCGAGGGGATCAAGCTCTCGGTGCCGATGCCGATCGACGAGCTGGCCGACGAGATCACCCGCTTCATCCCGCGCACCGGGGAGCGCGAGGGCTACGTCTACCTGCAACTGACGCGCGGCGTGTGCGAGCGGAACCATCGCTTCCCCAGACCCGCGCCGCCGGCGACGTTGCTCTTTTACGTCCACAAGCTGCCGCCGGCGCTGGAGCCCGGCGAAGGAGAGGGCTTGAAACTGCTCGCGGTGAAGGATGAACGCTGGAAGCGATGCTGGATCAAGTGCATCGGGCTGATCGCCAACGTGCTGGCGAAGAATGAAGCGACGGGAACCGGGTACGACGAAGCGGTTTTCCTCGAAGACGGCATCGTGAGCGAAGGCGCGACAAGCAACATTTTCGCCGTCCGCGGCCAGAAGCTCATCACCCATCCTGTGGGCACGAAGGTGCTGCCGGGGATCACTCGGCTGGTCGTCTTCCAGCTCGCCGACAAGCTCGGCATCGAGATCGACGAGCGGCCGCTGCGCGAGGACGAGGTGATGCGCGCGGACGAGCTGTTCATCACCAGCACCACGCGCGAGCTCGCGTGGGTCGCGCGGTGGAACGACCGCTACATCGGCCAGGGCAAGTGCGGGCCGCTCACGACGAAGATCCACCGCGCGTACCGCGATCGCGTGCGCGCCGAGACGCGCGGATCAGGTGCGTCGTCGTCGCCGGCGTCACATCCGCGGATCGTCAACGTCGCTTAGCGAATCCTCGCCGGCGGCTTTGATGTCGTTGAGCAGGTCGACGTAATCCGCATCGTCGAGCTCGAACCACTCCGGAATGGCCGCGGCGGACATGCCACGGCGCTCGGCGAGCGCGGCGACGATCCTGGCGCGCAGGTCGGGATCGAGAATTTCGCGGATGCGGATCACGCCGATATCCTACCGCGCCGCACCAAATGCTCGACACCTATCACGTCTGCGTCGTCCTCGCCGTCATCATCCTCGGCCTTTCCAAGACCGGCTTCGGCGGAGGGACGGGAATTCTTTCGATCCCGCTCATGGCCCTGGTCATGCCCGCGCCGACCATGATCGCGATCCTCGCGATCCTGCTGCTGGTGGTCGATTGTTTTGCGAACGTTCACTACATCGGAGAGTACGACTGGCCGGTGTTGCGCTGGCTGGTGCCGGGCGCGGGCGTCGGCGTCGTGATCGGGATCGGCGTGCTGATGCTGATGCGCGGGGCCGATTCCAGCACCTTCGACCGCCGCCTGTCGCTCACGATCGGCCTGATCTGCCTGATCTTCGTGCTGCTGCAGTGCTGGCGACTCGCCGGCCGGTATCTGCCGACGCTTCCCGTCCGCCCGGCGAGCAGCGTCGCGATCGGCGCCGTTGCCGGTGTGGTCTCGACGATCAGCCACTCCGCCGGCCCGATCGTCATGCTTTACCTGCTGCAGGAGCGGATCGCCAAGAAGCGGCTCGTCGGGACGATGCTGATGTTCACGCTGTTGATCAACGGCGTGAAGGTAGTCAGCTACGTCCTGATCGGCACGGTAACGTGGGCGACGTTCCGGCAGACGTGGTGGATGATCCCGTTTCTTCCCGTCGGGACGCTCGCCGGCGTCTGGATGAACCGGCGGATTCCCGAGAAGCCGTTCATGGCCGTCATGTACGCCGCCGCCGCCGCCACGGCGGCGCAGATGATTTACAAGGCGCTGGTCTGAAGCCGACGAATCGGAGAATTTCCTTCACATGCCTGCTTCAGATGGTCCGACACGATCCCGCAGCAGCAGACCCACGTAACGAGGGGCAGCGGCACGTTCGAACTCCGGCACACGCTCGTGCCGGGATATCCACACGTCAGCTTCTATGCGGGTGGCGGGAACATCGGTGGCGTCTACTTCGGAAAAGGCTCATCGCTCCTGACAAAGAAAAACTGGAGCACGCGCGACTCCGGCGGCCGGTCGTCGCACGCATCGTCCGACGCCGCGTCTGCCAAGCGGATCGCGTCGTTGCAAGCGCTGGCGCAGGAGACGGCGCGGGTGAACCAGCAGACCGCGATGATTCAGGACACGCAGGCGCGGCTCCAGCAACTCCAAGCGCGCACCGAGTTCGAACGTCAGCTCGAGCAACAGATGGATCGCGGCGGCTCGTCGCCGCGTCCCGCCACCACCGCGGCCAATTCCGAGCAAAAAGGCTGACGGGCAATCGCCGCGCGCGGAGATTTCATAACTCGCCCAACGACCGCGGCGACGGCGTCGTACCCGCGTCGGGTCAGAATCTGTACAATCGCCGGCGCGATGAGCGATCAGCCGTTCAAAATCGACGTTTCCCAGCGCATCTCTCGCCTTCCGCCGTACCTCTTCGGGCGGATCAACAAGATGAAGTACGAGAAGCGCGTCGCGGGGGTGGACATCATCGATCTGGGGATGGGCAACCCGACCGACCCGACGCCGGATTGCGTCGTGCAGAAGCTCACCGAGGCGTCGCGCGATCCGCGCAATCATCGCTACAGCGTTTCCAACGGAATCGCCGGGCTGCGAAAAGAGATCGCGCGGAAGTACCGCAACAAGTACGGCGTGGAACTCGATCCCGAAAACGAGATCATCGCCACGATCGGCTCGAAGGAAGGTTTCAGCCACCTGTGCCTGGCGATGCTCGGGCCGGGGGACACGGCGGTCGTCGGTGATCCGGCGTTTCCGATTCACGTCTACGCCGTCGCGATGGCCGGCGCGAACGTGATCCGCGTGCCGCTGGGCAACGATCAGGCGTTTCTGGATCGCATCGAGCGCACCATCGACGGGCTCTATCCGCAGCCCAAGTTGCTGATTCTCAACTACCCGCACAACCCGACGTCGATGACGATCGAGCCGGCGTTCTTCGACCGCGCGATTACCCTCTGCCGGCGGCGCGGCATCATGATCATCAGCGACTTCGCTTACGGCGAGATCTGCTTCGACGGGTACAAGGCTCCGTCCTTTCTCGCCGCCGAGGGGGCGAAGGAGCTGGGCGTCGAGTTCACGACCATGTCGAAGAGCTACAACATGGCGGGCTGGCGCGTGGGGTTCTGCTGCGGCAATCGCGAGATGATCAAGGCGCTGGCGACGATCAAGGGTTACTACGACTACGGGATGTTCGCGCCGATCCAGATCGCCAGCGTCATCGCGATGCGCGAGTGCCGGCAGATCCCGGAGGAGCAGAGCAAGTATTACCAGGAGCGCCGCGACGTCGTCTGCGCGGGCCTCGATAAGCTCGGCTGGACGTACGAGCGGCCCAAGGCGTCGATGTTCGTCTGGGCGAAGATCAACCCGGTGCATTTCAAGAGCGGCGCATCGCCGGAAGGGACGATCGACTTCTGCCTGCGGATGATGGACGAGGCGGAGGTGGCTCTGGCGCCCGGCCGCGCGTTCGGTGAGAACGGCGAAGGGTACGTCCGCATCGCGCTGGTTGAGAATGAGCAGCGGTTGCGACAGGCGATGCGGAATCTCGATCGCGCGCTCAACCCGCGCAAGCCCAAGCCGCGACGGCAGACCGCGCGGGCGTGAATCTCGCGATAACCCGTCATTCGCGAAGGATGTCATCCCGAGGTACTCCGAGGGATCTCGGCGTATGACCATCGTTCGACTCCGAGATCCCTCGCGGAGTACCGCTCGGGATGACATCTGCTCGGCTGCACCGGATGATGGTGGAGTCCAATCGCGCAATCGGCCGGCAATATTGAGGGTGGCATGTCGAATACGACGGAGATGGAGCATCTCGCCGCGCCGCCTCCGCCGGTCTCGTCTGCGCCGGTCGCGCCGTCGGCGAAGGAACGCGCCGTTCAACTCGAGACTGACGCCTTCTGCGTCGAGTGCGGCTACAACCTGCACGGACAGCCGGTCGTGCGGGATGAGCGGCTTAACCTCCTCGTCGCCCGCTGCCCCGAATGCGGCCAGTTCCACCCTGCGGGCACGGGCGTCACCGCAACCAAACTTTGGCTCCAGCGCGTAGCGTCGCTGCTGCTGTTCTTCTGGGTGCTGGTGGTGATCGCCGTGGTGGTCTTCGCCTGTTTCGGCCTCGGCGCCGTCACCTTCGCCCACATCGATGACACCACCTACCGGCAGCTCATGAGCGCGGACCAGAAGCCGGCGGAGTGGAAGCAGACCGCGGTTTCCGGCGGGGGCATGACTTATCAGGTGGTCCGCAAGGGCACGACGCGGCCGGTGATCAACTGGAAGCTGTACTACACGCTCGAAGTGCCGGCTGGCGACGATCAGACGCCATGGGGGAACCACCACACGGCGACGCTCTTCGAGCGCGCCGTCCTGGCGGGATGTGCCGCCGCGCTAGGCGTCGTCATCGGCATGCTGCTGGTCGTGTTCCTCTGGCACTGGAAGAAGCGGCGATACTTCATCGCGACGCTGTTGCCTCTTGCCCCGGCGATGTTCCTCATCTGTGTCTTCTGTCTCAACGAGGAGTTTAGTCTCATCATCCACTGGGCGACGCGCATCGCGATCTTCTACGCGCTGTGGGAAGGCGCATGGATCGGGGTCGGCATCCTCGTCGGCCGGCCGATCGCGCGCGGATTGCTGCGGATGTTCGTCCCGCCGCGGCCGAGGCAGTACCTCGCGTTTCTGTGGAAGGTCGACGGCAAATCGCCTCCGATGCCGAGCACGGCCGGGTGATGTTTATCATGCTCGCCGCCGTCGATCCCAACTTCGCGCTGGCGAATTACATCGAGTCGGGACTGTGGCTCTCGATCGCGCTGGTGATCGCGTTCTTCACGACCCGCGTGACGACGGCACGAAAAGATGCCATCGTCGCCGCGATCGGCTTCGCGGTCTTCGGCGTCTCCGACATCGTGGAAGCGCACACCGGCGCGTGGTGGAACCCGTGGTGGCTTCTCGTGTGGAAGGGCCTCTGCCTGCTGCTGTTCCTGGCCCTGCTGATCCGCTACATCAAGCGTCGGCGATCAACTTGAAAAGCGGATGACGCGAGGGCGAGGCTCCCGCCGAGCCGAATGGGTTCGCGTCGCGAAAAGCGGCTCGGCAGGAGCCTCGCCCTCCCCAGTGCTCACTGCTCGCAGGAGAACAAAACGGGGACGCAGCTAGCTTTGAAACTAGCTGCGTCCCCGTTTTCATCGATCGCCTTCGTGACTATTGCTCGTAGG
>JAICTV010000292.1 GCA_025936175.1 Phycisphaerae bacterium
GCCCGCCCCCCTGCCCACCCCCCCATCCCGGAGGCGCGGGGGGGGGGGCGCCCCCCCCCTCCCTGCCCCGGGGCGCGCCACTGCCCTCCGGTGCGGGGGCCCCCCCCCCACCCCACGATTCGAAGGATCAGCTCATCTCGGCGAGGATCTGCTTCAAGACGTGCTGGACTGTCAAACCCTCCGCCATCGCCTGATAGGTCAATCGCATGCGATGGAGCAACACGTCTTCCGACAGCGCGAAGAGATCCTCCGGCACCGCGTAGTCACGCCCATGAATGAACGCTCGCGCTCGCGCGCCGTGAACGAGCGCCATGCCCGCGCGTGGACTTGCGCCCAGATCCAGATGCGGCGAGTGCCGCGTCCGACGTACGAGCTCGACGCTGTGCTTCATGAAAACGTCGCTGACATAAACCTCCTGCACCTTCGCCATCGCCGCGACCAGCTCCTCGACCGTCGCCACCGGCTCCGGGTCGATCGATTCGAACGCCGTCTTCGGCACCGCGCCCCGTCCCTCGTGCTTCAGACCCAGCGCGAGCGAGCGGCGGAGGATTTCTTCCTCCTCGTCTACCTGTGGATACGTCAACCGGTGGCAGAGCATGAAGCGGTCGAGCTGCGCTTCGGGGAGCTCGAATGTGCCGGACTGCTCGATCGGGTTCTGCGTCGCGATGACGACGAACGGCGCGGGCAGCGGGAGCGAGTGGTTCCCGATGGTCACCTTGCGCTCCTGCATCGCCTCGAGCAGCGCGCTCTGCACCTTGGGCGCGGCGCGGTTAATCTCGTCCGCCAGCAGCAGGTTCGTAAAGACCGGCCCCTTCTGCGTGCGGTATTCGCCGCTGCGCTGATCGAGAATCTCCGAGCCGATGATGTCGGCGGGCAGCAGGTCGATCGTGAATTGAGCGCGCGAGAATGAGAGATCGATCGCCTTGGCGACGCAGTTGACCAGCAGCGTCTTGGCGAGCCCCGGCATGCCCTGCAGGAGCAGGTGACCCCCGGTCAGCAGCGCGATCAGCACGCGCTCGACGACCTGGTCCTGCCCGACGACGGTCCGCCCGACACGCTGCCGCATCGCGTCGATCAGGCTGGGACTCTTGCTCGCAGTTTCAGTCGAACTGCTGACGGTGGCCGTGGTCATGAGATGTCCGTCCCTGTAGTTGACGCCAGATCGCCGATCGGAGAGCGCGCGAGAGCGATCGCGCTAATATCAATAGTGGCCGCAGGCGGGCCCCCCGTGACACGCGCCGCCGGACATTACGTTGCGTCGGCGCGGCAGAGGCGCACTTCGTGCCGCGGGAATTTAACGCGCGGCATCGAGTGGTCGCAAAAGAAATCGCCCCTGCGCCGCAAACGCTTCCTCATGCCATCCTGAGCGTACTCGCGAAGGATCTGGTTTCCTCACGCAGATGCTTCGGAGTACCTCAGCATGACGACTTTGGATTTTGCCGGACCAGAGGATTCGCCGTGCGAATCAAAGTCGCCGGAGGTGAAAGCCCCCGTCCACGTCAATCACCTGGCCGGTGCTGAACGGCAGCGAACCTTTCGCGCACGCGACGACGGCACGCGCGACGTCGAGCGGCGTGCCCCAGCGTTTGATCGGCGTCAGATCGTTCTCGAAGATCAGATTGTCGTACTTCTCTTTCACTTTCTCGGTCATGTCCGTCTCGATCACTCCCGGGCGGATCTCGTAGACGTTGATGCCGTGCGGCGCGAGCCGGGTCGCGTACAGCTTGGTCATCATCGAAAGCCCCGCCTTGCTGATGCAGTAGTCGCCGCGGTTGGTGCTCGCGGCGTACGCGCTGACGCTGGTGATGTTGATGATCTTGCCGGCCGACTTCTGATCGATCATCCGCCGGGCGACGAGCTGGGTGAGAAAGTACGGCCCCTTGAGGTTCACGTTGATGAGCTGGTCGAAGCTTTCTTCGCTCGCTTCGAGCAGGTCGGCGCGCTTCGACGGCGCAATGCCCGCGTTGTTCACCAGCACGTCGATCGACCCGAGGGCGCTGGAGACTTCGACGATGAGCCGCTGACGGTCGGCGGCGCTGGCGATGTCCGCCTTGATGGCGATCGCGCCGCGGCCGAAGGATTCCATCTCCTGTCTGGCAGATTTGGCGGCGGCGTCGTTGCTGGCGTAGCTAATGGCGACGTTAAGGCCCGCGCGGGCCAGCTCGATGGCGATGCCGCGGCCGATGCCGCGCGATCCGCCGGTCACTAAAGCGATTCCCGCCGTCTTGCTCACTTGGACTCCTGCTGATCGAAGAACGTCAGGTACCTCTCGCCGCGCGCCTGCCGCCAAAGGTACACGCCCAGCTCCAGCAGGTGATAGTCGCCCCACATGCTCGATTCCCCGCACGGGATCTTGCGGCCGGACGGGATGTAATCCCAGTTGTTCGGACGGTGATACACCGAGTGCAGCAGAAGCCCCTGGTGGTTCGCGTCGGTCGCGAGGTAGTCGTCGCTGAGCAACCGCTGCGCGACGGCAAGCCCCGCCTGCGTGTAACGAGATCCCGCAGCGCCGAGATATTTGCCCAGTCGCAGCAGTCCCTGCGCGGCGATCGCGCTGGCGGAGGAATCGACCGGCTCATGATCGTTGAAGGGCTCCGCGTCGCGGGCCCGCCAGTCGCCCATCTTCGCCAGCCCCGGCGCGCCGTCGTCCCAGTAGACGATGCCGTCCTTCGCGGCGCAGCCGTCAATGTAATGGTCGCAGGTCTCGCGCGCGGCGGACTCGAACGTCTTCACCACGTCTGACTTCTTCAAGCCGACCGATTGCTCAAACGCGCGATCGTCGATCGTCGTGAAGAACTCCAGCTCCTCCGCGTAGCCGAGCATCGCCCACGCCAGGCCGCGGGTCCACGTGCTGAAAGGCGAATACCCCTGCTGGGTGCCGCGGGCGCGGAAGACGCCGTCGGTGCGGTTGAAGAGCCCTTCGTGGGCGGCGCGCCCGCGGACGTCATAAATGTGATCGCTCGCGCCGTGGAAGACGATGTACTGATTCGTGCAGAGGCCGTGGAGGACAAGTCGCTTGAGCAGATCCGCGCGGCGGTCGTTCTCGTGCATCAGCGCATGGCCCAGTTGATGCGCGACCCCGAGGATGCGGAGCGTGCGCATCGTATCGACGAAGAGCGAGTGTGGGCCGTTGAAGGAGTAGATGTAACCCGCCGCAGCACCGTTCGGATCGCGCACGCCCGACCAGCGCGCCGCTTGAACCGCGCCGCTGGCCTTGAGCGCCATCTCGTAGAAACGCTGTTCCCAGTCGTTCTGCTCGATCTTCCCCTCGCGCATCAGGCGGCGGAGGTTGCCGTAGGTTGAGAGGTTGTTGAAGCCGTGATCGTGCACGCCAGTGTGCGTGACGTGATGGGCCATTCGCTCGAGCGTGTGCTTACGGCCGAGTTCAAGAAGCTCGCGGTCGCCAGTTGCATCGAAGACGAGGATGGCTGAGCCGTACTGGAAGCCCTGCGTCCATTCCGTCCACCCGCGCGCGGTGTACTTGCCCGCCGCCGTGAAGACCGGCGTACCGCGGGAGATATCCCACGTCTTCTCGATTAAGCGCACCTTGTGCTGCGCCAGCTCGAACAGCCGCGTGAGCGATTTGGTGAGATCCTTCGGTTGGAGCGACTGATCAATCTGCATCGTGTTCGATTCTTTCGTAGCATGGCCGTCTCGGCCATGCCTTCGCGATGATCATCAGACCTTCGAAACGGCATGGGCGAGACGCCCATGCTACGGACGAAGCACCGATAACTTCTTCCGCAGCTCGGCCTTGCTCTGTTTCAACTCACCCGCCTCCGGCGCATCTTTGTAATGATCATCCAGCGGATAACACCCGCTGATGATCCCGTTGCGCGGCGCGGTCGTGCAATCGCTGAACGTGCGGCAGATGCGCTTGCCCTGCAGCGCGCGCCCGGCCAGCGTGTCCGCCGGCATCTCCCAGTAGCTGAGCACGAGCCGGCCGATGCCGACGCTGTCGCACCAGCCTTCGCGCAGCACCGCCTGCGCAACGTTCGGCAGGTACTCCTGCAGATAGGTGTAGCCGGTGCCGACGATGATCGAATTCGGACACGCCGCCTTGATCTGCCCCGTCGCATCGATCTGCCGCGCGACGCCGACGAGCGGATCCTCCGGCGGCTGATACCCGTCGCTCGGCGGGAACATCGCCGGCCGCTGCACGTGCGGGTTGTAGTAAGGCGAGCCGCAGCTCGCGTTGATCATGCGCACGCCGAGCTGCTCGAGCATCTGGATGAACGCGATCGGCTCAGTGAGGTCCATCTCGAGCGGATTGTCCGGATTGCAGCCGAAGCCATAACGGTACGGGATGAATTGCTGAAACTCCTCCGGGATGCCGGGCCCGAGCTTCCCGCCGACGCTGCGCGCGGGATCGGGTTTGAACGGCGGCTGATCGAAGACGCTGAGGCGCACGCCGATCATCAGGCCCGGCGCCTCGGCGTTGATCCCGGCGATAATCTCGCGGATGAAGCGCGTTCGGTTCTCGAAGCTCCCGCCGAAGGGGCCGGGTCGCGTGAAGCCGCTCAGGATCTCGTGACCGAGGTATCCGTGACAGTGCTTGACGTCCACGAACTGAAAACCCATCCGCTGCGCGAGCTTCGCGGCGGCGACGTAGCGCTCGATGAGACGTTTGAGATCGTCATCGCTCATGACGACGCTGTCATCGTTCGCGGCGATGCCGAACTTCGCGTCGAGGATCGGATGGTGATACGCGATGCGCGGCTCGAGCTTCTTCTTATCGCGCGGCCGGCAGAAGCGGCCGCTGTGGGTGAGCTGAAGACCGACGAGCAGATCGTCGGTCTTGCCCATCGCTTCTTTGTGCGCCGTGGTCAGCGCCTTGAGAAGATCGGTTAGGCCGCGAGCGGCGCGTTCGCAGTCATTATCGACGACGGCAAGCTGATTGGGATTGGCGCGGCCTTCGCCGACGACCGCGAACGCCTCGCCGCCCCAGATGAACTTCGCGCCGCTGGCGCCGAAGTGCTGCCAGCGGCGGATCGTGTGCTCGCTCGGCTCCCCGGACGTGGTGCCGTCCCACCCTTCCATTGGGTGGATGCACCAGCGGTTTCCCGCGACGAAGCCGCCGACATCGAGCGGCGATGCGAGCGGGCTACCCTCAGCGGCGCTGAGTACGCGATCGTCGCACGGGAGGTCGATGTTCAGCTCCGCCAGTCGCTGGCGGAACGCCGCAACCGTCTTGAAATGCCCTACTTTCGGGAACGAATCTTCGGCCATGGGAGAAAGTGGAGTTTAGGGCATTGTGCTGATGCCGTCACCTCGTGGCACGCCATCGGGCAACTGTGAAAAACGCGCACGCTCGCAGAACGGTCATGCTGAGGTACTCCGAAGCATCTGGGCATGGGCACACAGATCCTTCGGAGTACCTCAGGATGACATCGCCCGGAAGGCATGAGATGCCGCGACCGGTGTGAATCACCGCGCGCCGTTCGCCTCCCGCGCGCTCACCACCGCGTCCGCCGGCGTCGAGGGATCCACCTCCACCGCCTTCTTCGCATCGGAAAAATCGTTCTCGCCGACGCGGACGTCGCTCGTTCCCTTGCCGCTGATGTGCAGCGCGGTGCCCGTCCCCTCCTCCACACTCACGCCCTGCACGCTCGCGCCGTCTACGTCCGCCAGATCGATCATCCGTTCCTGTGATGTGCGCAACGCCAGGTCCGACAGCACCAGGTCCTTCGCCTCGTGGATCGAGACGGCCGGACCCTTCTGATCAGAAACGTCCACGCCGCGGATCACGAGCTTATCGACGCGCTGCGCGACGATCCC
>JAICTV010000342.1 GCA_025936175.1 Phycisphaerae bacterium
CGCCGATGTCGAAAAAGTTCGACGTCTTCTGGGTGAGCGTGCCGTCGTAGACGTTGACGGTGCCGGTGCCGCCGTTGCGGCCGACGGCGAACCAACTGTTGACGGTGAAGGAGGCGGCCGCATCCGCGTTGGTCGTCGCGCCGACGGCGGTGCCGATGTTGAGCGTTCCCGTGCCCCCGCCTTGCCCGACCCAGAACTCGCCGCCGCCGGACACCTGGTTGTAGACGCCGGTGAGGCTGACGGTCATGGTGCCCGTGCCGGCGGATGCTTCGCCGAGGTAGGCGTGGCCGCCGCCCTGCTTGGTGATGGTGCCGCCGGAGAGGTTGACCGTGCCGTGCGCCCCGTTGGCGCCGCCGACGTCGCGTCCGATGGCGAACCAGTTTTTGAGAGTGGCGGTGCCGCCGGTCATGTTCAGCGTGCCGGTGCCGCCGCCGTTGCCCACCCACGTTTCGTTGTTGACGGTGAGCGTGCCGCTGGTGTTCACGGTACCGTTCGCCGAGGCGTTGTCGCCGATCGCCAGGCCGCCGGAATCGTTGAACGTCAGGTTGCTGGCGATGTTGAGCGTGGACGTGTCGCTCCCGTCAAACGCGACGACGACGGCCTCGTTGGAGGTGCTGGTCGCGTTGATGAGCGTCACGTTCGGCGCGATGTTAAAGGTCGGGCTGCGGAGCGCGAATCCGCCGAAACTGATGTTGTCGTTGATGTTCACCGTTCCGGCATCGAAGAACGGCTTGCCGGTGAACGTGTTCGCGCCGCTGAAGTTGATCGTGCCCTGACCGCGTGTGCCGATGGCCCCGCCGCTGACGTTGTTGACGTTGAAGGTTTGGCCGGCATCGAGGTCAAGCCCGGTGTTGACGGGGGTCGCGCTGAGGTCATGGGCGCCGAAGTTGGTCATGAAGGCGCTGCTGGCCAAAGCTCCGGTCGGGTGAATGGTGCCGCCGGCGAGGATCAGCTTGCTGGCGGCGCCGCCGAGATTCGCTTCGCCGCCGGCGCTGACCTCCACGCCGTTGATGATCTTGATCGCATTGCCCGCGCTGCCATAAGCGGTGTTGTCGGCGTTGAGGTTGACGAAGCCGGCAAAGTCGCCGTCGAGCGTGAGCACGCCGGCGCCGGGCGTCACGTCGGGGCCAGCGGTGATGCTGCTGTTGATGTTGACGGTCGAGGTTTCGACGCGGATGCGCGCGTCGGTGGAATCGACGACGAGCGCGCCGTTGAGCGTGTGCGTTCCCGAGCCGTTGGCGAAGAAAACGGCTTCGCCGTAGCGGCCGAACTCCCCGCCGGAGTAGACGCTGCGCTTGATGGTGATCGGTTCGGAGAGCGTGACGCCGCCGCCGGTGACAGTCGTTCCCGCGCCGCCGATCGAGAGCGTGCCGCGATCGTCGATGACGGTGCCGCCGGCAGCGTCGCCCAGGCCGCCGGAGGTGGTGATGACCAGCCGGCCCATGTTGATGTTGGTGACGCCGGTGTAGGTGTTGTCCACGTTGAGGACGGCGGTGCCCCAGGCCTGGGTGGTGGCGCTGCTGTTGTCGATGGTGATGCCGCCCGGGCCGCTGATGATTCCGTTCACCGAGAGCTCGGGCACGTCGCCGGGCGAGTCCTTCATGGCGATGGTGTGATTTCCGGCAGCGAGGTTGATGCCGTTGGTCGGAAGCAGGAACTGGATCTGCCCATTCCCGGCGACCTTGGTGATGTTGCCCTGGAGCGTGAGCGCGCCGCCGCCGAAGTCGGTGAAGTTGTAGACCGCGCCGTTGGCGCCGATGCCGACGGTGATGTCCTGCGCGGTGATCGCCTCGGCGAAATCGATGTTGTTGGGGGTGGCGGTGTTGACGTACGCATTGGTGCCGTTGCCGAACGTTGCCGAATCGGCGGGGCTGTTGACCCACGTGACGTTGGAGCCGGTGACGAGATCGCCATCCACCCAGTTGGGCGAGACGGTGTCCCAGTTTCCGCCGCCGTCGGCGCCGAGATTGCCGGAAGCGCCGTCGGCGTCCCAGGTCAGGCTGCGAGCTTGAAGTTGATTGCCGCCGCCGCCGAACAGCACTGCCGCGGCCGCTGCCGATAGACACACCACGCGCGAACGCATTCTCATTGCCTCTCCCAAAGTTGAATGATTGCTGCGGCGCGCTCCGGACGAGCGGTGGCCGCAGCCTTGGTTGCTCTTTTGAGATGACGTCAGAGCTGAAGACATGTTCACTCTCAGTCCGCCCGCGTGATTGCGTGCGCGCGGGCGGCAACGAAGGATTAAGCCGAACCTTTCGCCGAAACGGGATGACCCGCCAGATCGCCGGCATCACCGGCCAGACCGATTTTCGATGACGCGACATTGCCGGCGGTCGACTGTCGCACGACGAGCTCGCAATGAACCGACACGTGCACCGGCGGCTGGGTCGGATGCTCGAGGCGGTCGGTCATGAGGCTTATGGCACGAAGCGCGATGGCGCTGGCCGGCTGACGGACGGTCGTCAGCGGAACGGTCAGCAGCGATGCGGTGGGCGTGTCGTCGAAGCCCGCGAGCTTCACTTGATCGGGAATCGCGATCTTCGCCGTCAGCAGGTGGCGCATGAAAATGGCGGCGTGGCGGTCGTTGTCGCAGACGATGCCGTCCGGCTTGTACTTGTTGACGGCGTCGAGCACGGTTGCCGCGTCTTCCGGATCGCCGCCGAAGCTCCGGGCATCCACGCGATTGGCTTCCATCGCTGCGCGGTAGCCGGTCCATCGTCCGCGGGCGGAGGAGAAGGCGACGTTCTCGGAGAAGAAGAGGGTGCGCTTGCAGCCGACGTCGATCAGGTGCTGGCCGAGCAGGTATCCGCCGCGGATGTTGTCCACGCCGACCAGGTCATGCGTGCTGCGCTGCGGGAAATCGACGATGTCGCGGTCGAGCAGGACGAGCGGGACGTTGGCGCGGATGAAAGTTTCGCTGACGCGTCGGTTGAGCTCGCGCCCTTCGCCGGCCATGCCGTGGGGGAGGAAGAACACGCCGCGCACGCCGCGGGCGATCATCCGCTCGGCCGACTCGACCGCTTCGTCGGCAAGATGCTGTTGTGCGTTGAGGTGGGTGAGGAGGATCTGCGATCCGTCACCGTCGGCAGCGCGAGCGAGCGCCTCATAGACGCCGAGGAAGATGCTGCCCGGCTCGACGTGGTGGACGATCATGCCGAACTGGTCGGTAGCGGTGCGTTCGAGTTCCTTGACGTAGGTACCGGATCCGCGCCGCCGCCAGATCACCCCACGATGCTCAAGGTCCCGTAATGTGCGGGTGACGGTGGTGCGCGAGACACCATATTGCTGCATCAACTCCGCTTCGGTGGGAAGGCGCTGGCCGGGGACAAAGGCGCCGCGTTGGATGGCGCCGCCCAGCTCCTCGAAGAGCTGTCTATGCTTGGGTTTTGTGACATCCTTGGTCGCCACAACGCCTCCGAAATGCCGGCAAAGGTTTAACTGTGCGAGGAAACACTATC
>JAICTV010000175.1 GCA_025936175.1 Phycisphaerae bacterium
CCTGCAGGCGGGGACGGTGCTGGGCGGTTGGCTCATCCGCACGACGCGTTTCGCGGCGATGGACGCGATGAAGATGCAGCGTCGGCGGCTCAAACACGAGCGGCAGGCGGCGACGATGCATGAGGAGAGCACGGGCAAGGAGTCGAGCGACGTGCAGTGGTCGGACGTTGCACCCTACGTTGATGAAGCGCTGCTCAAGCTGCGAACCGACGACCGCGACGCCGTCGTCCTGCGCTACCTGTTGGGCAAGAGCCCCGAAGAGATCGCGTGGGTGCTTGGCGTCTCGGAGGAAGCCGCGCGCAAGCGCGTCTCCCGCGCGCTCGAGCGCCTGCGCGGCCTCCTGCAAAGCCGCGGAATTCATGCCGCGGAAAACGCCATCGGATCCGTGCTGCTCGCCAACGCCGTGTTGCGCGCCCCCGCGGCGGTTTCGTCGCTGGCGGGATCGGTCGCGCTGCCCGCCAGCGGCGCGCTCAGCGCCCCGCCCGCGGTGATTGCGCGCGGCGCCGCGCGGGCGATGACGTGGGGGCCGCGCACGCCGTGGATCATCACCGGCTCGGTCGTCGTCATCGGCGTGGTGCTCGCAATCGCGCTCTGGCCGAAGCACCCGCAGGTCGCGCAGGCGCCGGGCGATGTGAACGTTTCGGCGCCGCCGGCGCCTCTGCCGAACCGGCAGCCGCGATCGATGCAGGTCGCCCAGGCCACAGCGACGAGCGGTGCTCAGCCGCCGACCTCACGCCCGTCGCGCCGCACGCCGACGCAGATCGACGATCAGTACAACGTCCACAGATCCGTCCCGCGCCTCGGCTGGGCCACGCTCAACTACGATCTCGACGCGGCGCGGCAGTTCGTCGCCGAGGGCGATGACGTCAACGCACTCTCGAACGACGGCCAGAACCACACCCCGCTCATCTGGGCCGCGTTTCATGCCAACGATAGCGGCTATGCGCTGGCGCAGTTCCTGATCGACAACGGCGCCGACGTGAACGCGCAGCGCGTCGGCGGTCTCACGCCGCTCATGATCGCCATCATGCGGCATTCGCCGAAAACGGTGAAGCTGCTGCTCGATCACGGTGCGGACACCCGCATCGAAAACGTCAAAGGCGAGAGCGCGCTGGACTACGCGAACAAATACGGCGGCGCGGACATCCTCGTCATGGTGAAAGACGCGGCCGCGGCGCAAGCGCGCACCGGCAGCGTCGCCGCCGCCGCGACGAGGCGCGCCACGCCGGTGAGTCGCGACAGCGGCGGACGCACGCCCGAGCAGATCGACGCGCAGTACGCCGACAGGGCCCAGGAGCCGATGCCCCGACTGAGCCGGGCCGTTTTCCGGCGCGACCTGGCCGCGGCGCAGCAGTTCGTCGCGGCGGGTGACGACGTCAACCAGCGCTCGCGCGACGGACAGGAACACACGCCGCTGATCTGGGCCTGCTACCAGGCGCGCGATTCGGGCTACGCGATGGTGAAGTACCTGCTCGATCACGGCGCGGACGTGGACGTGCAGCGGACCGGCGGCATCACGCCACTCATGATCGCAATCCGCCAGCACTCGCCGAAGGTCGTGCGTGCGCTGCTCGATCACGGGGCGGACGTGGGGATCATGAGTGATCGCGGCGAGGCCGCGCTGGACTGGGCGCTGAAAGAGAACGATCCGGAGATCGTCACGATGATCCAACAGGCGATCGCCGCACAGGTGGCGGCGACGACACGCCCGGCGAGCGCGCCCACCGCCGTAACCACCACGACGCCGCCGCCCGCGCTCACACCCCCCGCGCTCACAGCGCCGATCACGACACCGGCGATCACGCCGCCGGCGACGAAGCGGAGCGCCTCGATCTTCTCGCCAGACTCCCCCAGCGAATCGGCGACCACGTCGCCAGCACGATGACACAGACGTGGAACAGCAGCGGGCGATACCAGAGGCGCGCGGTGACGATCCCGTGCAGCGCGGAGACGAGACTGTAGAGGTAAAGCAACACGGCCAGCAGCGCGACGAACGAATCTCCGCGACGGAGTGCGAGACGCCGGTGCGTTTGACGGGTGTGGTGTCTTGTCATCCCGAGGTGCTCCGAGGGATCTCGGACGCAACTCGTCTCCGCGATCCCTCGGAGTACCTCGGGATGACACGTTGCGTCGCTTTCGCAGCTCTCGTGGGGAGAGGAATCGGTCGATTGGTGTAGCAGCCCTTCGACGAGCATCCCAAGATTCACGTAGACGACCCAGCCGCACAGGATCGCTTGCAGCAGGCTCACCCAGCGCTCGGAATCCGCGGGTCCGAGCTTCGCGCCCCACAGTTGCAGCGCGACCACCGGCATGCCGAAGACGACCGATTGGCCGAACCGGTATTTGAACTCGCGCAGCCGCTGCTCGTCGCCGCGGGTCAGCAATTCGTGAAGTCGGGCTGATGCTTCGGCGTCAGGGATGGCTTGCGCGGTCGGCATGGCGGGTGGTGAAACCGGTGACGGTGTACCCCGCCTCGGTGATCGCGTCGGCCAGAGTCTTCACCGACACTTTCGCGTGATCGTAGAGGACCGACGCCTGCGCGGAGTTGAAATCGACCTCGACCTCGTGCACGCCGGGGAACTGCAACAACGCCTTCTGCACGCTCTGCTCACACTTGTGGCAGTGCATGCCGTCAATGCGGATGATCGCCAACTGATCGGCCCCGACGTCATCGGCCATGGCAGTACTCCTCCAACCGCTCTTGATGAAGCGCGGCTCATCTTATCGTAGGCGGCGGCGGATGGGGAAGGCGAAATTGAAGCGGTTGGACGGCGGCTAAACCACCGGCGCGGCGGAGACGCGGCGGATCACATCGTGAAGCTGCGCCACATTCACCGGCTTAACGAGGTGATCGGCGAAGCCGGCCTCGCGGCTCTTGCGGATGTCCTCGTCCATGCCGAAACCGCTCATCGCGATCCCGCGGATCGCATGCGCGGCGCGGATGCGCTTCATCAGCTCATACCCGTTCCAATCCGGCAGGCCGATGTCGCTGATGAGCAGGTCGAAGGGCTCCTGCTCGATCATCTGCATGGCGCTGGCGGCGCAGGCGGCGGTCTTAACGTGATAGCCGCTGGCGCTGAGCAATTTGCGGAGCACCATCGCGGTATCGGCGTGGTCTTCGACGATGAGCAGGCGGAGACGGTTCGCCTTCGCATCGGGCGAGCGGGGCTTCGCGTGCGCAACCGGCGCCGGCCGGGCGGGAAATTCGATCGTGAAGACGCAGCCACGGCCGGGACCGTCGCTTTGCACGCGGATCGCGCCCTGGTGCAGCTCGACCAGCGATTTGGTGATCGCCAGCCCCAGGCCGAGTCCCCCGAATTCGCGGGAGACGCGCGGATCGCCCTGTTCAAAGGCGTCGAAGACCCGCGGCAGCATCTCGGGCGCGATGCCGGCGCCGGTGTCGGCCACGCGGATCGAGACGCGGTCCCCCTCCTGCCGCCGGGTCATCAGTTCGATCTGCCCGCCATCGGGCGTAAACTTGGCGGCGTTCTTGAGCACGTTCCAGAGTACCTGTTGCAGTCGTGCTGGATCGGCCGTCACTTCGCCGGCGTTGGCGTCAAGCTCGCATCGCAGCTTGATGGATTTCTCGAGGATCTGATCGCGGCAGATCGAGCAGACGTGCCGGACGGCGTCGTTCAGATCGACCACCTGCGGGCGCAGCGCGAGCTTGCCGCTGGTGATGCGGCTGAGGTCGAGCAGATCGTCGATCAACTTCGTCTCGAGCTCGACATTGCGGCGGATCATCGTCAGCTCGTCCCGCAGATCGGGCGAAAGATCCGGATCCATCAGCCGGGCGGCGACCGACATCAGCACAGGCGTCAGCGGCGTGCGCAACTCGTGACTGAGCACGGCGAGAAAGCGGTCCTTCGATCGGTTCGCGGCCTCGGCCTGCTCCTTGGCCTCCTTCAACGCGAACTCCGCCTGCTTGCGCGCGGTGATGTCGACGACCGAGCCGATGTGACCGGCGATCTTTCCTTCGGCGCTCTGGTATTCGACCGCACTTGCCTGCAGCCAGGTCACCACGCCGTCGGGACGCAGGTAGCGATACTCGCCGGCGAAAGGCCTGCGGCGCAGCGCGGCATCGTACCACTCGGCGGCCACGCGCTCGCGGTCATCGGGATGCACCGCTTTCACCCACCCCTTGCCGCGCGCTTCCTCAGGCGTCAGGCCGGTCATCCGGCACCACGTCTTGTTGACGAACAGGCAGTCGCCGCTCGGATCGGTGAGGTAGATGCCGACGGGCGCGTGGCTGGCGAGGGTGCGGAAGCGCTCCTCGCTTTCCCGGATCGCCTGCCGTGCGGCGGCGGCGTCGATCGCGTCGCCGATGTCGATGATCGGCGCGGTGAACGACATTGCCGTGACAGCCGATCGATGTGCGGTAGCAGGATCACCCATAGCGCGCCACTCGAACATAAAGCGAACGGCGGCCAAGTTACAACGGAGGAAAAAAAGGGCGGACGGCTCATTGCCGTCCGCCCTCGTATCCACTGAATTTTACGGCACTTACGCGATCTGCTGCGAAAGAGGCGTCCCGTCCCCGCTCGCCTGCGCCTCCGCCTCTTCCGGATAGCGCCTGGTCCGCAGCACGCCTTCCTCCATGACGCTCTTGATCTTGAGCAGCGCCTTGTTCTGGATCTGACGGACCCGCTCCTTGGTCACGCCGATGATCTTGCCGACCTCCTCCAGCGTCAGCGGGGTGTCTTCCTGCTGCTGCCAGTTGAATCGGCGGCGGATCACCGTCTGCTCCGTGTCCGATAGATCGGCGAGGTTGCGATCGACGATCTGCTTCAGCTCATCGATGCAATCTTCCTCGACCATGTCGCGCCGACGATCATCCCAGTCGCTCTTCTCCATCTCCGGCTCAAACTCCACCGGGAAATGGGTCTTGTAGCGGCTGGACTTCATCGCCGTGCGCGAGAAGGCCTTGAGGATCGCCCGGCACGCGTACGTGCTGAACTTGAAACCCTTGTCGACGTTGAACTTGTCAACCGCACGCATCAGGGCCATGTTGCCCTCGGACACGATCTCGGCAAAGTCCACATCGCCAAGGCGCGTCCGCTTGGCCATCGCCAGCACCAGCGCGAGGTTGGTGCGGACGAGGTACTCGCGGAAGTGCTCGAAGCGTCGGTGCCACTCGATCAACTCCCGCGCAAGTTCCTTGTCCAGCCCTTCGCGCTTGATCTTCTTCTGCAGGCCGACGAGCTTTCGCTTGGCGAAGTTGAAGCGCAGGAACATCAGCTTCTCTTCCGCCCCCTTCATCAACTGCGGGGTGCCGGTCAGTTGGTCGGCGATCTCTTCGCGGGTGGGCTGATACCAGCTCGTTCGCGGCAGCGCGGGCTCCTCGCCGTCCTCGAACGAGAACAGCTCGCGTTCGATCCCGCGCTGCTTGAAGATCGGCGAATCCATGTAGGCATAGTTTTCCGCCAGGAGCTGCTCGGCGCGCTCGCGCAGGGCGCGCGGGACCGGCTTGGCTCGCTGGGTCTGGGTCTTCCTGATCGCAATCATGGTGGCCATGTTTTGGCCTCCTTCGTCTTTCTTGTTGAGCTACCACTTCCTGGGCGTGTGACGCTCCGCTCACACACCACGACTACTCTACGTGCGACGGAGCAACGCTCATGTAATACGACACACACGCCGCCGTCGTTCATCACCTATCTATCGAGTGGAAAGCGATTTAGCGACGTCACAAAAGGCGTGAAAGTCGCGGTCACACCACTGGACACTTACTTGAGAAGGACAACCGCTCAGTTCGGTCCGGCGACTGCTAAGCGGATCACGCTATGACGGTCGCGGGCCGAATAGTACGCGGCGGCTGCAAAAGCGTTGCCGCGTCGGTCGGCGGGAGTACAGTTCCTCGTCCGGAGCCAGAGCGTTAAACCACTTACACGAACGATCTATGCCCAAGCTCGTTTTCGGCGGCACGTTCAACCCGATTCATTACGGGCACTTACGCTGCGCACAGGCGGTCGCCGAAAGGGAAGACTTCGATCGCGTCGTGCTTATTCCCAGTGCACAGCCGCCGCACAAACCGGACACGGCGGACGTTGCGCCGGCGGCAGATCGTCTGGCAATGTGCCAGTTAGCCGCCGAGGGGAACGAGCTCTTCGAAGTCTGTGACATAGAGATGCGCCGCGGAGGTCCGAGTTACACCATCGACACGGCGCAGGAACTGCTCAGACAAGGCTGGGAGACGGTTCACTGGCTTATTGGCGCCGACATGCTCCTCTATCTGCCGAAGTGGCATCGGCCGCTGAAGCTGCTCAGCGAGGTGGACTTCGTGATCATGGCGCGGCCGGGATTCACGATCGATTGGTCGCTCCTGCCGGGGGAGTTCAGGCAGTTGCAGAAGCACGTCGTCGAAGCGCCGCTGGTGGATATCAGCGGGACGGACATCCGGCATCGAATCCGCGCGGGAGAGCCAATCGATCATCTCGTCCCCGAAGCCGTGGCGCAGTACATCGGCGATCGCCGGCTCTACCGATCGTGATGCTAACGCCGCAGGTGGAAGACGGCGATCGCCAGCAGCAAGTCGAGCAGGAGCATGATGCCGAACAGCCATGCGGCAACGCGCCAAATCGCAAGCGCGCGTCGAGTCCAAATCTGATGTGTCACTCCGATCGTGAAGACCAGCGACGCCAACGCCCATATCCCCGAAGCCAAAAGCAGGACGAGCCAGATCTGATACGGCTCATGATTCGTCCGCGCGAGCACCGAAACCATGCCGATGTGCACCGCTGCGCCGGCCAGGAGGTAGACGATCAGCGCGGGAAGCGGGATCGCGCCGAGCCACCACAGCGCCGCGAACGGGCCGTACGGAGACAGCACGAACGCGATGAACCAGCCCAGCGGGCCCAGCGCGTTGCGCTGGCGCTTTGTCGTGACGCCGGTTGTATCGTCGTCTGCGATCATGGCGTCGAGCTCGATACGCCAAGCCGCGTCGCGAACGCGTCGCAATGATCGATCGCGCTGCGGATCGCGCTGTTGATCACCTCGCGGTAGTTCTCGATCAGCAGAAAATCCTGCCCGTGCCGCCAGAGGTGATAACGCAGCGGCGTCTGCTCGTCCCAGAGGTGATACGTGTTCCAGTAGAGCGGGCCGGTTTGCAGCATCTCGGCGAGCTTCGCCTCGTTGCCGAAGGTGATGTGCTCGATGAGCGGCATCTTCGGGAGAATGTGCAGTATCTCGCCCCGCTCGTCGCGCTGCACCCAGAACAGATAGCGGTGATGCGCAAATCCGCGGAACGGCAGGCGCGGGCCTTGCACGTGACGCGTGAACTCGGTCATCGGCGAAGGCGTTTCCAGGTATCCGCTTCGCCCGACGCGGCTCATCTCGCGCAGCAGGCGCATCGGATTGTAGATGTCTTCGAGCGTGTGCCGGCAGTAGACGAAGTCAAAGCTCTTATCGGCGAAGGGAAGTTGCTGCTCGTTGATGTCGATCGCGTGGACGGGGCCGCGGCCTTTGAGCTCGGGCCAATCGCACCAATCGACAAACTCGTTCGCGGCCTCGAAGGGGCTGGAGCCGGGGCCGATCTCGAGCACGCGCGCTTTCTCCTGCGCGAGTTGCGCGATAGCGCGGCGCATCAAGGGCCAGGGCTCGCGGAAGGGTTGAGGGAATTCGACGGCGTCCACGTCTGCCGCCGATTCTAAGCTCGCGGGGCTTCTTGTCACTGCAACGCTCCCCCTGCTACGCTTAGCGGCCTATGGCGACGAACGTAGACGTGCCGGCGCTCGGTGAATCGGTGCGCGAGGCGGTATTGATCAAGTGGCACAAGCAGGACGGCGAAGCCGTCGCCGTGGCCGAGCCCATCGCGGAGCTGGAAACGGACAAGGCGAACGTCGACGTCCCCGCACCGACCGCTGGGGTGCTTCAACGCGTGAAGAAAGAAGGCGACACCGTCGCGATCGGAGAAACGATCGCGCGGATCGACGAAAAAGGGACCGCAACCGCGAAGAAAGGAACTCCCGTCGCACCCGCCGCGCCCGCGCCCACGCCGGCGCCCGCGCCGGCACAAAGCGCGGCGCCGTCCCGGATCCCGCCCGCGAACGACAAGTCCAAACCCCAGGACCTTCGTCCCTCCGTGCGTCGGATCGTCGAGGAAAAACAGCTTGATCCTGCGAAGATCGAGGGGACCGGACCGGGCGGGAAGATCACCAAGGAAGATGCGACCGGCGTCGCGGACCGCGGCGCGCCCACACCAGCGCCTTCTCCCGCGCCGATGAGCGCTAAGCCGCAAGCGGCGCCCGTCATCACGCCGTCGTCCACCCGCGCGCTCGAAGAGATCGGTGACTTCGACCCCGACGGGACCAAGCGCGTCCCGATGAGCAAGATCCGCAAGAAGATCGCCGAGCGCCTCGTCCAGGCGCAGCAGACCGCCGCCATCCTCACGACCTTCAACGAGGTCGACATGAGCACGGTCATCGACCTGCGGTTGAAGTTCAAGGAGAAATTCGAGAAGACCCACGGCGTCGGCCTGGGCTTCATGTCCTTCTTCGCCCGCGCGTGCGTGATGGCGCTGCGTGAGTTCCCGCGCGTCAACGCGGAGATCGACGGCAGCGACGTCATCTACCACGAGCACGTCAACCTCGGCATCGCCGTGAGCACCGAGCGCGGCCTGGCCGTCCCGGTCCTGCGGCACGTCGAGAAGATGGGCTTCGCGAAGATCGAATCCGAGATCAAGCGCCTGGCGGCGGCCACGCGCGAAGGAAAACTCTCGCTGGAAGAACTCTCCGGCGGGACGTTCACGATCACCAACGGCGGCGTGTTCGGCTCGCTGCTCTCCACACCGATCCTCAACCCGCCGCAAAGCGGCATCCTCGGCATGCACGCGATCCAGAAACGCCCCGTCGCCGTCGGCGAGGAGATCAAGATCCGCCCGATGATGTACATCGCGCTGAGCTACGACCATCGGCTGGTGGACGGCCGAGAATCGGTCAGCTTCCTCGTGCGGCTGAAGGAATACCTCGAAGACCCGACGCGGCTGATGCTGGAGATTTGATTGTTGATGGTTGAATGTCGATTGTGGAGGGCCGTCAACAATCGACAATCCACATTCAACGATCACGCGCATGATTGACCTGTACTCCGACACCCTCACCAAGCCCTCCCCCGCCATGCGCCGCGCGATGGCGGAGGCGGAGGTCGCCGACGAGCAGCGGCGGGAAGACCCAACCACCAACAGCCTCCAGCAGAGGGTCGCCGATCTGGTCGGCAAAGAGGCGGCGGTGTATCTGCCCAGCGGGGCGATGTGCAATGAAGTCGCCATCAAGACCCACACGCAGCCGGGGGAGTCGATCCTCTGCGATCGCATGGCGCACATCCATCGCTCGGAGTTCGGCGGGCCGGCGCTGCTGAGCGGCGTGACGACCGAGCCGATCGCCGGCGAGCGCGGGATCTTCACGCCTGAGCAGGTGACGGCGGCGATCGACTTGCACGGCGCGTACGGACCGGTGCCGCGGCTGCTGTGCGTCGAGAACACGCACAACTTCGGCGGCGGCGCGATCTGGCCGCTCGAACGGCTCCGCGCGGCGTGCGACGTCGCGCACCAGCGCGGGCTCAAGACGCACATGGACGGGGCGCGGCTGTTAGATGCGTCTGTCGCGAGCGGAATTCCCGCGCGCGAGTTCGCGGCGACGTGCGATTCGGTCTGGGTCGATCTCAGCAAAGGCCTGGGCTGTCCCGTCGGCGCCGTCCTCGCCGGGAGCAAGGAGTTCATCGACCGCGCGTGGCGCTGGAAGCACGCGTTCGGCGGCGCGATGCGGCAGAGCGGAATCCTCGCCGCCGCCGGCGTGTACGCGCTGCAGCACAACATCGAGCGCCTTGCGGAAGACCATGCGAACGCGAAGCTGCTCGCCGACGGTCTCGCGACCATCAAGGGCGTCAAACTCGCGAACAGCCCTGAGACGAACATCCTCTTCTTCGATCCGAGCGAGGCGGGCGTCACGCCCGCGGATTTTGTTCCCAAACTCCTCGCCGCCGGCGTGCGGATGGGGCACATCAGCCGTCGCGTGCGCGCGGTGACACATCTCGACGTCTCGCGCGCCGACTGCGAGCGCGCGGTCGAGATCGTTCGCAAGTTGCTCGCGTAGTTCCTACAATCCCTCGCCCTATGGCGGAAAACAGCAGCTTTGATCTGATCGTGATCGGCGCCGGCCCCGGCGGGTACGTCGCCGCCATCCGCGCGGCGCAATTGGGGATGAATGTCGCGTGCGTCGAGCGCGAATACCTCGGCGGGACGTGCCTGAACGTCGGCTGCATCCCGTCCAAGGCGATGCTCGACAGCTCGCACAAGCTCGAGGTGCTCAAGCACGGATTGACGCGCCAGGGGATCAAGATCGACGGCAACGTCGCGCTCGATCTGCCCGCGATGATCAAGTTCAAAGCCGACGTCGTGCAGAAGAACGTCGCGGGCGTCGCGTACCTCTTCAAGAAAAACAAGATCGAGCACGTCAAAGGTCACGGAAAGATTACCGCACCCGGAAAAGTCCAAGTCGCAGCCGCGGACGCGAGTCCGCGGTTCCTCACCGCGAAGAACATCCTCATCGCCACCGGCAGCGCGCCGATCCAGATCCCCGCGCTCCCCTTCGACGGAAAGAACATCATCTCCTCGACCGAAGCGCTCGAGCTGACCGAGCTCCCCCCGCGCATGATCGTGGTCGGCGGCGGGTACATCGGCGTGGAGATGGGCTCGGTCTGGTCGCGCCTCGGCAGCGACGTGCTGGTGCTCGAGTTTCTCCCCAGCATCCTGGCGAGCAGCGACAAGGAGATGGCGTTGTCGCTCCAGAAACTGCTCGAGAAGCAGGGGCTCAAGTTCCGCTTCAACACCGCGGCTCAAGGCGCGGAGGTGAAGAACGGGAAGATCAAGGTGACGTTCAAGAGCGGCGACGAAACGGGATCCGAGGAAGTCGACAAAGTGCTCGTCTGCGTCGGCCGCCGGCCGGTGACGGACAACCTCGGCCTGAAAGAAATCGGCGTCGAGATGGACGGCAAAGGTTTCGTGAAGGTGGACAAGAATTTCGCCACCAACGTCCCGGGCGTCTACGCCATCGGCGACGTGATCGGCGGGATCATGCTGGCGCACAAAGCGGAAGAGGAAGGCGTCGCCGCCGTCGAGGGTCTCGCCGGTCGGCACGGGCACGTGAACTATCACGCCTGCCCGAGCGTCGTCTACACCTCGCCGCAGCTCGCGCAGGTGGGCTACAGCGAGGAAGACGCGAAGAAGGCGGGGCACGAGATCAAGATTGGAAAATTCCCCTTCACCGCCAACGGCTACGCCCGCGCGACCGATGAGACCGACGGCTTCGTCAAGGTGATCGGCGACGCCAGGACCGATCGCCTGCTCGGCGTACACATTCTTTCGACCCACGCCGCCGAGCTGATCGCCGAGGCGACCGTGGCGATGGAGATGGCGGCCAGTTGCGAAGACGTCGCCCGCAGCTTCCATCCGCACCCGACGCTGGAAGAAGCGATTAAAGAAGCCGCGTTGGCCGTCGACAAACAAGCCATTCATATCTGATCGTCTCATATCTGATCGTCTGAGCCCGTTTCCCGGCACCCCCTTTGCATTGTTCCTCATGCGCGCCTCGCCGCGGGCGTTCTGTCGCGGCTGAGGTC
>JAICTV010000114.1 GCA_025936175.1 Phycisphaerae bacterium
GGCTCCTGCCGAGCCGGCAGGGTTTGTCGTCGCGTCCGCGGCCCGGCCGGCGCCGCGCCCTCCCGATTAGACACGGCGATCGTCTTTCAAGGGGTCGAACCGGCACGGCGGTGGTACGTTTCATTGCTATGAGTGCCATTACCGTCAACGCGAATCGGGTGGACGCGTCGCGAGCTCCCGCCGCCGCGCGGCCGCTGAACCTGGAGGCCGATCTGCAGCGCGTGCGCCAGCTCGCGCAGCTCATGGACGCGCAGTTCGAGATTGCCGGCATCAAGATCGGCTGGGACGCGATCATCGGCGTCGTGCCGGTGATCGGCGACCTCGCGACGGCGGTCGTCGGCGCGTACCCGATCTACATCGCCCGGAAGCACAAGCTCGGCAAGTGGGTGCAGTTCCGCATGGCGGGCAACGTGCTCATCGACTGGGCGGTGGGCGAAATCCCGGTCCTCGGCGACCTCTTCGACGTCGGCTTCAAATCCAACATCAAGAACGCCGCATTGCTCGAACGTGCCGCGGCCCGGGCAGGTCAAAAATAGCGCACCGCAACGCGTTTGCGGGCGTAAAATAAGTTGATGCCCGCGTCGCTGGAGATCCTGGAAGAAAAAGAGCGGCTCAAATCGCTCAAGGACATGCTCCATCGCTATTCCGCGCCCGCGGCGGAGGCGCTGATCGAGCGCAGGGAAAACGGCGACATCCAGTGCTTCGCGTGCGGACATCGGTGTCTCATCAAGCCCGGTCGCGACGGCGTTTGTCGCGTGCGCTTCAATGACAACGGAACGTTACTGGTGCCGCACGGATACGTCGGCTGTCTCGCGTGCGATCCGATCGAGAAGAAGCCGTTCTTCCACGTCCTGCCCGGCAGCGATGCGCTGACCTTCGGCATGCTCGGCTGCGATTTTCATTGCGGCTACTGCCAGAACTGGGTGACATCGCAGATGCTGCGCGACGCGGACGCGGTCGCGGCGCCCAGGGTCACCACGCCGAAGCAGCTCGTTGATATCGCGATCGAGCAGGGCGCGCCGGTCATTGCATCCAGCTACAACGAGCCGCTGATCACCAGCGAATGGGCGGTCGACGTCTTCAAGGAAGGCAAAGCGCGCGGGCTCAAGTGCGCGTACATCTCCAACGGCAACGGCACGCCGCAGGTGCTCGACTTCATCAAGCCCTTCGTCGAGGCGTACAAGGTCGATCTCAAGACCTTCAACCCGAAGAACTACCGGCAGCTCGGCGGGGTGCTGGAGAACGTCACCGCCACCATCAAGATGCTCAAGGAGCGCGGGTTCTGGGTGGAGGTCGTCACGCTGGTCGTCCCCGGCTTCAGCGACGACCGCGACGATCTTAGGCGGATGGCGGAGTTCATCGCGTCGGTCGACCCGCTCATGCCGTGGCACATGACGGCGTTTCATCCCGACTACAAGATGACCGACGGCTATCGTCAGACGCAGGCGGACGATCTGATGCAGGTCGTCGAATACGGAAAAGCCGCGGGGCTCAAGTACATGTACCCCGGCAATCTCCCCGGCCAGGTCGGCCAGTGGGAGAATACGCGCTGTCACCACTGCGACGCGACGCTGATTCGGCGGTGGGGTTTCATCGTGCGCGAGAATCGCGTGAGCGCGGAGGGTACTTGCCCGGATTGCGGCGGCAAGATCCCGGGCATCTTCGGCAAATCATCCGGCCACGGCGACGGGCGCGTCCGTCCGATCGCGTAAAGCCGCTGACGTCCCTCACTTCCAAACTTGCTCCCGTTTGATCGTGTCTTGTACGATTGAACCGCCAGCGTGAGGAGAATCATCATGATGCGACGGCGACGGACCGGCGGTGGGGTGTGTACTTGGCGGTTGGGCGTCGTCGTGGTCGCGTTCTTCGCGCTGCTGATGACGGCGCCGGCGCTGCTGGCGAAAACGGGCGTCGTGAAGACGACGACGGGGCAGACGTACATCGGCGACGTCGATGATTCCAAGCCGGGGTATGTCACGATCAACCGCAAGGGAATTCCCACGCGGGTCCAACGCGCGGACGTCGCATCGATCCAGCTCGCCGACGACTTCCCGACCTTTTACAGGCAGCGGATGGCGCAGCTCGGCCCGCAGGATGTGCAGGGGCGGCTGCAGTTGGCGCGGGCGGCGTTCGAGTTCCGCGAGTACAACCTCGCTCGCGACGCCGCCGATTCGGCGCTGCAGATCGATCCCAACAACGCCGACGCCGTCGCCATGCTCGAAACCATTCGCGTGCAGCAGCGGCTGGAAAAGAACAAGCCGCCGCCACCCGGCGACGCGACCGGCGCCGCGCCCGTGTCGCGCCCGGCGGCGACCGAATCGGCCGGCGGGCCCGCGCAACCGCCGGAGAACGCCAAGCTCCTCAAGCCCGCCGAGATCAATGCGATCCGGCAGGCGGAAATGCGGCCGGAAGACGTCGGCGTCCGCATCCGGTTTGATCGCAACGTGCTCAAGCGCTACGTCGAGTACACCAACCGCGTACCGGCAGATTTTTACGCGCTCAATGCGATGCAGCAGGCAGAGGCCATCATGCACGACGGGCCGGTCGAGATGCGCAAGGACATTCAGATCCAAAACGATCCGCCCGCGCTCTTGCAGTACCGCCGACTGGTCCAACCCTTCCTCGTGCAGAACTGCGCGACGACCGGTTGCCACAACGGATCCAATCCGAAATACAACGCGATCCTGCCGCCGGAATCGGACGCCGCGACGTACACCAACTTCTACATCCTCGACAAGTACATCAAGAAGATGCCGCAGTCGGCGGACGCGGTATTCGGTCACGGCGACGCGCGGATGATCGATCGCCAGCGGCCGGCGCAATCGCTGCTTTTGCAGTACGCGCTGCCGGGCGCGATTTCCGAAATCGATCACCCGGATGTGCAGAATTATCATCCGCCGCTGCGCGGGCTGACGGATCCGCGCTATCGACAACTGCTCGACTGGGTGGGCTCGTCGCTGCAGCCGGTCGATCCGGATTACGGCTTCGATTACCCGGTCCCCGGTGCGACGCAGCCGGCGACAAATCCGACGACCGCGCAGTCGGCGACGACGACCAGGCCGGCGACGCCGCCGCGCGTCGTTCCTCCGCCGCAGGCGCGACCGATGACGCCGGCAGCCCCGCGACCGGCCCCGCCGCCGCCCGGTCAAGCGCGCCCCGGCGCGGCAGTTCCGCGATAGCCTTTTTTGACGCGTCATGAATCCCGCGCAATTCCTCGGCCTGGTGCTGGCGCTGACCGCGTTCGCGGCGGCGTGGCAGCTCATCCTCCGCCAGCGGCACGTCACGCGCCTGCGGCGGCTGGCTGAGCAGTGGAACATGCACTACAGCGCGACCGATCGCTTTCGCCTGGCGCCGCGCGTGGCGCAGCGCCTCCCCGTTCCGGGCGCGGCGGCGGTGCGCGTCGTCGATCTGCTTTATGGCGTGGAGAAGGACAACTATCGCTATCTCTTCGCGACCGAATACACCGTGGGCGTGCTACGGACGAAACTGGGCCTGCGCCGTGCCGCGACCTTCGCCGAACCGCGCGATCCCGCGAAGCATGCAACGTCCCCGCCGGGCGAGGCCGAACTGATCTTCGCGCCCGAAGGCCTGTCACTGATCGAGCAGTATCGACACCTCCACGACACGACCAACTCCACGAAGAGTCCCTCGTGAAATCCGGCGAAAACGCATTCGTCCGCTGGCTCGGCGGCAACAGCATCGTGGTGCTGATCGCGCTGCTGATGCTGGTTGCCGGCACGTGGGCGTTCATCGCGCTGGCGGACGAGGTGCGCGAGGGCGATACGCAGCGTTTCGACGAGTGGGCGATCCGGCGCTTGCGCCGCGCGAACGACCCCGCCACGCCCATCGGCCCGCGCTGGCTCATCGAGGTCGGCCGCGACGTCACCGCGCTCGGTGGCGTCGCCGTGCTGACGCTCGTCACCTTCGCCGTCGCCGGTTATCTCGCCATCACGCACAAGCACCACGCGATGTGGCTCGCGCTCATCGCGACGTTCGGCGGCTTGATCGTCAGCTCGATCCTGAAACATCTCACCGAACGCGCGCGACCGGAGCTCGTCCCGCACCTCTCGCAGGTCTACACCTCCAGCTTCCCCAGCGGCCACTCAATGATGTCCGCGGTCGTCTACCTCACGCTCGGCAGTTTGCTCGCGCGTCTTACGCCCGGCTGGGGAGTTAAAATTTATCTTCTCTCGGTCGCGCTCTTCCTTACCTTTCTCGTGGGCGTCAGCCGCGTGTATATGGGTGTGCATTATCCGACCGACGTGCTGGCCGGTTGGACGGCAGGACTGGTTTGGTCAATCCTCTGCTGGCTGGTCGCGCGCCATCTGCAGCATCGCGGCGCGGTGGAGAAGGATCATGAGAAGTCCTGAGTGCTGAGTCCTGAGTCCTGAGTGAGGGAAGGAGGAGACATGGCGAAGGTCGAACGGTTCAAGCAATGGATTGCATGGCAGAAAGCGCGGGATTTGACGAGGACGATCTATGACATCTTCCGCCGTGGGACTTTCGCGCGGGACTTCGGCCTGGCAGGACAGATTCAGCGCGCGGCCGTCTCGATCATGTCGAACATTGCAGAAGGCTTCGAGCGCAACCGCCTTCCAGAGTTCCATCAGTTTTTATCCACCGCGAAATCGTCATGTGCTGAAGTGCGTTCGCAACTCTACGTCGCGCTGGACGTCGCACACATCACTCCGCGCACGTTCGAAGCGGCGATGTCGAAGGCGGAAGAAGTGGGCCGCGTTGTCGGCGGTCTTCGCGCATCGATCGAGCGACGGCGCTAGCACCACTCAGCACTCAGCACTCAGGACTCAGCACTATGAAAATCGGAACGTATTACTACCCCGAACAATGGCCGCAGGATCAGTGGGAACGCGACTTCGACCAGATGGCGGCGATGCGGTTGCAGATCGTGCACATGGCGGAGTTCGCCTGGCACGCCATGGAGCCGCGCGAGGGGGAATTTCGATTCGAGTGGCTCGATCGCTGCCTCGAGCTGGCGAAGGCGCGAAAGATGGACGTGATCCTCTGCACGCCGACCGCGGCGCCGCCGGTCTGGCTCGTCACCAGGCATCCGGACATCCTGCCGATCGACGATTGCGGCCGCGCCGCCCGGCCCGGCGGGCGGCGGCATTACACGCCTGCCTCGCAGGCGTACCAGGACGCTGCGCGGCGCATCGTAACGGCGATGGCGGATCGGTTCGGCAATCATCCGTCCGTCATCGGCTGGCAGATCGACAACGAGTACAGCGGCGCGCTCGATCAATCGGAGCAGACGCACCGAGCTTTTCAGCAATGGCTTCGGGCGAAGTACCAGACGATCGAAAAGCTCAATGCCGCCTGGGGATTGCAGTTCTGGAATCAGTACTTCGACGACTTCGCGCAGATCAAGCTTTCGCCGCGGCGTGACGCCGGCTATGGCAACCCGCACCACGTCCTCGACAGCCTGCGCTTCTGGTCGCACGCGTTCGCGCAGTTCAACAAGCTGCAGGCGGACATCCTCAAGCCGCGCGTGGGCGATCGCTTCATCACGACCAACTTCATGCCGTTCCATCCGGAGGTCGATCCGGCGGAGATGAAGGACGACCTGACGCTTTTCTCGTGGGACGCGTATCCCGTCGCCGGCCGCGAAGTCGCGCCGGGAAACGATGAATATCGCATCGCGGATCCGGCGCAGCTCGGGTTCCTTCACGAGCAGATGGCCAGCTACACCGGCCGCTGGGGCGTGTTGGAGCTCCAGCCCGGGCACGTGAACTGGAGCTCGTACCCGGTCCTGCCATACCCGGGCGCGATCCGGCTGTGGATCTGGACGGCGTTGGCGCACGGCGCGGAGTTCGTCACGACCTATCGCTTCCGCCAGCCGCGCTTCGGCGTCGAGCTGTTTCACGACGGGCTGATCGAACCCGACGGGGTGTCGCCCTCGCCGGGCGGGCAGCAGTTCGTGCAGGCGATCGATGAGCTGAAGCTGATCGATCAGGCGAAGTGGAACCAGGATGCCGGCGCGATCGATGCCGCGCGGACGATCGGCCTTGTGTTCGATTTCGACCAGCTCTTCTACTTCGAGAGTCTTCCGCAGGCGAAGCGCTGGAATCAGCCGCATTGGCTGCGGCTGTGGTACGCGGCGGCGGCGCGCCTCGGGTTGCGCGTGAAGATCCTGCACCCGAAACAAGATTGGCCGAAGGAACTGAAGCTGGTGGTCGTGCCGGCGATGCAGATGGTCGATCCCGCCGACGTGAAGCAGATGACGCGCTTCGTCGCCGACGGCGGGCATCTCGTGATCACCTGCCGCACCGGGTGGATGGATCGCACCGGACAGCTCTTTGAAGGCAAGACCGCGCAGCCGGTGCTCGATCTGATCGGCGGCGAGATCGAGGCGTACGACTCGCTGCCGGAGCAGACCTGGGGCCACGTCGATCTCGACGGGCACAAGCATCCGTGGGGCGTGTGGGCCGATCTGCTCTACGCGCGCGAAGGGACCAAGGTGCTTGCGAAATACGCCGATCAGTTCTACGCCGGCGCGGCGGCCGTCACGCAGTGCCGTCACGAAAACGGCGGGGCGACGACGTACGTCGGCGTGCACGGAGAAGCATCGTTCGTCGATGCGCTGATGGAGAAGGTCGCGACGCAGGCGGGATTGGAGAGAGCCACCCTGCCGTCGCGCGTGCAGCTCATCCGCCGCGGGCCGTACCGCGTGCTGCTGAATTATCAGGACAAGGCGTACGCCGCGCCCGCGCCGCCGCGCGTTAAATTCCTCGTCGGGTCGCGACGAGTCGATCCGGCGGGCGTCGCGATCTGGGAAGAGTGATCCCACTTTCGTAGCATGGGCGTCCTCGCCCATGCCGTTTTGCAGTCGAACGGGCATGGCCGAGACGGCTATGCGACGAAGGAGAGCGATCGATGCCTTCCATTGACATGCCCCTGGAGAAGCTGCGGGAGTATCAGCCGCCGCTTTATCGCGAGCCGGATTTCGAAGAATTCTGGCGAACGACGATGGCCGAGGCGGCCAAGCAACCGCTCAATGCGGAGCTGATCCCCTACGATCTGCCCGCGCGCGGGCTGCAGTGCTACGCCGTCCGTTTCGACGGTTACCAGGGCGGGCGCATCGCCGGGTGGTATCTCCGTCCCGACGCATCCGGCAAATTCCCCGGCGTCTGCTCGTATCACGGCTACAGCGGTCGCGCCGTGCGGCCGCTCGATCTCGTCGGCCTCGCGTCTCAAGGCATCTGCGTCCTCAGCATGGACTGCCGCGGACAAAACGGCCAGTCGCAGAACGCCGCCGTCTATCCCGAAGGTTACGCGATCGGCTGGATGACGCAGGGCATCCGCGATCCCAAACGCTATTACTACCGCTACGTCTACGCCGACGCCGTGCGCGCGCTCGAACTGCTCGCCCGCCGCGATGAGGTGGACGACAAACGCCTCGCAATCACCGGTGTGAGCCAGGGCGGCGGAATCACGCTCGCCGTCGCGGCGCTATCCGAGCGGCCGATCCTCGCGCTGCCGGACATCCCGTTCCTCTGCGATTTCCGCCGCGGCGTGAGCATCGCGCCGGCGGGGCCGTATCCCGAGATTCCGGTGTTCATCAAATCGTTCCCCGATCAGTACGAGCAGACGTTCCGGACGCTCAGCTACTGTGACGCGTTGAACCTCGCGCCGTGGATCAAGTGCCGTACGGTCATCAGCAACTGCCTCTGGGACGACATCTGCCCGCCGAGCACGATCTTCGGCGTGTACAACCATTTGACTTGCGAGAAGCAGATCGAGATTTACCCGTTCCACAAGCACGAGGTTCCCTACGAGCACAACGAGCTGAAGTTCCGGGTGATGATCGAGACACTGACGGGAAGCGCGCCGTCCCCGCGGGCGCGCGCGTGAACATGAAAGCCCCGGGATTGCAATCCCGGAGCTTGTGAACAATGTCAGATTTCTTCGAGTTCCGCGAGAAAATGACGAAGCGCGCCAAGACCGCGCTTCCGGATCCCTCTCCCGAGAAAGCGCAGAAGGCGCTGACCGTCTCGCAGCTTACGCGCGAGATCGACCGCGCGCTGCGCGATCACCTCGCGCCCAGCTATCTCGTCAAAGCCGAGGTGAGCAACCTCAATCATCACGCCGGCTCGGGACATCTCTACTTCACGCTCAAGGACGCCGACCTCTGCATCGATTGCGTCATGTGGCGCAGCGACGTCGCCCGGCTGCGCTTCGCGGTCGAAGACGGGATGGAGCTGCTCGCGCGCGGCAGCGTCAAAGTCTACGGACAGCGCGGGAAGTACCAGCTCTACGTCAACTCGCTCCAGCCGCTCGGCAAGGGCGCGCTGGAACTCGCATTCCAGCAGCTCCGCCGCAAGCTCGAAGCGGAAGGGCTGTTCGATCAAGAGCGAAAGAGGCCCGTGCCGGCGCTTCCGCTGCGCATCGCGATCGTGACGGGGTCGCAGGCGGCGGCGCTGCACGACATGCTCAAGGTGCTGCGGCGATTCCCCTGGCTGCGGCTGTTCCTCTATTCCGTGCCCGTGCAGGGCGACGGCGCGGGGGCGAAGATCGCCGAGGCGCTGCGGCATCTCTCCAGGCGGCATCAGCAGATCGGCGGGATCGATCTCATCCTGCTCGGTCGCGGCGGAGGATCGCTGGAAGATTTGTGGGCGTTCAACGAGGAAGTCGTCGCCCGCGCGGTCGCCGCTTCAAGCATCCCGATCATCACCGGCGTCGGACACGAGGTCGATACTTCCATCGCCGATCTCGTCGCGGACTATCACGCGCACACGCCAACGGAAGCCGCGCAGGTGGCGACGGCGAACTGGCGCGGCATCGTCGAGGCGATCGACACGTCGATCGTCCGCCTCCGCCGCGGGCTGCGGACGAGCGTCCAGCAAGCGCGGCAGCGCCTCGACGGCGCCGCACGACACGAGTTCTTCCGCCGCCCGCTGGACCAGGTCAATCAGCTTCGGCAACTGATCGATGACCGCGATCGGTCGATGCGCGCGGCGATGAACAGCGGGCTGTGGAACCTCCAGCGCGACCTGCGCGAGATCGAGCAGTCGCTCGCGGAGCATTCGCCGGCGGTGCGCGTGCGCCTGCTGCGACAGCAGGTCGATTCCGCGTCGCAACGGATCTCCTACGCCGCCGCCATCGATCGCGTCCGCCGCCGCGCGATGCTGGATGCGCGGGAGCGCGAGCTGCGCGCCGTCAGCCCGGAATCGGTGCTGCGACGCGGGTACTCGATCACGATGTTGAAAAAGGACAAGTCGGTGGTCCGCAGCATATTGCAATTGACGGGCGGAGAGAAGCTTCTCACGCAACTTTCAGACGGCGTGATCGAATCCACGGCTGATGATCCAAAACAGCCGAAATTGTTCTGAACCTGAGCGAATTGCGCCATATTCGCCGCACGTCCCGGGGAAATCTCATTTCCAAATCCGGACTATTGCTGATGAGTCAATTCGTCCGATGCATAGAGATATGACGCAGGCCGATGTGCATGCCGGGGGTTTGGGGACGAAGTTTTCTGATCGTCGTCGGGGCGAGGCGCGGGTGGCGTGCGAGCGCACGCTCGCGATCTTGCCGTGCAGCAGCGACGACCCGGCTCATTTCGTGCGCGTGCAGGCGACGGATTGTTCGCCTCACGGACTCGGCCTGCTTTTGCCGCAGCACGTTGAGCCCGGGCAGCAGATTCTCGCGCGCCTCGAGATCGACCGGCAGCCCACGCTGCTGATGTACACGGTGCGCTACTGCATCCCGATGAAGGCGGATCAGTTCCGCACCGGCGTGCGCTTCAGCGGTTACGTGGCCCAGACATATCGCGGGGAAGTGCAATCGATCGTCGCGGCGTTGACTTGAACATCTCTCTGTCGCGTCTTGAATCGTGATCCCGCTTCGCTGACGCTGATGCGCGCCGATGCGCGTCGCGCCCGCCGAAACACTTCCACCTCTCGCGCAAAAAACCTGGCGCGTCGGCACGCTCGTTTACGACCGCCGACAGCTCTTCAGCGTCTTCTTCTGGATGCTCTGGGGCGACTTCGTCCTGAACATCATGGACAACGGCGTCGGCAGCAATGTCGCGCTGATCCAGCTCAACAAGTACGGCGCTTCCAAGACGGCGATCGGATTGCTCACCGGCTCGGTGCCGGAGTTCCTGAGCATCTTCATGGTCGCGATCATCAGCACCTGGAGCGACCGGCACCGCGGTCCGATGGGGCGGCGGATGCCCTTCATGTTCTGGTCGGCGCCGCCGATCGCGATCTGCCTTGCCGCCATGGGTTTTTCGCCGCAACTGGCGACGTGGATGCAGCGGCACGTGCCCGGACTGATGGCGGGGCTCTCGGTGAGCGCGATGACGATCACGCTCTTTTCAATTTTTTACATCGGCTATCGCTTCGGTGATCTGTTCCCGCAATCGGTGTACTACTACCTGTGGACCGACGCGATCCCGCACGAGGTGATGGGAACGTTCGTGTCGCTCTTCCGCATTGTCGCGACGGCCGGCACGCTGCTGTTTCAATTCTTTCTGCTCAAGCACTGTGAGGACAACCCCGCGCTGATTTGCATGATTTGCGCCGTCGCATATCTGCTGGTGTTCGTGCTGATGTGCCTTCGTGTGAAGGAAGGGGAGTACCCGCCGCCCGAGCCGCCGCCGCCCGGGACACCCGTCGAGCGCGCGATGCGAACGATCCGCCGCTACATCAAAGAGTGCTATTCCCTGTCCTTTTACTGGAAATACTTCCTCTTCACCTTCTGCTTCATGTGCGGGTTTCGGCCGTTCAACAACTTCCTGCTGCTCTACGGGAAGGAGACGCTGAAGATGCCGCTGGAGAGCTACGGCCGCTGGACGGCGCTGGCGAGCCTGGTGCAGATCGTCGCGCTGTTCGCCGCGGGTCCGGTGATCGATCGCGTGCACCCGATTCGCGCCGGGCTCTTCGGCTACGTCGTGATGTGCGCGACGGCAGTGCTGAGCTACTGCTTCATCAGCGGCCCGACGAGCTTCGGACTGTGGGTCGTCGCGACCTTCGCCGCCATCGCGATCTACCAGAGCGCCACAGGCGCGCTCAACCCGCGGATCCTCCCGAAGGAACAGTACGGACAGTTCTGCTCCGCCAACGCGATGATCTGGCACCTGGGGTTGATGGTGCTCACGCCGATCCTCGGGTTTCTGCTGGACACGTTCGGCAACGCGATGATGTTCGTCTGGTTCTTCAGCTTCTCCGCGGTCGGCATCGTCGCGATGTTCCTGGTTTACCGCGATTGGAAGGCGATGGGGGGCGAGCGCGGGTACCGCCCGCCGCTCATCGAGCAAAACTCGGCGCGCGGATTCGCCGCCGAGAGCGGCGAGCCCGTCTAGAAAGGGGATGAGGATCAGATGCCGGAGGTGCTGGTCTCTTCGGCGTCTTCGTCGATGTCGTCGACCTCGTCGATGTCTTCGGCGATCTCGGCTTCGCGCGGATCGCGGATGTCGCTGCTGATGCCTTCCACCACGCCGACGACTGCGCCGGCGGCGCCGCCCACGACCGCCGCGACGCCTTGAGCGATCGGGGAGATCGTCTCAGTCACAGTCGTCGTCTTCTCGGCGATAGTCCTGGCGGCGCGCTTCACCTTGGCGGGCGCCTTCTTGATCGCGCCCTTCGCCTTCTTCGCGGTGCCGCTCATCCGCCGCGCCATCGTCGAGATCTTCTTCTTCGCGCTCTTCGCCTTGGCGACGACCCGCTTGGCGGCGCTGGTCTTCTTCGTGCTCTCGGCGCCCTTGGCGGTGGATTTCCTCTTCATCGTCGCGCCGCCGCGCGACGTTGATTTTTTGCTGCTCCCCTTCTTCGCCGACTTCTTCGCCATGAAATGGCCTCCTTCGAGTTGTGCGATGTCTTACCAGCTTAATCGAGCCGAGGGCGAAAAATCGCGGGGTTTTTGACAATTTGGCTGGCGGCGGCCGTATGTGCGTCAATCCCAAGTCAGGTTCTCGAGGTGACGCTGGATATCACCGGCGCTCTGAAACCGCTGCAGGATCAGCGAATCCTTCTGCCCCCGGATGATGTCCTTGACCACCTTCGGCTGCTTCGCGTAACGCTCGCGCCCGCCGACGATCGTGTGAAAGACCTCGATCAGGTTCAGCACATCCTTGTGGATTTTCCAGCGGTTGGGCCGGCCTAAGTCGAAGAAGTCGATGAGTTTGACTTCAAACCCGATGCCCGCCCGGCGGATGATGATGTTGTCGTCATGAATATCACCGTGATATTCGCCACGGGCGTGGATCGGCGCGATCCCGCGGACCAGCGTGTGCAGCACGTGCAGGGCTTCAAACGTGCTCAGAGCGTGGTTGCGCTGGACGTGGAGGAATTCGCTCAGCTTCCTGCCCTCGACCAGCTCGCTGATGACGATCGTCACCTTGCGCTTGCGGACGTAGGCTACCTCCTGATGGTGATACTGCATCAGGATCGGGCAGTGCCGAAGCGCGTCGAGCTTGCGGGCGTAGGCGATGGCCGCCTTGCCGGTCGGATCACGATACGGATAGTAGAACTTCGCCGCCCGGCGAATGCCGGTGGTACGCTCGATGATCGCGTAAACCTCGCCCTCCCAGCCACTTCCGAGCGGGCGCTCGATCTCGTACTTGCCGGCGATCTTGCGGCCGGGGGCGAAGTCAAAGCGTCGGGATTGCCTCGTTGCGCGCTCCACGGGCGCATCATCGCTGCTGTAGCGCGGGCGAGTCAAAAGGAGCGCTGTCAGGGTGGGAGAACTGGAAGGCTTTGGAGCAAAATCCGGTCAATGGGCGGGTTGTCGCAGGTTCCCGAGCCGTCACAGGTCTCAAAGCCCCGGGATTGCAATCCCCGGACTTTCGAAGACGCTTCCCTCCGATGGACAGCCCCGTCACCCTCGACTCCATTTGCGCCGCGCGCGACCGGATCAGGTCCGTCATCTACCACAGCCCCTGCCCGCGCTCGCACGCCTTGAGCAACTACTGCGGATGTGAGATCTACTGCAAACTCGATCACCTACAGAACACCGGCTCATTCAAGGAACGCGGCGCGCGAAACAAGCTGATGCTCCTGAGCGACGACGAGAAGCGGCGGGGTGTGATTGCCGCGTCGGCGGGCAACCACGCGCTGGCGCTTGCCTGGCACGGACGGGATCTGAAGATCCCGGTGACGGTCGTCATGCCCAAGTGGGCGCCGCTGGTGAAGGTGCAGAACTGCCGGACGCTGGGCGCGGAGGTCATCTTCTGCGGCGAGTCGTATGACGAAGCCCGCGCCAAGGCCAAGGAGCTCGCCTCGGCAGGGGCGACCCCTGCTTCGCCCGGCGGGCGAAAGGACGACGCAGACGCCGCCCTGACATACATTCCCGGCTTCGACGATCCCGCGATCATTGCCGGCGCCGGAACGCTCGGCCTCGAGATCCTCCAGGACGTGCCGACGGTCGATGTCATCATCGTCCCCGTCGGCGGCGGGGGACTCATTGCCGGCGTGGGATCCGCGGTCAAGGCGCTGCGACCGGAGGTACAGATCATCGGCGTCGAGCCACACAGTGCGCCGACGCTCGCCGAATCGCTCAAGAACGGCCACGTCACCAAGATCGCGACCAAGCCCACGCTCGCCGATGGCCTCGCCGTCGCCGAGGTCGGAAAGCTCTGCTTCGAGATCGCGCAGAATGTGGTCGATCGGCTGTTGCTGGTGGATGAGGCGCAGATCGCGCAGGCGGTGCTGCGGCTGCTGGAGCTGGAAAAGACCGTCGTCGAAGGGGCCGGCGCGGTGCCGCTGGCGGCGGCGATGAATCCGGCCATTGACCTGGCGGGGAAGAAAGTCGTGCTGCTCCTCTCCGGCGGGAACATCGACGTCACGGTGATCTCCAAGATCATCGAGCGTGGTCTCGCGGCCGACGGACGCATTTGCCGGCTCGTCGCGCAGGTGAGCGATCGGCCCGGCTCGCTCGCGCGGCTCACGCAGATCCTCGCCGCCACCGGCGCCAGCGTTCACGAAGTGGAGCACGATCGCCAGTTCGGCCCGGCCGACGTCGGAATGGTCAGTATTCAGTGCGTTCTCGAGACGCGCGATGCGCAGCACATCCGGGAAATCGAGCAGGCGCTGCGCGATGCGGGGATCGCGTTTGAGCGGAAGTGAAAGCCGTGCGCTGTGTGCCGGGCCCCGGCACAAAGTGCCGGGCTTTGTGCTGCGCGGCGCTGAGGGATGCGCGCGGATCAGGTGGTTAGTGCCGCGCGTGTCGCCGCGCCGAGTTGCGATGGAGTGTAGTTCCCGCCCGACAAGATGAGCTTGAACGCCTCGTCCGTCGTCATGTCAATGCGTTGACACGCCGCCCGACGAACGAAATAGAGCCGCCCGTTGATCGGGTTCGGCACTGCCGGCACGAACACGCAGCACGTCTCCTGATCTCCTGCGATCGGCTCGCCGCTGGTGAAGCCGAGCATGCGCGTCATCGGCCCCTCCACCGGGACGAGCACCACCTGCGTCCACATCCCGCCCTTGCCGCCCGGCGTGAGCGTCACCTGCTTCCACGCCGTGTACAGGTCCTTCAGCACCGGGATGTGCGAGAGGATGCGATCGACGACCCGCAGGAAGAACTTCCCCAGCAGGCTAGAGACGATCAATCCCAGCGCGTAGATCGCCGCCACGGCGAGCAGCACGCCCAGGAACGGAACGTTCACGCCGAGCAGGTCCTGGGTCACCGCGCGCGTCGCGTGCTCGACGTACCACACGACGAAGACGGTGACGGCGATCGGAATAGCCGCGAAGACGCCGGCGAGGAAGGTGTTTCGCAGCGGGGAGTTCAGTGGCTTCATGCCGCGGGACAGTACACTAAACCCGCGGTCATGATGAAGAAGTCGAAGCGCGGGACCTGGCTGGTGATCGGACTCTTCGCGTTCGGAGCCATTGCGCTGCTGGGGCTGTTCCTCGCCCCGCGCGGGAAATACGTGCCGCCGACGACACGACCGCAGCCGGCTTCTACATCCGGCCCTGAAATCTGAGGTTTGAGAATTGCAATCTCACCCGCGAAACGGTCTCGTCGTGGCGCTGGGGACCGACGGCGCCGTGGTCGCAGCCCCCATTCCGAGCGACTCCCGCAGCTTCCCGATCTCTTCCAGTCGCTGCTGCGGGTTCGCGTTGATGTCGAACGCGATCGGTTTCCCCGTCACCTTCGATAATGCCGCCAGCGCCTGCGCGCGGATGAACGCGTCATCGGAATAGAGACAATCGAGCAGGAAATCCGGGTCCGCGCGTCGGGCTGCCGCATCGGCCTCGGTCGCCGTCTTGAACTTCGACGTGAACGCATCAAGCCGGGTCTTCTGCTCATCGCTCAACCCCGCGCGATCAATGTGGAGCACGACCAGCGCCGCCGGCTGACCGAGCTTCTCCAGCTCCTTCGACGCCGACTCGCGCCGCGGGAAATCGTCCGCGTTGAGCTGCTTCACCAGCGTGTTGACCTTCTCGACCAGCTCCGCGGACGGCTTGTAGGCGTCGCCGAACACCTGCCACGCCAGCTTCGGATCGACGCGCGTGAGCAACCCGGGCTGGTTGAGCGTCTTGAGAATCGGTTCGACGTACTTGGCCATCACGGCCGCGTTGTCGCGGCGCAGGTCGGAGATGCTCTTTGCCGCCAGCTTCAGGTCCACCGCGGGCGGGGCGGTGATCTGGATGAAAAGATTGACCGGCGGATCGCCCTCGCTCGGGTGCTCGTGCTGCATCAGCGTGACGTGGTAGGTCTCGTCGGCGAGCGTGTCCCACATCTGCTCGATCGAGAGGTTGCCGACGGTGTAGCTGACGCTCGTGAACACGCCGACGGCGTTGGGCGCGGTGAAGTCGCGGTTCTCGTAGCTGAAGGCGAGCAGGAGGTACTTGCCGTTGGGATCCTGTCGGCCGGTGAACTTCACGCGCGACAGGCCGGGCACGTTCGGGATGCTTAGCAGCGCGTCTTCGACAGGCTCCATCTTCGTCGCGATGCGAAGGTCTTTGCCGACCATCGCGAGCGTGAAGACGTCGTCGATGCCTTTGACCTTAATGACGGGCAGGCCGGTCCACTCGTTGGCGGTCTCCTGCTGTTCCTTAGCCTTGACCTCCGCGAGCGTCGGGGGCTTTTGTTCTTCCGCGAGGGCGGTGGTGGTGGTCGCCGGCGCCGCGGCACGCGCTGCGGGCGGCGCAGCAATCGCGCCTGCGACGAGAAAAAACAATGGGACACGACGCATGTTCGTGTCCCATCGTAGCATTCGCTTGTAGGAGCGGACAACGCGCCGATCATGCGGCGCGTTCGCCCGATTCGTCGGTAAAGGTCGCGGCCGCGGCCATGA
>JAICTV010000215.1 GCA_025936175.1 Phycisphaerae bacterium
CCACAAGAACCACGTCTCGAAGGTGCTCGAGCAGTACAAGCTCCCGCAGCAGCTCGCGGCGGCGAAGGTCAACGCGATCCTGATCGTCCCGCAGGGCCCCAAAGACGCCGCCGATTCCGGCGATGGGAAGCTGGAGCTCGATAAGAACGGATTCGCGAAGCTCATCGATGAGGTGACGGAGTATTTGAATCGCGAGGGGAAGATCCACGCGAAGAAGATCGGCAAGATCGTCCTCAGCGCGCACTCGGGCGGATATAAAGCCCTCGCCTCCGTCCTCGATCACGGCGGCCTCGCCGATCACATCACCGATGCGCTGCTGCTCGACTCCTCCTACGGCAACCTCGAATGGTTCGCCAACTGGGCGGCCGCCGATCCGACGCATCGCCGCCTCGTCTCGCTCTTCACCGATCATCTGGCCGACGAGAACCAGCAGATCGTGTCCCTGCTCGACAAGGCGGGCGTGAAGTACCGCAAGCTCGACGAGAAGAGCGTGAAGGACGCCGATTTCCTCCCGCGCGGCGTGACGTTCATGCACACCAGGGGCCCGCACGACCAGGTGCCGGTCGATTACTTCGGTCCATTGGTGAAGACGAGCGCGCTGACTTCTTCGCCAGCGGCAACGTCACGCCCCGGAGCCTGATATTCCCGCCTTCGCCCGGGCCGAGAGAGCATCTGCGCCCGCCGATTTGACGCCCGCCGCCCTCATCCGATACATTTTTCGACCCCTTTTGCAGAATCCAGCGTATGGCTGATCTCAGGGCTCTCAGTCTTCAGCAGTTAGCATCGACTAGAAGGAAGCGGCAAACACATGCGAGCAAGCGATATTCGTAAGGGAACCGCCGTCATCATCGACGGCAAGCTGATGGTCGTCACCGGCGCCGATCACAACACGCCGGGCAACCTCCGCGCCAAGGTGCAGTTCAAGCTGCGCGACGTGGCCAAGGGCACCATCCAGGACAAGCGCGTCGGAGCCACCGACGACATCCAGACCACGAACCTCGACAGCCGGCAGGTCGAGTACCTCTACAGCGACAACGAAGGCCACGTCCTGATGGACATGGAAACGTACGATCAGAACACCATCCCCAAGGAAGTCTTCGGCGACGACATCCTGTACCTCAAGCCCAACACGCCGCTCAAGGCGCTCTTCCACGACGGGAAGCTGGTCAGCTACGAGCTGCCGGCGAGCGTGGACCTGAAGGTCAGCGACACGCAGCCGGCGATCAAGGGCTCGACCGCGACCAACCAGCTCAAGGAAGCGACGCTGGAGACCGGACTCAAGACGCGCGTCCCGGGCTTCATCCTCACCGGTGAGACGATCCGCATCAGCACCGAGGACGGGAGCTACCAGAGCCGCGCTTGATCCCGCGAACGAACGAATCAACGAGAAAGCCCGACCATTGCGATGGTCGGGCTTTTTTTATTTTCCTCATCGCGATCGTGCGCGGGGCGAACGACTTCAGCTCGCGCCGACCGGTTGCACGTGCTGCGGCGCCAGACCCGATCGCTGCTGCGTATCCCGCGCGTGATCGATCGCGCTCTTGATCGGCGCCAGCACCCGGATGATCTCGGCGAGCACCGCGAGCTGGTTCATCGTCGCGTCCACCCGCGCGATCTTCTCCGCCGGGTAATGGTCGAGCACCGGCTTGGTCTCGTGCTCGTACACCTCGAGCCGGTGCTGAATGACCTTGTCGTTCGCGTCGTCGAAGCGGTTCTCCTTCAGAGCGCGGCGGCGCAACCGCTCGATCATCTTCTTCATGTCGGCGCAGACGAGGTAGATGATCTTTACCACGTCGATCGTCTCATCGAGCAGCTCCGCCTGCTGCTTGTTGCGCGGGATGCCGTCGAGCACCAGGAGCTGGCTCTCGGGGTGAAACTGATTGATCATCTCCATCCCGTTGATGTAGTTCTTCCAGAGCTTCACGGTGAACTCATCGGGAACGAGTTCGCCGCGGCTGGAGTACTGCCAGAAGATCCGGCCCATCTCGCTCTGCAAATCGAGCGATCGAAAGATGTCGCCCGTGGCGGAGTGATAGAAGCCCGGGATGGCTTCGAGGATCTTGCCCTGCGTCCCCTTGCCGCTGCCCGGCGCGCCGAAGAGGAGAACCGTTTTGTAACGCATGACCTTCATCCTACCCGCAAAATGCGGAATCGGGGGACAGGTTCAGCCTTCGTCCGACTCTTTGAGCTTGGCAAGGACGCTAAAGTCTTCCAGGGTTGTCGTGTCGCCCTTCACTTCTCCGCCGCCAGCCAGTTCCTTCAGCAAACGCCGCATAATCTTCCCGCTGCGGGTCTTCGGGAGCGCATCGGTGAAACGGATCTGATCCGGAGTCGCGAGCGCGCCGATCTGCTTGCGAACCGTCTGAATCAGCTCCTTCTTCAAGTCCTCCGAAGGTTTCATCCCGCTGCGTAAGGTGACGAACGCGGCGATTCCCTGCCCTTTCATCTCGTGCGGCATGCCCACCACCGCCGCCTCGGCGACGGCATCGTGTGAGACGATCGCGCTCTCCACTTCCGCCGTTCCCAGACGATGCCCCGAGACGTTCAGCACATCGTCGATCCGACCCATGATCCAGAAGTACCCGTCGTTGTCCCGCCGCGCGCCGTCGCCGGTGAAATACATGCCGGGCACATCGCTCCAGTACTGCTTCTCGTAGCGCTTCGGGTCATTGAAGATGCCGCGGAGCATCGACGGCCACGGCTTGCGGATCACCAGCAGCCCGCCCTGGTTCGGGCCGAGCTCCTTGCCGGATCGATCGACGATGGCCGCATCGACGCCGAAGAACGGCAGCGTCGCCGTCCCGGGTTTCGTGGGGGTGGCGCCCGGCAGCGGCGTGATCATCATCGCGCCGGTCTCCGTCTGCCACCACGTGTCCACGATCGGGCAGCGATCGTGGCCGATCACGTTGCGATACCACATCCACGCCTCGGGATTGATCGGCTCACCGACCGTGCCGAGCAGTCGCACGCTCGACAGATCGTGCTTGTCGATCAGCTCGCGTCCGGCGCGCATGAACGCGCGGATCGCCGTCGGCGCGGTGTAGAAGATCGTGATCTTGTGCCGCTCGATGATCGACCAGAAACGCGAGAAGTCGGGAAAATTCGGCGCGCCCTCGTACATGAAGCTCGTCGCGCCGTTGGCCAGCGGGCCGTAGACGACGTAGCTGTGCCCCGTGACCCAGCCGACGTCGGCGGTGCACCAGAAGAGGTCTTCCTCGCGCAGGTCGAAGACGTACTGCGTCGTCAGGTACGTCTGAAGCAGGTATCCGCCGGTGGTGTGGATGATGCCCTTGGGTTTGCCCGTCGATCCGGAGGTGTAGAGGACGAAGAGCAGGTCCTCGCTGTCCATCTGCTCCGCCGGGCAGTCGGTCGCTTGGCCGGCGATCACGTCGCTCCACCACACGTCCCGCCCGTCCTGCATCTTCACGTCGTTCGTCGCGTGCTTCAGGACGACGACCTTCTGCACGATCTGCGTCTTGGTCAGCGCGTCATCGACGTTCGCCTTGAGCGGAACGACCGACCCGCGGCGGTATCCGCCGTCGGCGGTGATCAGCACCTTCGTCTGCGCGTCTTCGGCGCGATCGGCGATCGCCTGCGATGAGAATCCGCCGAAGATGACCGAATGTGCCGCCCCGATCCGCGTGCAGGCGAGCATCGCCACCGCCGCCTCGGGAACCATCGGCATGTAGATCGTGACGCGATCGCCCTTCTTCACGCCGAGTTTCTTCAAACCATTGGCGAAACGACAGACGTCATCGCGAAGCTGCTTGAACGTGATCTTCCGAATTTCCGGCTTGCCGCTGTTGAGCGGCTCAGCCTCCCACAAAATCGCCGTCTTCTCGCCGCGGCCTTTTTCGATCTGCGCGTCGAGGCAGTTGTACGAGACGTTCAACTTCCCGCCGACGAACCATTTCGCGTTCGGGCAGTTCCACTCCAGCACCTTGTCCCACTTCTTGAACCAGCTCAGTCCTTCCGCCTGCTTTCCCCAGAACTCCTCCGGCCGATCGATCGACTCGCGGTACATGCGGTCGTACTCCGCCCGCGACTTGATCCGCGCCTTCGCCGCGAACTCCGCCGGCGGCGGGAACAATCGGTTCTCCTGCAACGTCGACGAAATCGCTTGTTCCTGTTGTTCAGACATGTGTGCACTCTCCTGCGCAAAAATCCCTCGGAGCGAACGGGCAAAGCATGCTAACAAACCGGCCCGCTGCGCGGAAATCCGAATGACGAAACCAGAAATCCGAAAGAATGACGAATAACGAATGACGAGAAATCTGCCGCAGTTCGTCATTCGGATTTCGTGCTTGATTCGTCATTCTGGTTTCGTCATTCGAGCTTCCTTGACACCCCTCCCCACCACACTTACTTTCGCGCGTTCGAGCGCGTTTACGCACCAGAAAGGCTTCACCCCCGTGACCCCCACTCTCCAAGGCAACACCTGCGTCGTCGGCCTCCAGTGGGGCGATGAGGGCAAGGGAAAGATCGTCGATTTCCTCACCGAGCACGCCGACGTCGTCGTCCGCTACTGCGGCGGCGCCAACGCCGGCCACACCGTCCGCATCGGCGGCGAAAAATACGCGACGCACCTGCTCCCCGTCGGCGTCTTCCGCCCGGGCGTGATGAACATCATCGGCAACGGCGTCGTGCTCGATCCCGAAGTGCTGCTCAAGGAGATCGACGAGCTCGCCGCCCGCGGCTTGGCGGTCACGCCGCAGAATCTCCGCATCAGCTACAAGACGCACCTGGTGATGCCCTATCACAAGCAGGAAGACGCCGCGCGCGAATCATCCGCCGAGGGCGGCGCGATCGGCACCACCCGCCGCGGCATCGGCCCGACCTACGCCGACAAGATGCAGCGCGCAACCGCCGTCCGCGTCGCCGATCTCCTGCACGAGGAAAACCTCAAGCAGAAGATCGGCCGGATCGTCAACGAGCGAAACAAGGTCCTTCAATGCCTCTACGACGCCCCGCCGCTCGAATGGCGGCAGATCTTCGAGACCTACCGCGACTTCGGCCGCCGCCTCGCCCCCTTCGTCGACGACACCGGCCACCTGCTGATCGAGTACGCCCGCTCCGGCAAGCGCATCGTCTTCGAAGGCGCGCACGCCGTCCTGCTCGACGTCGATCACGGCACCTATCCTTACGTCACGAGCAGCAGTTGCTCCGCGCTCGGGCTCTACACCGGCTCCGGCGTGCCGCCGCAGACCGTGCAGAACTTCTACGGCATCATGAAGGCCTACTCGACGCGCGTCGGCGGTGGCCCGTTTCCGACCGAGCAGGACAACGACATCGGCAACTACATCCGCGAGCGCGGCAACGAGTACGGCACCACCACGAGACGCCCGCGAAGATGCGGCTGGCTCGACGCCATGGCCGTGAAATATTCCGTCGACCTCTGCGGCATCACCCATGTCGCGCTGACGCTCATCGACGTCCTCTCCGGTTTGGATCACGTCCAGATCTGCACCGGCTACAAACACAACGGCCAGCGCCTCGACTATTTCCGCGCCGACATGGACGTCCTGGCCGAAGTCGAGCCGATCTACGAAACCCTCCCCGGCTGGCGCGGCAATATCTCCGCCGCCAGACGCTTCGAAGACTTGCCGAAGGAAGCGCAGCAATACGTGAAGCGCGTGGAAGTCCTCATCGGCGCGCCGGTCAAGATGGTGAGCGTCGGCCCGGAACGTACGGCAACGATCATGCGATAGGCGAACGACCGACGAACGGCACAAACATTAGCACCGCCCCTGCGCCTCGCGCAATTGCTCTTGGGGTAAAGCTCCTGAGGACTGGCATTTAGTTTGCGGGGGGGTCATAATTCGTGCTCCCGGAGGGGATTTTCTCATGCTGTACCCTGCACGAAACCAACAGAAACGTAATTCAGCCGTGCGCCGCATCGCCGTCGCCGCGGCCTTCGGTCTCGCGCCGATCGCTGCGATTGCGGCGGTGCAAACCGCCACTTGGACCGGCGGCACGGGCAGTTGGTCCGATGCCACGCACTGGTCCACCGGTGTCGTTCCGAACAACAACGCGAGCGATCAGTACGACGTGGCGATCGACGGCTCCAACGTCGCGAACTCCTCGGTCACGTTCAGCGGAACGGCGACGATCAATAACCTCTCCGTCGACGCCGGCGACAGCCTCGCCGTCGGAGGCAGCTCGCAGCTCACGGCCACCGGCAGCGTGACGCTCAACGGGGATCTCTCGCTCGTCCTTGGCGCCGTCGCGAAAACCGATACATCGCTCGCCGGCGACGGAAACGTGAATCTTAACTCCGCGTCCTTTCTTCCCACCGGCAGCGCGTTCACTGTGGGCTCGGGCATCACCGCCCACGGCTTGGGAACGTTCGGCAGCTTCTCCCGCCCCATGACTAACAACGGCCACATCGCCGCCGATGCCTTTAGCGACACTCTCAATCTCCGCGCCAACGGCTTGACCAATTCCGGGACGATCGAGGCGAAGAACGGCGGGCTGCTCACCGTCAGCGGAACCTTCACGCCCGCCGCGCTTGATACCATCGAGAATCACGGCGGAACGCTGCAGATTAGCTGGCGCCCAGCCTCCGCAACCGTGAACCTGACCGGCTCGACTTTCACCAACGGCGCCGTCAACGACTGGCGGATCGGCGACGGCGCTCACTTCATCGGCGGAACCCTCGACGCGCTGCCCGGCCATGATCTCTTCGTCGCTCCGTCCGTTCCGACGCCGACCGTCACGCTGGACGGCGTGACCTTCAACGGCAACCTTGACGCCGGCGGCGCGTGGCTGCTCATCCCCAACGGAATCACCGGCAGTGGGATCATCCATGCCACCAACAACGTCACCTCAATCAACGACGGCAGCACCGGGCTGCCGCTGGTTATCGGGGCCGGCATCACCATTCACGGCAGCGCTGACATCGGCGGGACCCGCACGGCGATCGCCTACGACACCTTCATCCACGGCGCCGTCGAAGCCGACGTGCCGGGAAACAGCACAACTCTCTTCGACGACATCGCGTGCGATGGCACGCTTTCCATCCTCAACGGCTGCGTCATGGGTACCGCCGGCACCGTCTCGCTCGCCGGCGGCGGACACTTGCATGTGGAGCTCGGCGGCCCGCTGGCGCAGGCCACCTTCCAGGGCCACCTCGATCTCAGCGGCGACGACTATCTCGACCTGACGGAGCTCAGCGCCGGCACTGGTCCCTACCTCATCGCCAGCCAGGTCGGGGCACTGAACGGCGTCTTCGACCACGTCACGCCGGGCTACACGGTCGATTACTCACAACCCGGAAAGATCTACGTCTCGGCCGTGCCAGAGCCGTCGTCAATTGCCGCTGTCGCGGTGCTGGTCGGTCCCGCCCTCGTCCGTCGGCGTCGCCGCGCGATGTAACCTCGCGATTGCCCGTTTGCGCGCAGAAACCTGGAACGCCCAAATCTGAAATCTCAGATTTCAAATCTCAGATTCCGGCCGGACCGAGCGCATTTAGCTGGCGCGTTGCACATCCGTGATCACATTTCTGCAATCGCTCGGGATTGAGGGATGAGCCTTCGTCCGACCATGAACGTAGGAGGGGCCGATGTCGCGGAATATCGTGGAATGTCATACCCACGCGTCGATTGCGCAAAACGAACCCATTGCCACGAACGAACTCGTTTTGCACCGCGAAACGAACCCAATCGAAGCCAACGCAAAACCGCGTTTTCAGCGCAGAAATGGGGAAATGTTCAGCTTTATCGCGTGCGCGCCTGACAAAACGAATCCATTTAACGCGCCGCCGCTACGGCAGCGCCGGCTGAACGGTGTACGACGGCGGGATCATCGCGCCCTGCGTCACCTGCGGCTTGAAGGGGGAGTTGATGAAGAGCCCCGCCGGCAGCGCCACGATGTTGCCGGTGGCGACGATCGGATCGGCCACCCGGCGGTACGGGTCCTGGATCGTCTCGTGCGTCTGCATGAAGTACCCGGTGCCGCCGCCGACCGTGTCGCCGTTGGGGTAGTAGGAGATCGACCGATCCCACTCGCGCCGCTGCATCGCGTCATCGACGACCAGCGGCGGATTGTTCAGCTTCTCCGCGCGCGGCGGGACCGTCGCCTGACAGCCAAACCCCGCGACGATCACGCCCGCGCAGCTCAGGGCCAGCGCGGAACGGCTGCGAATGAAATTACGGGTTGAGCACATGATCGACATCCTTCTTCATTCCGTTGCGGTCGTAGTCGGAGATGCCGCCTCCGCTGATATCGGGTTTCTCGCCCAGCGGAGAATACCCGAAAGGGTCCCGCATTGCCGCATCCTGCCGCTCGTACGCGTCAGCCGGCCTGGTCGTGGGGTGTTTATTGGACGAACAGGCTGCGAGGCAGAAGGAAAAAGGAAAAAGGAAAAAGGAAAAGCGGCAGACAGCCGCGGCGACGCAATGACTTCGTGCCTTTTTCATTTTTCCTTTTTCCTTTTTCCCTGCGCCCGCTCAATCCTGGTTCGCCTCCACCATGTAGTTGGGCGATTCCTTGGTGATGGTGATGTCGTGCGGGTGGCTCTCGGTCATGCTCGCCGCCGATACGCGGCAGAACTTCGCGCTCGTGCGGAGCTGCTCGATGTTCTTCGTTCCGCAGTAGCCCATGCCGGCGCGGAGGCCGCCGACGAGCTGGTAGACGAAATCGCCCAGCGGGCCGCGGTACGGGACGCGGCCTTCGACGCCTTCGGGGACGAGCTTGCCGCGGTCGCGGACCCCCGCCTGGCCGTAGCGATCGGACGAGCCGGCGATCATCGCGCCCATCGAGCCCATGCCGCGGTAGGTCTTGTAGCGCCGGCCCTGGTGGATGACCAGTTCGCCCGGCGATTCGTCCAGGCCGGCGAAGAGGGATCCCATCATGACGGCGGACGCGCCGGCGGCGATCGCCTTGGTGATGTCGCCGCTGTGGCGGATGCCGCCGTCGGCGATGACCGGCACGCCCGCGCTCTCGGCGACGCTGCACGCCTGGAAGATCGCCGTCACCTGCGGCACACCGACCCCGCTGACGATGCGGGTCGTGCAGATCGCCCCGGGACCGATGCCGACCTTCACGCCGTCGGCGCCGGCGTCGATCAAGTCCTTCGCACCCTCGGCGGTTGCGACGTTGCCGGCGATCACCTGGATGGTCCAGTTCTTCTTGATCTCGCGCACTGTGTCGAGGACGTTTTTGCTGTGACCGTGGGCGGTGTCGACGACGACGACGTCCACGTCCGCCTTGATGAGCGCTTCAACGCGGGCGAAATCTTTCACGCCCGTCGCCGCCCCGGCACGCAGCCGGCCGCGCTTGTCCTTGCAGCTGTTGGGGAACTGGTGGAGCTTGTCGATGTCGCGCATCGTGATGAGTCCCGCCAGCCGGCCTTC
>JAICTV010000066.1 GCA_025936175.1 Phycisphaerae bacterium
GCTGGTGCTCCTAAGCCGCGACAACGGACTTCAGCCGGCGAAGGATTTCAGCATCCGCTACTCCGGCGGGCACAACGAATCGATCGTCGGCATCGCCAATCACACCTACCAGGCCGCCGCCGTCGCGAGCGATCTGCTCCAGCGCGCGATGGCGGAGGATCCGCCGCTGATCAAGAAGGATCAGTTCCGCGTGATCTACGAATCCGAGGATTTTCCGACGGCGGGGTTCGGCTACGTCTGCACTTTGAAGCCGGAGCTGGCGGCGAAGGTGAAAGAGGCGTTCTTCAGCTTCCAGTGGAAGGGCACCGGCGTGGAGCGCGAGTTCGCCGCCAGCGCGCAGAGCAAGTTCGTCCCGTGCTCGTTCAAGAAGGACTTCGCGTTGATCCGGCGGATCGACGACGCGATCCGGTCGGTCCCGGCGTCGAGCGTCGCGGAAGAACCGGCGACGACGCAGTCTGCGGCGACGAGCGCGCCTGCGACGACGCAGAAGTGACGGGTGTAACGGGTGGATCGCGCGGGCTTGCCAGTTCAGCGGCAAGTCCGGTCATGCGCGGATCGTCGCGTTCAGCGCGCCCTTTGCGGATTCGATCACCTTCTGCACCGACGACTCGACCTGCTCGCTGGTGAGCGTCGTGGTCGGGGATCGGAACGACAGCGCGACGGTCACGCTCTTCTTCCCCTTCTCGACCTGCTTTCCGCGGTAGGTGGTGACGTACTCAACGTCTTCCAGGTCGGCGAGCTTGAGCTTGTGCACGAGCGCGTCGATCGCGTCGTAACGCGTCTCATCCGGCACATCCAGTGTCAGATCGCGCCGCACGGCGGGGAAGCGCGGAAGCGCCTGCAATTGCGGGACGTGCTGCGTGCCGGTGATCAGCGCGGGGAGGTCGAGCTCCGCCGCCGCGGGACTCTCGCGCAGTGAAAGCTTGTCCGCGATCTTCTTGTCGATCCGTCCGAGATGACCGACGGCTTTGCCGCCCCATTCGATTCGACCGGCGGCGCCTTTGGCGAAGCCGGCGCGGTCTTCGGGGATGATGGTGATCGATCGTGACGCGTCGAGCCTGCTCAGCAGCGCTTCGACGGCGCCGCGGACGGCGCGGACATCGGCGGCGCCGACGAGGGCGAGCTTGCGGCGCTCGTCCAACTTGCCCGCGGCATCGACGCCGAAGACGCTGCCGGCTTCGAACAGCTTCGCGCCGCCGGCTTCGATCACCGCGCCGTTGGCTTCGTTGCGACGGACCGCTTCGAGCAGTCCCGGAAGGATGCTGGGACGAAGACGGGCGTCGGCCTTTCGCACTGAAGCGTCCGCGCGCGGAAGTCCCGAATACTCGGAGCCGACGAAGTCGCCGGCGAGGGCGTCGCTGACGAAGGTGAACGTCACCGCTTCGAAGTAACCGGAACCGACGAGGACGCGGCGGATCAGTTCCATCGCCCGCGCGTCGGGCTGCGGCGGGACGAGCTCGATCTCGATCTGCTCGCGCACGGGGATGCGGTCGTAACCGATGACGCGGGCGACTTCCTCGATCAGGTCCGCCTCGATGTGCAGGTCGAGCCGCCAGCTCGGGACGGTCGCGATGATTCGATCGTCGCCGTCGCGCCGCGGCGCGAGCTGGACGCGACGCAGGGCATCGACCGCTTCGTCGGCGGAGATCGCCACGCCGAGCAGCTTGTTGAGGCGTTCAAGCCGCAGCGTGATCTGCTTCGGTGTGAAATCGCATTTGCCGGCCTCGGCGACGCCCGCGAGCAGCTCGCCGCCGGCGGTTTGCAGGATGAGCTGCGCGGCCCGGCGGCTGGCGCGATCGGGCAAGGTCGGATCGATGCCGCGCTCGAAGCGATAGGAGCTGTCGCTCTTCATCGCCAGCGCGCGAGCGGTCCGTCGGACCGACAGCGGATCGAAGCGCGCCGACTCCAGCAATACGTTGCTCGTCCCCTGCGACACTTCCGAGTGCAGGCCGCCCATCACGCCCGCCAGCGCCACCGGCTTCTCGCCGTCGGCGATGACCAGCATGCCGGGCGAGAGCTTTCGCTCGTGGCCGTCGATGCTGGTGATCGACTCGCCGGCTTTGGCTTCGCGGACGATGATCTTGCGCTGCGCGAGCTGGTCGAAGTCGAACGCGTGCAGGGGCTGGCCGAGCTCGAACATGACGTAGTTCGTCACGTCCACAATGTTGTTGATTGAGCGCAGCCCGATCGCTTCGAGGCGGCGTTTCATCCAGTCGGGGCTCGGTGCGACCTTGACGTTGCGGATGACGCGCGCGGTGTAATGCGGACAGAGCTGCGGCGCGTCGATGCGGACGGACGTCGCATCAGCCGCCCGTGCGGAGGATTCTTTGGGCTCGATCTGAACGTCGCGGAAATCGCGATTCAGCAGTGCGGAAAGCTCGCGCGCGACGCCGACGTGCGAGAGGCAATCGCTGCGGTTGGACGTCACCTCGACGTCGAGCACGCGATCGTCTCCGTGCTGCTCGATCGTCTCGACGGGCAGTCCGCCGCGCATGAGCGCATCGGCGCACGCGTTGGCATCGAGGGCTGTGCCGGGAAGCAGTTCGCTGAGCCATTGGAGGCTGGTCTTCATCACATCGCCCGCCGTTTACGGCGGCGCCTTTTGAAAATGCCCCGCCGCGAGCGGCGGGCTAAATGTGTTTACGGATTATCGCGAGCGAATCAACAGCTCATCCGGAATGCCCAGCTCCTGCCGCTTGTCGTTGATGTCGCCGAGGAAGCGGACGCCGTCGGTGTGGTAGCCGGCGGTCGGCTCCAGCGCGGGGAGGTGCCGCCGCCAGAAGGCGTTGAAGCGGGTCATCAGCGCTTCGCGGAGATATTTGCTCAGCATGGACGCAACCGCCACGGGCAGGCACTGCGTTTCCGCCTTTTCGCAGAAGAGGACGCGGACGACGTTGCCGTCTTTCAGCAATCGATACTCCGCGCGCGATTCTTCCTCGTGCACGATCTCGAGGTGCCAGTCCTCGAACATCAGGCGGAGCAGCGAGCCGTAATGCGCGCGGCCGCCCTGGCGGTCGCAGAAGATGACCAGCCCTTTGTCGCCGTAATTGCGGAGGAGGTGATCGAGATGAATCGCCGCGGTTGAGAAGAGGGCGCTCCCCTTGTTGTGCGTGGAGTTGATCAGCTCATTGAGCTTGCGCTCGCTGACGATGCGCGCGCCCAGGTAATCGCAATGACACGCGGATTTGTCCATCTCCGCCCGCAGCGCGTTGGCGAAAAGCCGCACGGGCAGAAAATCCTGCTCGAGGGGAAAGCGCTCGCCGTCGAACGGCTGATACCACGGATACTTCCTGATGTCATCGACCGCGTGATTCGCGACGAGGGCGAGCAGGTGCTCGATGCCCTCGCAGGTTTCGATCCTGGTCGCCAGCAGCGCCAGAATCGCGCGCTCCAGCTCCTTCAGACCTGACTGATAGACGATCTTCGAATCGTTGACGTGGAGCTTCCTGTTGTTCTTCGTGCGGTTCTTGCTGACGAGCTTCTTGAGCCGTTTCCAGCAGCAGGGCAGCTCGTCGGAAGCGGGATCGATGTCGTCGCCGGCGAGTTCGAAGGCGCAGCACCCGACGACGAGCGGCCCCAGCAGCGGTCCGTACCCGGCTTCGTCAATTCCCGCGAGGATCATCGTCGGCCTTCCCTGCCTTTGGGTGAGTGCGCGTGTCTGAGCGCGAGTATACCGTTGCGCCGCCGTCGCGCCGGCGCACGAGCCTGAACTGCGCCAGGCGAGGCGGCGTAGGATCGGAAGAAGCGTTCCCCTTGACAAGAGTTGCGAGCGGCCTAAATTCAGGGACTCAAAGCGATTTGAGCCCGGGGGCGTAGCTCAATTGGATAGAGTACCGGACTGTCGATCCGGTGGTTGCGGGTTCGAGCCCCGTCGCCCTCGTTCGCTTTGACACTCAAAAGGCCCGTCACATTGAACGTGTGGCGGGCCTTCTTGTTTCTTGTGTCCTCCGCGCCACTGTGTAATCCTTCCCCTGCCTAGGATGCTTTCATGACGAGCACCCAAGAGAATGACATCCTCGCCGCCGGCACGCGCGCGCCCGATTTCGATCTGCCCGCCGGGCCGGACCAGCGCGTGTCGCTGCGCAGCCTGCGCGGCAGGCCGGTGATCCTGGCGTTCTATCCGGCGGACTTCAGCCCGGTCTGCGGCGATCAGATGGCGCTGTACAACGAATCGCTCGAGGAGTTCGCCGAATACGATGCCCACATCGTCGGCGTGAGCGTGGACGGGCCGTGGTGTCACCTGGCGTATGCGAAGGACCGCAAGCTCAAGTTCCCGCTCGCCTCCGATTTCGAGCCCAAGGGCGAAGTGAGCCGCGCGTACGGCGTGTATGACGAGAAATGGGGGACGAGCAAGCGCGCTCTCTTCGTCATCGACGCCGAAGGCATCATCCGCTGGAGCTATCTCTCCCCGATCGATGAGAATCCCGGCGCGCACGGGATTCTGGGGGCGCTGGATGAGATGAAGGAACACGCGGCATGAAGCTCGATCAGCACGCGCCGCGATTGGCCGTTCCGGTGAGCGCGCGCGATCACGCGCAGGGCCCGGCGGACGCGGCGGTCACGCTCGTCGAGTATGGGGATTACGAATGCCCGTACTGCGGCAAGGCGTATCCGGTCGTGAAAGCGATCCAGCAGCGCATGGGCGATTCGCTGCGCTTTGTCTTCCGGAATTTTCCGATCAATACGGTGCACGAGCACGCCGGCGTCGCCGCTCAAGCCGCGGAGGCGGCCGCGGCGCAGGGGAAGTTCTGGGAGATGCACGACCTGCTCTACGAAAACCAGGACGGTCTCGCGGAAGTCGATCTGCACCAGTATGCGCTGAAGATCGGCCTGGAGATCTATCGTTTCGACGCGGACCTGTCCTCCGAGATCTTCGCCCGCCGCGTGCGCGAAGACTTCCGCGGCGGCCTGCGCAGCGGCGTGAACGGGACGCCGACCTTCTTCATCAATGCCGTGCGCTACAACGGCGAGAAAGAGCTCGACCCGCTGCTGGCGGCGGTGCAGGGAGCGGCTGAGGAGAAGAAAGAGTAGTGAAATTGTTTTTGTGGTAATTTCGTCGGCATGCGGCTCATTGCTTGCCTGTTGATCTGTTGCTCCCTCGCCGGCGCTCAAACCACTCGATCGACATCGAAGAAGCTGATCGAGTTCGGGTGGGACGAGCCGGATGCGGCGTTCATGCGCAAGCACGTCGCCAGGATGGAGCAAATGCCGTTCGACGGCTGCGTCTTCACGCTCACGAGCGATTTTCTCTCGCAGGGATGGGGCAAGCGCGCGTTCACGGCGGCGGAGTTGCAGAAGGCGATCGATGATCTGAACGCGACGAAGTTCACAACCTTCACGCACAACTTTCTGCGCTTCGACGTCACGCCGGGGGATGTGGATTGGTTCGACGATTTTGCGGCGATCGTGAAGAACGCCAAGCTCGCCGCCACGATCGCGAAGCGGGGCAACGCTGCCGGCGTTCTTTTCGATATCGAGCAGTACGCCGCGCCGCTGTGGAATTATTCGAAGCAGCGCGATGCCAAGACCAAATCGTTCGATCAGTACGCACAGCAGGCGAAGCAGCGCGGCCGCGAGGTGATGGAGGCGTTTGGGCAGGGCTACCCGGATCTGACCGTGTTCCTCACCTTCGGCTACACGCTGCCGCTGGTTCAGGGGGCGAAGGACAAGTCGAAGCTCGCGGGAGTGGAGTATTCGCTGCTCGCGCCGTTCCTCGACGGCATGCTCGAGGCCGCGCGCGGCGATGCGAAGATCGTCGACGGATTCGAGATCTCCTACGCCTGGAAGCAGATGTCGGAGTTCGACGACGGCCTGAAGATGATGCGCCAGGGCGTGCTGCCGATCGTCGGCTCGGTCGATCAGTATCGCGCGCACATGTCGGCCGGCTTCGGGCTGTGGATGGATCAGGACTGGCGGAAGAACGGGTGGGACGTCAAGGACCTTTCGAAAAACTACTTCACGCCGCAGCAGTTCCGGGCGAGTGTGCGCAAGGCGCTGGCGACGGCGGACGAATACGTTTGGATTTACACGGAGAAGCCCAAGTGGTGGGCGCCGCCGAGCGGAGAGAGCGAACTTCTCCCGCCGGCGTACGTGGGGGCGGTTCGGGCAGCGAAGGATGGGAAGTAGCGATGGCGGCGGAGACGATCGCGAGGGTCACGATCGACACCGACGACGTCATCGCCGAGATCCCGCGCACGATCTTCGGCGGTTTCGCCGAACACCTCGGACGGTGCATTTACGGCGGGATTTACGACCCCGAGTCGAAACACGCGGATCAGCATGGCCTGCGCAAGGACGTGCTCGATGCGCTGCGCGAGATGCAGCTTTCGGTGATGCGCTGGCCAGGGGGGAATTTCGTCAGCAATTATTTCTGGCAGGACGGCGTCGGGCCGCGCGCAGAGCGGCCGCGTCGGCGCGAGCTCGCGTGGCAGTCGATCGAGACGAATCAGTTCGGCACCAACGAGTTTGTCGACTTCTGCCGAGAGTTGAAGATCGAGCCGATGCTCGCGGTGAACCTCGGCACCGGAACCACCGCCGACGCCGCGCGATACGTCGAGTATTGCAATGCCCCGCCGGGCACGGAATTGGCGGATTTACGCGGGAAACACGGCTATCCCAGGCCCCACGCTGTGAAATACTGGTGTCTCGGCAACGAGATGGACGGCCCCTGGCAGATCGGGCAGCTCACCGCCGAGGACTACGCGAAGAAGGCGCGCGAGGCGGCGAAGATCATGCGCCTAACCGACCCGTCGATCCAGACGATCGTCTGCGGCTCGTCGGGACCGTGGATGAAAACGTTCCCGCAATGGGACCGCACCGCGCTCGAGCTTTGCTGGGAGTACGCCAACTTCCTCTCGCTGCACAACTACGCGACCAACTGGGAGAACGATACGGCCAGCTTCCTCGGCTACGCGAATGAGTTCGAGCATCACATCGACACGCTTGCGACCGTGCTGCGCGAGACGAAGCAGAAGCTCGGCGCCAAGCACGACATCTATCTCAGCCAGGACGAGTGGAACGTCTGGTACAAGGACCGAAAGTTCGACGGCGGCTGGCGTGTCGCGCCGCCGCTGTGCGAGGAGACGTACAACCTCGAGGACGCGCTCGTCGTGGCGCAGTGGCTCAACGTCTTCCTGCGCAAGTGCGACGTGCTCAAAATGGCGTGCATCGCGCAGGTGGTGAACGTGATCGCGCCGCTGAAGACGCGCGGTGATGACCTGCTGAGGGAATCGACGTTCTATCCGTTCGTGATGTACGCGCAGCACGCGCGCGGCAAATCGCTGCGGCCGAAGGTGGACGTGGCCACGATCAGCACCAAGCGCTTCGGCGATGTGCCGCTGCTTGATGTGGCGGCGACGGTGGATGACGCGACGAAGAAGGCGGCGGTGTTCCTCGTGCATCGCGGGCAGACCGAAACGCTGAACGTCGAGATCAGCTTCCGCGGCGCGAACGCGCCGGCGAAGGTGGCGGCGTCGCGGCAGATCTGGGGGCTGGATCCGAAGGCGTCGAACAGCTTCGAGCGGCCGGACGTGGTGGCGCCGCGCGAGGTGGGGGCGATGCCGCTCAAGAACGGGAGCTTGCGGCTCAAGCTGCCGCCGCTCTCGGTAAGCGTCATCGCCTTGTATCTCTAAAGACATGACGCAAATGGATTTGCGGCGCATATAAAACGAACGTTTGACTTTTCGGGCGCATGTTTCAATCATGCGTTCGATGCGCGAGGCCGCCGAAGAACAATTCATTACGCGCCAGCGGCTACTGGAAGCCGCAGGCGAAGTCTTCGCCGAGAAGGGTTTCCGCGCTGCGACCATTCGCGATATCTGCCGCCGCGCCGACGCCAACGTCGCCGCCGTCAATTATCACTTTGGCGACAAGGAAAAGCTGTACGCGTCGGCGGTGCGCTACGCGCATCGTTGCGCCGCCGGTGACGTGTCCGCATTGACGGTCCCCCCCGACGCCGCGCCGCGGCAGCGACTTCACAGCTTCATCGCCGGGATGCTCGGCGGGTTTCTCAAGGCGGGCAAGCCCGCGTGGCACGGGAAGCTGATGGCGCGCGAGATGGCCGAGCCGACGGCGGTGCTCCAGCAGATCGCCGACGACGGCGTCAAGCCGCGACTCAATCTGCTTTCGGACATCATCCGCGCCGAGATCGGCGCCGACGCGCCGGACGAGCTCGTTCATCGCTGTGCCCGCAGCATCGTGGGGCAAATCCTCTTTTACCACTTCGCCCGGCCGATGCTCGTGCGCGTCTTTCCCGACGAGAAGGTGGACGCGTCGGCGGTCGAAGCGCTGGCGGAGCACATCACGAGCTTCTCGGTCGGTGGGCTTCGCCGGATCGCGCGCTCAAGCCGCCGCCGCACGGAAGAAAAAGCGTCATGAACCTGGTCGCGCTCAAAATGCTTGTCGGCGACCGCGCCAAGTACTTCGGCATCATCATGGGGCTGACGTTCGCGTCGCTGCTGATCACGCAGCAGGCGGCGATCTTCGTCGGGCTGATGACGCGGACGTTCGGCGCGATCACCGACCTCGGTCTGCCCGACGTCTGGGTCATGGACCCGAAGGTGCAGTTCATCGACGACGTCAAGCCGCTGCAGGACACGCAGCTCCTCCGCGTGCGCGGGATCAGCGGCGTGCAATGGGCGGTGCCGCTGTACAAGGGCCTGCTCAAGGCGCGGCTGAGCAACGGAAACTTCCAGACCTGCAACGTGCTGGGGCTGGATGACGCGACGCTGATCGGCGGGCCGCCGACGATGGTGCAGGGGTCACTCGCTGATCTGCGCAAGAGCGACGCCGTGATCGTCGACGACATCGGCGCCGCCGACAAGCTGGCGCACGTCCGCGCGGACGGGACGCGCGATCCGATCAGGATCGGAGACACGCTGGAGCTGAACGACCACCGCGCGGTCGTCGTCGGCGTCTGCCATGTGTCGCGCACCTTCCAGTCGCAGCCGGTCGTGTTCACGACCTATTCGCGGGCGACGCTTTTCGCGCCGCGCGAACGAAAGCTGCTCTCGTTCGTGCTGGTCAAGGCCAGGCCGGGCGTGAACAAAGCGGAACTTTGCGCGCGCATTGCCCGCGGCACGGGCCTGGCGGCGTACACGAGCGATCAGTTCAAGGACCTGACCTACGGCTACTTCATGAAGTACACCGGCATCCCGATCAACTTCGGGATCGCGATCGCGCTGGGGTTCATCGTCGGCACCGCGATCGCCGGGCAGACGTTCTACAACTTCACGCTGGACAACCTGCGGCACTTCGGCGCGCTCAAGGCGATGGGGGCGGGCAACGGCACGCTGCTGCGGATGATCCTTATCCAGGCCGTCGTCGTCGGATCGATCGGGTACGGGCTGGGCGTCGGCCTCGCGTCCGCGTTCGGATTCGCCACGCGCAACACCGAGCTGTCGTTCCTCATGCCGTGGCAGTTGCTGCTGATCAGCGCGGCAGCGGTGACGCTCATCTGCGTGCTCTCGTCGCTGATCAGCATGAGGAAAGTCATCACGCTCGAACCGGCCATCGTCTTTAAGGGATGACGCGACCATGACTTCGACGACGATCGAATATCAGAATCCCACGGCGCACACCAGCGCCGGCGGCGTCGCCGTCGGGTGCCGAGGCGTGACGAAAACCTATGGCAGCGGCGACGCCGAGGTGACGGCGCTGCGCGGGATCGACCTCGACGTGCGCGCGGGCGAGTTGATGATGCTTGTCGGCCCCAGCGGGTGTGGGAAGACGACCCTGATCAGTGTCATCGCCGGCATCCTCGACCGCGACGCCGGCGAATGCGCCGTCTTCGGCCGGGATTTTTCGCGCATGTCGCAGCGCGAAAAGACGCGTTACCGCGGCGAGACGATCGGCTTCGTCTTCCAGGCGTTCAACCTGCTGCCGACGCTGACGGCGGCGGAAAACGTCGCGATCCCGCTGCTGATCAACGGCGCCGCCCGCGGCGGGGCGGTGGGGAAGGCGCGCGACATGCTCGCGCGGGTTGGGCTGGGCGATCGCGCGCATTCGCTCCCGTCGCAGCTTTCCGGCGGGCAGCAGCAGCGCGTCGCGATCGCCCGCGCCCTGGTGCACGATCCCAGGCTCATCGTCTGTGACGAGCCGACCAGCGCCCTCGATCACGAGACCGGACACAAGGTGATGGAGATGCTCAAGTCGGTCGCGCTCAAGCACGATCGCGCGCTCATCATCGTCACGCACGATGCGCGCATCTTCGAGTTCGCCGACCGCATCGCACGCATGGACGACGGCCGCGTGCTCAGTGTCTCCGACGACCACCGCGCCACGCCGGCCGCTTCAACTGACGAAAGCGAGACGAAATCATGATCCGCAAGTTTCTTCTCCCGGTGCTGGCCGTCCTGGGCGTGATGGTGGCGGTGTATTCGGTGGTGGCGGGACAGCGCAAGCTTCCGCCGGCGGCGCCGATCGCCGAGCCGGCGCAACCGAGCTTCGATGCTTACGTCGCCGGCACCGGGCTGGTCGAAGCGAGCACCGAGAACATCGCCGTCGGCACGCCGGTCGGCGGAGTCGTCACCGAGATCGACGTAAAGGTCGGCGATCAGGTGAAAGCGGGGCAGCCGCTCTTTAAGATCGATGATCGCGATCTGCAGGCGGAGTTGGCCGTCCGCATCGCCGGCGTGCAATCCGCCAGGGCCAGCGCCGCCACTGCCGCCGCTTCGCTCGCGGACGTGAAGAACCAGCTCGAGATGTGGCAGGGCGTGCAGGATGCCCGCGCCGTCTCGAAGGACGAGCTGGAACGCAAGCGTTACGCCGTGCAGGTGCAGGAGGCGAAGCTCGCGCAGGCGCAGGCGGAGGCCGAGAGCGCCGAAGCGCAGGTGAAAGCGACGAAGATCGAGACGGACCGTCGCTTGGTCAAAGCGCCGGTGGACGGGCAGGTGCTTCAGGTGAAGATCCGGCTCGGCGAATACGCGCAGACCGGCGCGCTCGCCACGCCGCTGATGTTAATCGGTAATACCAACGTCGTTCACGTCCGCGTGGACGTTGACGAGAACGACGCGTGGCGTGTCCGCCCCGACGCGGCGGCGGCGGCATACGTGCGCGGGAACCGCGATTTGAAGACCGACTTGAAATTCGTCCGCATCGAGCCTTACGTCATCCCGAAGCGATCGCTCACCGGCGACAGCACCGAGCGCGTGGACACGCGCGTCCTCCAGGTGCTATATGCCTTTGACCGCGGGAGCCTGCCGATCTACGTCGGCCAGCAGATGGACGTGTACATCGACGCGCCGCCCGCGGGGGCCCGCGCGGGCACCACGCAGCCGTCGCTCGCATCTTCGCAACAACAGCAGCAGGGAACGGAGAACTCGAAGTGAATTTTGCACGACCCGAGACAATGAACAGATCCATCGCAACGCTGGCCGGCGCGGTCCTCCTGGCCGGCTGCACCGTCGGACCGAATTACAAAGAGCCCCAGACGCGCCTGCCGGATGACTATGGCAACTATGCGACGCCGGTGGCCAAGGCGTCGGCGACGCAGCCCGCGGCGACGCAGCCGGCGACCCTGCCCGCCGTCCCCGTCACCAACGCGTGGTGGAACAGCTTCAACGATCCGGCGCTCGATCGTCTGATCGAAGAGGCGGCGGCGCAGAGCCTGCCGCTGCGCGCCGCCGCCGCGCGGGTCGTGCAGGCGCGCGCGCTGCGTGGCGTCGCCGCGTCGGCGTGGTGGCCAACGGTGGACGGCTCGGGCAGCTACACGCGCGCGAAGGGCTCGAAAACGGTGAATCGCGGGGGAATCTCCGTCGGTCCCGGCGGCACCATCAGCGGCATCGGCGCCGAGACCGACTTCTGGCAGGCGGGTTTTGACGCGAGCTGGGAGATCGACGTTTTCGGCGGGATCCGCCGCAGCGTCGAAGCCGCCACCGCGGACATAGAAGCGACCATCGCCGATCGGAACGACGTTTTGCTCACGCTGCTCGGCGACGTGGCGCGAAACTACATGGAGCTGCGCGGCGCGCAGCGCGAGGTGGCGATCGCGCAGGAGAACGTGGTCGCGCAGCGGCAGACGCTGGAGTTGACGCGCGCCAAGCTGAACGCGGGCTTGACCAGCGATCTCGACGTCGCCCGCTCCGAGGCGCAGGTGACCGCGACCGAATCGACCATCCCGCGCCTGCAGGCCGCCGTCGCGCAGTCGATCCATCAGCTCTCGATCCTCCTGGCCAAGGCGCCGAACGAGCTGGAGGGGCAGCTCGGTCAGCCGCGGCCGATCCCGCTTCCGCCCCCGCAGGTGCCGATGGGGTTGCCGCGCGATCTGCTGCGCCGCCGCCCGGACATCCGCCGCGCGGAGCGCAACCTCGCCGCCGCCACCGCGCGCGTCGGCGTCGCGACGGCGCAGCTCTATCCGCGCTTCACGCTCAGCGGGCAGCTCGGGCAGCAGAGCAGCAAGTTCACGAACCTATTCGATTCGGCGAGCACCTTCTGGTCGCTCGGCCCCGGTTTCACCGTCCCGATCTTCAACGCCGGCGAGATCCGCTCCAACATCGCCGCCGAGAAGGCGGTCGTCGACGAAGCGCTGGCGAACTATCAGCAGACGGTGCTGAACTCGCTGGCGGAAGTGGAGGACGCGCTGGTGAATTATCAGAAGGAGTTCGTGCGGCGCGAGTCGCTGGCGGCGTCGGTCGCCGCCAACCAGCGCGCCGTGTCGCTGTCGCAGCAGCTTTACCAGCGGGGTCTGACCAACTTCCTGGACGTGCTCGATTCGCAGCGCGCGCTCTTCACGTCGCAGGATGCGCTGGCGCAGAGCGACACGCAGGTGTCGGCCAACGCGGTCGCGCTGCTCAAAGCGCTGGGCGGCGGATGGGACGAGAAGTCGGTCAATCCGCAGTAGAATCGCACGGCTGATGCGAGAGGAATTCGACGTCGCGGTCGTCGGCGCGGGGCCAGCCGGCACGTCGGCGGCGTACGTGCTCGCCTCGAGCGGCGTTTCCGTCGCGATCGTGGAAAAGGCCCAGCTTCCGCGCTACAAGACCTGCGGCGGGGGGCTGCTCCATCGCGCGGTGCGTTCGCTTCCCGTCGGCATCAGCCCCGTCATCGAGCGTGAATTCCGCAGCGTGCAGATGATCCTGTCGCCGCGACTGCGCTTCGAAGTCCATCGTCCGTCTCCGATCGTCACGATGACGATGCGGGATGCGCTCGATCACCTGCTGGTCGAAGCGGCGGCGGGGAAGGGGGCGACGGTGCTGCAAGCACGCGCCGTCACCGATCTGCGAACCACATCGGATCGTGTCGAGCTGAAGACCGACGCCGGCGCGATCGCGGCGAAGTTCGTCATCGCCGCCGACGGCGCCGGCAGCACGATCGCAAAGCTCGCGGGCTTTGGCGACGGCCGCTTCATGGTGCCGGCGCTGGAATGCGAGATCGAGGTGTCGCCCGAATCATTCGAACAACACGCCACAACGGCGCGATTCGACTTCGACCGCATTCCCTTCGGCTACGCGTGGGTTTTCCCCAAGCGCTCGCACCTCTCGGTCGGCGCGCTCTCGCTGAAGCCCGAGGCGGTGAAGCTGCACGAGGTGCTGGACGATTATCTGCGTCGCCTCTCGATCCGTCCGCTGACGATTCACCGGCACGGCTATGTCATCCCGCTCTCGCCGCGATCCGACGGCTTCGCGCGATCGCGCGTGTTGCTGAGCGGCGACGCCGCGGGCTTCGCGGACCCGGTGACGGCGGAGGGAATCACCTTCGCGGTCGGCAGCGGACAGCTCGCGGCGCGGGCGATCGTCGAGGGCAAGCTGCAAGCGCTCGTGGTGGAGAAAACATACGAGCAACTCGTGGAGCAATTCATCCTGCCCGAGCTGCGCATTGCGCGACGGTTGGCGAAGCTGCTCTATTTCCATCCGACAGCGCGGGATGCGATCTTCGCGATGTTCGGACCTCGTCTGACCGAAGCGATGACCCGGATCGTGACGGGGGAGTCAACGTATAACGAGACGGTTCCGCAAATTGTCATCCCGAGGTACTCCGAGGGATCTCGGACGCACTGTGGTACCGAGATCCCTCGGGGTACCGCGGGATGACATCCTTCAATCGTCTTCGGTGCCGACCAGCATATCCTCCATCGCAGTTTCCGGCGCGGGCGCCTCGACGGGCGCGTCCTCCGCGCTTGCCGCCGCGAAGAGCTGCTGCTGCTTCTGCGCGAGCCGCTTCATGCGACGTTGTCCGTCCCCGCCCAGTTGGACGCTTCCGTTGCCGAGCAGCAGTTCCAGATCATCGACCAAATCGCGCGTGACGCGCACGCCCAGCTCGCCGTTGATCTTGAGCGACACCTTGGTCCCGTCGCCGGCCTGCACCTGGACGTACAGCTCCTTCTTGCCCTGATGCTTTTGCAGCAAGCCTTTGAACTGCGTCACGTCGAAGCGGCCGTTGACCTTCACGCCGATGCTCGTCGTCAGCTTCTCGACCGCCTGCTCGATCGGGATGACGTCGTTGATCATCAGGCACGGCGTCTCGCGGCGCTTGTCGACCTTGCCGCGGACGAAGACGATCCGCTCGGCGGATAGCACGCCGGGATAGCGCTGGCCGATGTCCGCGAACACCTCGGCGAAGCACATTCCTTCGATCTTGCCGTCGAGGTCTTCGATCTCGAGGATCGCCCAGCGCTGGCCGGCGGAACGTCCGGTTTTCGCGACCTTGGCGCGGACGGCGGAGAGCATCCCGCCGATCAGGACTTCGGTGCCTTCCGAGCAGTTCATCGCTTCGCGCGTGGTCGCGGTGGAGTAGCGCTCCATCGCGGACTGGTGCTCGGTGAGCGGATGACTGGTGATGTAGAACCCGAGCAGTTCCTTCTCGAACTTGAGCAGGTCGGCGGAGGCGAGCTCGGGGACATCCGGGAGGAAATCGTTCGTTCGCGAAGACGCAAGCGACGCGGCGGCCGGCTCGGGCGAACCAAACATGCTCATTTGTCCGGCACGCTTGTCGTTCTGCGATTGCTGTCCCATCTCGACGGCGCGCTCGAGCACTTCGAGCAGTTGCGCGCGGCGGGCGTTCATCGAGGAGTACGCGCCGCATTTGATCAGCGCCTCGATCGTCGAACGCGTGACCTGGCGAAGATCGACGCGCTCGCAGAAGTCATAAATGCTCGCGAAATCGCCCTTCTTCGTCCGCTCATCGATGATCGCCTCGACCGCCTTCTCACCCACGCCGCGCACCGCCATCAATCCGAAGCGGATGACGCCTTCCTTCTCCTTCGCCGCCTTGCGCTTTCCCTTGCTCTCCGGCTCGACGTAGATCGGAGTGAAGTCTTTATCCGAGATGTTCACATCCGGCGGCAGGACCTTCACGCCGCGCGATCCGTCCGGCATCGGCAGCCGCCGGCAGTCCTCGATGTATTCGACCACCTTCTCCGTCGAGCCCATTTCGAAGGTGAGCAACGCGGCCATGTACTCGACCGGGTGGTACGTCTTCATGTACGCCGTCTGGAACGCGACGATGGCGTAGCGCGTCGAATGCGATTTGTTGAAGCCGTATCCGCCGAACTTCAGGATCAGCTCGAAGATCTCTTCGGCCTTGTCCTGGGCGATGCCCTTGTCGATGCAGCCTTTGATGAACTGCGGCTGAAACTTCGCGATGACATCGACCGTCTTCTTGCTGATCGCCTTGATCAGCTTGTACGCGCTGGCCAGCTCGATGCCGCCGAGCTGGTTGAAGATCTGCATCACCTGTTCCTGGTAGACCATGATGCCGTAGGTCTCGGCGAGGATGGCGTCCATGATCGGGTGCTCGCTCGGCACGCGCTCGCGGCCGTGCTTGCGGTTGCAGTAGACCGGGATCAGCTCCATCGGCCCGGGGCGATAGAGCGCGTTGGCGGCGATGAGATCTTCCAGGCGGTCCGGGTGCATCTTCTGCAAGAGATCCGTCATTCCGCCTGATTCGAACTGGAAAATCCCCTTGGTCTCGCCGCGGCAGAAGAGGTCGAGCACTTTGCGATCGCCGAAGTCGATCTGCTCGATGTCGATCTCGATGCCCTTGGTCTGCTTCACGAGATCGATCGAGCGCTGCAGCGTCGTCAGCGTGCGCAGGCCGAGGAAATCCATCTTCAGCAGCCCGCATTTTTCGGCGATGGGGCCTTCGAACTGCGTGAGGATGTTGTCGTCGGAGTCTTTGTAGAGCGGGACGATCGTGTCGAGCGGCTGGTCCGCGATGATCACGCCCGCCGCGTGGCAGCCCGCGTTGCGGCACATGCCCTCGAGCTTCTTGGCGAGGTCGATCACCTGCTTGATCTGACCGTTGTTGCGATAAAGCTCCGACAGGTCCGGCACCTGCGTCATCGCCTTGTCGAGCGTCATGCCCGGCGTGCCGGGGATCAGCTTCGTCAGCTTGTCGATCTCCGCCAGCGGCACATCGAGCACGCGGCCGACGTCCTTGCACGCGGCCTTCGCGGCGAGCGTGCCGAAGGTGATGATCTGCGCGACGTGGCCGTACTTGTTGCGGACGTAATCGATGACCTTCTGCCGACCGTCCTGGCAGATGTCGATGTCGATATCCGGCATCTCGTTGCGGCTCGGATCCATGAACCGCTCGAAGAGCAGGCCGAACTTGATCGGATCGACGTTGCACAGGCCCAGCAGATAACCCACCATCGTCCCGACGCCGGAGCCGCGGGCGCCGACGGGGATTCCGTTCTCGCGGGCGAAGTTGCAGAAGTCCCAGACGATGAGGAAGTAGGAGCAGAAGTGTTTCGCCGCGATCACGGCGATTTCTTTTTCAAGTCGTTCGCGGATTTCCGTTGAGACTTCGGTTGTCCCGTAGCGCCAGACGAGGCCGTCTTCGCAAAGCTGACGGAGATATCTTTCATCCGTGGCTTGGGCATCTTGCCCGAGCGTTTGCGGCTCGGCCGCTGCTGCCGCTCCGCTCGAGCGCTCGGGCGAGACGGCCAAGCCACGACTTTGCGGTCGCAGTTTCTCTTCCGGGACTTTGTAAACCGGCGCGTAGCGCTTGGAGAAATCCAGCTCCACGTTGCACATTTCTCCGATGCGCACCGTGTTCTCCATCGCCTGATCGAAGTGACCCAGTGCGGTGCGAATCTCATCGGGGGATTTGAGATACAGCTCCGTCGAATACTTGAGCCGACCCTCCTCGTTCACCTTTCGGCCCATGCTGACACAGCACAGCACGTCGTGGGCAAAGTGGTCTTCCTTGCGGAGGAAGTGAACGTCGTTGGTCGCGACCAGCCCGACCCCGATCTTTTGCGACAGCTCGACCAGCTCCGGATTGACCTGATCCTGCTCGGGGATGTGCTTCTGCACCTCGATGAAGAAGCGGTCGGGCCCGAAGATCTCGAGGTACGTCTCGGCGACCGCCTTCGCCGCCTTCATGTCTCTCTTTAGAAAAGCGGACGCGACTTCGCCGCCGAGGCACGCGCTGGTCGCAATCAGTCCCTTGGAAAACTCGCGCAGCACTTCCTTGTCGATGCGCGGCTTGTAATAAAACCCCTCGCGATAGCTGATGCTCGAGAGCTTCAGCAGGTTCTTATATCCCTCGAGCGTTTCGGCGAGCAGCAGCAAGTGATACGCCGCCTCACCCGCATTCCCGCCGGGAGTTGATCGCTCGCGCCGATCGCCCGGCGCCATGTACGCTTCCATCCCGAGGATCGGCTTGACGCCTTGCTTCTTGCACTCGTTGTAAAACTCGATCACGCCAAACATGCACCCGTGATCGGAGATGGCGATCGTGTCCATCCCCAGCTCTTTGGCGCGCGAGACGAGCTGCGGGATCTTGTTCGCCCCGTCGAGAAGCGAGTAATGCGTGTGAACGTGGAGGTGGACGAACTGGCCCGGCATGAAGGGGTTTTAGCACCCGAATGGATGGCGAACAATGGACGCCACTTCACGCGTCACGTTTTCCACCGCGTTTTTTTTGGCGTGAGCTGCTTTACGTCTGCGGAACCCGCCCGCATTCGGGGCAGCAGTCGGGCGTGGCGCGCAGATCGTAGCCGCAGTGGCGGCAGAGATTCGGATCGCGCGCGCGTCGGCGCCGTCTCACCTCATCCACGACGCACACCGATCCCAGCGCCAGCGTGAGGACGAAAACCCAGCAGCCGCTCACGTCGAGCTGGACGAAGCGACCGAGCACCGGCGCCTGCGGCGCGCTGCCGGCGGTCATGTTCCAGCGGTGATAGATGATGGTCCCGTTCACCGCGCCGTCCCACTTGCTCAGCGTCTGCACCGCGTAGGGGTATCTGCCGGGCGGCGGTCGTGTGATGCCGCTGGCGGTGCGAACGACGATCAGCCCGTTTCGTCCTTCGATCGAATACGCGCGACCGCTCGTCCCGTCGCCCCAGCCCACGCCCAGCGGGCGGACAACCTTCATGCTTTGCAGCCAGAGCACAACGGTCAACAGCAGCGAGGCGCTGCAGACGGCGTAGAGAATGACTCGCGTCATCCGCCTCATACGAGATACATCGTAGCCGTCAGCCGGCTTGATTCACGAGCTTGGCGTGCATTTCGGCGGTCAACTGCTCGATGCGCTGGGTCAACTCCTTCACGACCTCGGTGAGCTGCGTGTTCTGACGAAGCAGCTCGACCAGCGTCTGCGTCTGCTCCGCGGCGAGCTTCTGACGCTCCTCGCTGGCCCTGGCCAGATCCTCGCGGTGCTCGGCATCAGCCTCGGCGTGGCATTTGTCGCGGTCCGCCTGCCGCGTCTGCGCGAGCAGGATCAGCGGCGCGGCGTACGCCGCCTGCGTGCTGAAGGCGAGATTGAGAAGAATGAACGGGTACACGTCGAACTTCGTCCAGCCGATCGCGTTCAGCGCGATCCAGAATGCGACGATCACCGTCTGCACGATGAGGAAGACCGGCGTACCGAAGAACCGTGCGAACGCCTCGGCCTTGAGGCCGAACCAGTCCCCGCCGAACGCGGAATGCAGGTGCACGTGCGGCAGGTGGAAGCGGAAGTGATGCTTGTCGTCGGCGGAGGGTGGGGAGGTGGTGGTCATGCTCCCACTGAAATCGACCGCAGCGCCCCCAAAAGTTGCGGAAATCGTGCCGGGTTCATCGACCGTTCATGTTGCCCGCGGACCGCGCGTACAATCCGCCCATGTCCCTCAACGAAGACCTCTCCACCCTCTTCAATGACCTCGCCGCGTTAATGGAATTGCGCGGCGAGAACGTCTTTAAAGTCATCGCGTTCCAGAAAGTCTCGCGGATCATTCGCGAGTCGAACATCGATTTCAAAAAGTGCATGGAGGAAGGGAAGCTCTGCGACATCGAAGGCATCGGCAAAGGGTCGCAGCAGATCATTGAAGAGTTCATCGAGACGGGGAAAAGCACAGTCTTCGACGAGATCGCGGCGGCGGTGCCGAAGGGGCTTGTGCCGCTGATGCACATCGAGGGGCTGGGGCCCAAGACGATCAACCTGCTGTGGAAAGAGCGGAACATCACGTCGCTGGAGGAGCTGGAGAAGGCGATTTCGAGCGGCGCGCTGGAGGGATTGAAAGGAGTCGGGCCAAAGAAGATCGAAACGATCCGCGCGGGCATCGAAGCCTACAAAGCGAAAGCGGCTGCGGGACCGGTGGCACGCCGAACCGGGATTCTCGAAGCGCTCACGGCGGGGGAGGAGATGGTCGAACGCGTCCGCGCCATCAAGGGAATCGTCAAGGCGGAGATTGCCGGTTCGCTGCGACGCCGGCGTGAGACGATCGCCGACATCGACATCGTCGGCGCCGTCAAGGACATGGACGCCGCCGCGAAGATCATGGCGGAGTTCGTCAAGCTCGCGGGCGTCGTGCAGGTGATCGTGACGGGGGCGAGCAAGTCGAGCGTGAAGATCGCCAACGGCATGCAGCTCGATCTTCGCCTCGTCCCCGAGGAAAATTTCGGCGCCGCGCTGCTCTATTTCACCGGATCGAAAGAGCACAACGTGAAGATCCGCGGGCTGGCGCAGAAGAAGAAGATGACGCTGAACGAGTGGGGGCTTTACAAGCTCGATGAGTACGAGAAGGCGAAGAAGGAAACCGCCAAACCGCCGGAACTAAAACCGGTCGCCTGCCGCAGCGAAGAGGAGATTTACAAGAAGCTGGGCCTGGAATTCATCGCGCCGGAGATCCGTGAAGGTCGCGGCGAAGTGGACGCCGCCGCGAGCGGGAAACTTCCCGTCCTCATTGTTCGCAAAGACATCCGCGGCGATTTGCACGCGCACACGAACGAATCGGACGGCACCGCCACCATCGAGGAAATGGCCGCCGCGGCGAAACGATTAGGCTATGAGTATCTCGCCGTCACCGATCACTCCAAAGCACTGGCGATGACGAACGGTCTTTCCGTCGAGCGCCTGCTCAAGCACATCGAGAACATCCATCGCATCTCGGGCAAGCTCAAAGGCATCACGCTCCTGGCAGGCAGCGAAGTCGACATCATGGCGGACGGCCATCTCGACTACGAGGACGACGTGCTGAAGGAGCTCGACATCGTCGTCGCTTCGCCGCACGTCTCGCTCAAGCAGGACTCGCAGAAGGCGACGGACCGCCTGCTCCGCGCGATCGACAACAAGTACGTGAACATCATCGGCCATCCGACCGGCCGGTTGATCAACCGCCGCGAGGGGCTGCCGCTCGAGATGGACAAGGTGATCGACCGCGCCGCCACGTCCGGCACGTGCCTGGAGATCAACGCCAGCTACCCGCGTCTCGATCTCGACGACATCAACGCCCGCCACGCCTGCGAGGCGGGCGTCATGATCTCGATCGATACCGACGCCCACAGCACGGGCGAGTTCGATCTCATCCCCTACGGGATCGACGTCGCGCGGCGAGCGGGGCTGGAGGCGAAAAGCGTCCTGAACGCGCAACCGCTCGCGACCGTAAGGAAATTCGTCAAATCCAAGCGCGACCGGTGATTCGCGCGGGCTTGCCACTTCAGCGGCAAGCCGGTGCAACTTTTTCGCTTAAATTTCGTCTGTCCGTTACGATGCTCCGGCGGCGGTAAGCGCGGGAAAGCGTTCACGTCGCGGAAGTTTTTGCGGCTACAATCGGGGGCCTGATGGCCAAGATGATCAAGTGTCCCACCTGTGGGACGCAAATCGAAGTGCCGGCCAACCCGACAGGGCAGATCGTCAAATGCCCCGGGTGCGGCAAGGGTCTGAAGCTCGTCGCGAAAAAGCCGCCGGGCGCGGCGTCGGCTGCGCAGGGAAATCCCGGCGGCTCCGTCGCCGGCGGATCGCTCTCGGGGGCGACCGTCTCGGCGATGACGTATCAGGGCGATTCGCCCGCGTCTTCGCCCGCCGACGACATGCCCAACCTCGACAGCGTCTGCGCCGTCTGCGGCCGCGCCACCGAGCCGGATGAGCTGATCGAAGACAACGGCAAGCTCGTCTGCCGAGACTGCATCAAGGGCGCGCGATCGCGGATCGACCGCCCGAGCGGCGGGGCGGAGGAGTTTGCGTTCAAAGGGCCCGCCGCCGCCCCGGTCAAGCGCGCGCCGCTCATCAATCCCACGCCGTCGCTGGTCGTCTTCGCGATCGCGGCGATCGTGCTGATCATCTGCCAGGTCTACCTGACGCTCAAGCCCAAGCCCGAAGGGACGTTGACGGCGTCGACGCTCGCGCCGGGCGCGGCGCATCCGGATGCGGACACGAACGCCGTCCCCCCAGCCCCCGCGCCGCCGCCGGGGCCGGTCGCTGATGCGCCGACGGCGTCCGCAACGTCGCAGCCGACGTCTCCGGGCGCCAGCGCCGCGGCGACGTCCGGCGCGCCGACCTCGACGCCGCCCGGGGCCGCAACCGAGCCGGCCAACCCGCAGGTCGCGATGAACACCGGCCCGCAGCCCGCGCCGACGACGGTCACACCCGCGCAGCCGAATCCAAGCGACAACCCCGCGCCCGCGCCGTCGAATCCGTCCACGCAATCGATCTTCAGTCCGACGGAGCCGGACACCAACGCCAATCCGCCGACGCCCGCCTCGCCCCAATCTTCCAACCCCCCGGCCCCGCCGACGCCCGCGCCGGGGACGTCGCTCCCGCGCACCACCCCGTCCGTTGCCGTCAGCTCCAACGATCCCCTGACCAAGGGGATGGAGCTGCTCCAGAACAGCGACTACGTGAAGGCGCAGCAGCAGTTCGAGCA
>JAICTV010000250.1 GCA_025936175.1 Phycisphaerae bacterium
CGACCGCGCGCTTGATCTTGCAGATGTGCTCCAGGTACTCCTCGCGGTCGAGCGCGAACTCATCGCCGTGCGGGAAGTAGCTCAGCGCCTCGTTGTAGGAGTCGGCGTACATCTCCATGTGGTAGATGGTCGCCAGCCGCTCGCCGGTGAGCTGCTCCTCGAACAGCGAGTGCATGACGATCGCGCTCGCGCCGGAGTCTTCGAGGCGCTTGACGATGTCGAGGTCATCGACCATCGGCGAAGCGCCGGGCATCAGCGGGCTGTTGAGTGTGAGGCCGAGATAATGGGTGGTGAGGTCCATGACGGATTCCTTTTCCTGCTTCGTCTCGTGCGCTTCTCGGCACATGTCATCCCGAGCGGCACTCCGCGAAGGATCTCCGAGTCGAACGGTTTTCAAACTCCGGGATCCCTCGGAATGCCTCGGGATGACATCGGTGCGTGATTCATGTCCTTTACGACCGCGGATCAACGATTCGATTTCCGCAGGTGAAGCACTTGGTCGTCTTCACTTGCGGAGTTGCAGCCGGCACTGCTGCGGCGGCGACCGGGGCAGCGGGCGCGGGCGCCGCAGGTGCCGGCGCGGGAGCGGGCGCTGCGGGTTTCACGTCCGTCGCGACCGACGTCATCGGGATCGGCGCCTTCGGCATCTGATACGCCGCAGCGACCTGCTGATACATCTTCGCCCGACGCTCTGATTGCTCCTTGGACCGCGCGACGAGCTGGCGATAGCGATCGCCGTCCAGCGCCTCGGTCATGCGGAAGCGCGCCTCGTTCTTGAGATAATCCTGCACCGCCACTTTCACCGGCGGGGAATCCCAATTGAAGGGGTTCTCGCTCGAGCCGATCTTGCGCGGGTCGAAGCGATAGAGCGGCCAGATCCCGCTCTCGACCGCCAGCCGCTGCTGCTCGCAACCGAACGCCAGGTCGTAGCCGTGCGCGATGCAGTGGCTGTAGGCGATGATGATGGAGGCGCCGGGATAACTCTCGGCTTCCTGGAATGCCTTGACGGTCTGCACGTCCTTGGCGCCGAAGGCAACGGAAGCGACGTACACGTTTCCGTACGCCATCGCCATCAGCCCGAGATCCTTCTTGCCCGAAGCCTTGCCCGCGGCGGCGAACTTGGCGACGGCGGCGAGCGGAGTCGATTTGGACGACTGCCCGCCGGTGTTGGAGTACACCTCCGTGTCGAGCACGAGGATGTTGACGTCGCGGCCGCTGGCGAGGACATGATCGAGCCCGCCGTAGCCGATGTCGTACGCCCACCCGTCGCCGCCGACGATCCAGACGTTCTTGCGGACGAGGTAATCGGCGAGCTGTTCGAGCGTTCGCGCTTCCAGGCCCTGCACGTCGCGGAGTTTTCCTTTCAGCGCTTCGACGCGCTCGCGCTGTCGCGCGATGCCGCCTTCGCTGGATTGGTCCGCCTTCTCGATCTCCTCGACCAGCGTATCGCCGATCTTCGCCGCGAGGCGCTTGAGCAGGTCGTGAGCGGCGGTCTTCTTCTGGTCGATCGACAGCCGCATGCCCAGGCCGAACTCCGCGTTGTCCTCGAAGAGCGAGTTGCACCATGCCGGCCCGCGGCCGTTCACGTCGGTCGTGTACGGCGTCGTCGGGAGGTTGCCGCCGTAGATCGACGAGCAGCCGGTCGCGTTGCTGATGACGGTGCGGTCGCCGAAGAGCTGGGTCATCAGCTTGATGTACGGCGTCTCGCCGCAGCCGGCGCACGCGCCGCTGAACTCGATGAGCGGGCGCAAAAGCTGCGAGCCCTTGAGGTCGAGCTTGACCTTCTCGCGATCGAGCTCGGGGAGATCGAGGAAGAAGTCGAAGTTCAGCTTTTCGGCGTCCCGCAGCGGCGGCTGCGGCGCCATGTTGATGGCCTTGTTCTTCGGATTGGTCTTGTCCTTCGCCGGGCAGACCGCGACGCACAGGTTGCAGCCGGTGCAGTCTTCGGGCGCGACCTGGATCGTGTACTTCAGCCCCTTGAGATCGCTGCCTTTGCCGTCCATCGACTTGAATGTCAACGGGGCGCCGGTCAGAGCGTGCGGCTCGTACGCCTTGGCGCGGATCGCGGCGTGCGGGCAGACGAAGGCGCACTTGTTGCACTGGATGCAGAGCTGCGGCTCCCACACGGGGATGTTGACCGCGAGATTCCGCTTCTCCCACTTCGCCGTCGCCGTCGGCCAGGTCCCATCGACCGGAAACGCGCCGACCGGAAGCCGATCGCCGAGCCCCGCGAGCATCAGCGCCTGCACGTTCTTGACGATGTCCGGCGCTTTCTCTGAAACGATGGTCGGCCGGCGGCGGTCAGACGTCTGCTCGGTCGGCAGCTCGACGCGGTGCAGGTTCGCCAGCGACGCATCGACCGCCGCGAAGTTCTTCTGGACGATCGCATCGCCCTTCTTGCCGTAGGTCTTCTTGATGCTCTTCTTGATCTGCGCGATCGCTTCTTCGCGCGGGAGCACGCCGGAGATGGCGAAGAAGCACGCCTGCATGACGGTGTTGATGCGTCCGCCCATGCCGGCGTCGCGCGCGACCTTGAGCGCGTCGATCACATAAAGGTTGAGCCGCTTGGCGAGGATCTCCTCCTGCGCTTCGAGGCAAAGGTGGTTCCAGATCTTGTCCGGCCCGACCGGGGCGTTGAGCAGCAGCGTTCCGCCCGGCGCGCACGCCGAGAGGACGTCCGGACGATCGATGTAGTTGAACTGATGGCACGCGACGAACTGCGCCTGCGTGATGAGGTACGGAGCCTTGATCGGCCGCGGGCCGAAGCGCAGGTGGCTGATCGTCATGGCGCCGGACTTCTTGGAGTCGTAGACGAAGTAGCCCTGGGCGAAGTTGTCGGTCTCCTCGCCGATGATCTTGATCGAGTTCTTGTTCGCGCCGACGGTGCCGTCGGCGCCGAGGCCGAAGAAGACGGCGCGGACGACGTCGTCCGCCTCGATCTCGAACTCATCGTCGACTTCGAGCGAGAGGTGCGTGATGTCATCCATGATGCCGACGGTGAAGTGGCGCTTGGGCTGGTCTTTCTTCAGCTCATCGAAGACCGCCTTGACCATCGCCGGCGTGAATTCCTTGCTCGACAGGCCGTAGCGCCCGCCGATCACGTGCGGGTTGAGGAAGGCGACGTCGCTCGCTTCGCGCAGCGCCGCGCAGACGTCCTGGTAGAGCGGCTCGCCGACCGCGCCGGGCTCTTTGGTGCGATCGAGCACCGCGATCTTCGAAACCGTCGCCGGCAGCGCGCCGATGAAATCGCTGATCGAGAACGGACGATACAGATGAACGGTGACGACGCCGATCCTCTCGCCCTGCTTGACGAGGTATTCGACCGTTTCGCGCGTCGTCTCGGCGCCCGAGCCCATGATGATGACGACGCGCTCGGCCTGCGGGTGGCCCAAATAGCTGAAGGGCTGATAGACGCGGCCGGTCAGCCCGCCGAACTGCTTCATCGTCTCTTTCACGATTTCCGGGCAGACGTCGTAAAAGCCGTTGATCGCCTCGCGCGCCTGGAAGAACGTGTCGGGGTTCTGCGCCGCGCCGCGGAGGACGGGATGATCGGGCGAAAGCGCCCGGGCGCGGTGGGCGGCGATCGCCTCTTCGCTCAGCAGCGCGCGGATGTCCTCGTCCGGCAGCATGAGGATCTTCGATACCTCGTGGCTGGTGCGGAAGCCGTCGAAGAAGTGCATGAACGGGATGCGCGCCTTGAGCGTGGCGGCGTGCGCGATCAGCGCGAAGTCGTGCGCCTCCTGCACGTTGGTCGAGGCGAGCATCGCGAAGCCCGTCTGCCGGCAGGCGTAGACGTCGCTGTGATCGCCGAAGATGGAGAGCGCGTGCGTCGCCAGCGTGCGCGCGGTGACGTGCATGACGAACGGCGTCAGCTCGCCGGCGATCTTGTACATGTTGGGGATCATCAGCAGCAGGCCCTGCGATGCGGTGAACGTCGTCGCCAGCGACCCCGCCTGCAGCGCCCCGTGCACGGCGCCGGCGGCGCCGCCCTCGCTCTGCATCTCCATGACGCTGGGCACCTGGCCCCACAGGTTGGGCAAACCCTTGGCTGCCCACTCGTCGGAGAACTCGCCCATCGGGGAGCTCGGCGTGATCGGGTAGATCGCGATCACCTCGCTGGCGCGATACGCGACCCACGCGGCGGCCTCGTTGCCGTCCAGCGTCTTTGTCTCGTACTTGCGCGTCGTGCCCTCGGATGCTTTTTCGCTCTGCGGGATGGTGGCGGATGCGTGCATGAGTCGATTACCTCGTCGTTGTCGTTGTTGATTTGCCGGACGCCATCGCGGTGGCGAGCCTGGCGACGCCGTTGCCGTTCGACGGCTTGTTGCCGATCGTCAGCACGGCGCACGGGCACTGGCGGACCACCGCCTCGGCGGTGCTGCCGAGCAGAAGATGCGACAGCCGGCTGCGGCCGTGCGTCCCGAGCACGACCAGTTGCGCGTGCGCTTGGCAAGCCGCCGCGACGATCTCGTCGGCGGGCTTGCCTTCGCGGAGGACCGTTTCGACCGTGATCTTCGCGCCGATGCGCCGGGCGGTCTGTTCCAGCAGCGATTGCCCGGCGCGGCGCAGCTCCGCGAGCAATTCCGCCGAGGGATTCTCGATGTTGTCCACGAACGCGCGGGCGCGGTTGACCACGTGCAGCAGCGTCACGCGCGAGCCGAGCTGCTGCGCAAGACCAACGGCCGTTTCGACCGCCCACGTCGCCGGCTCGCTGTCATTGATCGCGATCAGGACGCGCTCCCACTTCATCGCGGCACCGCACCTTTCAGCATCGCACCTTTCACCGCCGGCCCCTTCAGGCATGTGCACGATTCGGTCGTGATGAGCTTGAGGCCCATGAACCAGTCGTCGAAGGCGAGGCCGCCTTTCGGCTTGCTGAGCGTGAGCCGCTGCTGGTTGAGCCAGCGCACCCATTCTTCGATGCCGAGCTTGCGCGGCGTGGAGATCTCGATGACCGTCGCGGTGGCGTTGGCGCGGGCGACGTCGGCGTGAAAAGCATCGACGTCGAAATGCACGTGCGGCAGCAGGTCGCGCTTGTTCAGCAGCACGAGCGAGGAGTTGCGGATCAGCCGCGCCGCTTCGGCGGCCTTGTCATCGCCGGCTCCGACGTCGAACACCGCGACGCGCGCCTGCTCGCCGAGATCGATTTCCGCCGTCTGGCAGCAGTTGTAGGTGCTCTCGATCAGGAGCAGGTCGATTTTGTCCAGCGGCAGTGAATCGATCGCCCTGCGGACCTCTCCCGCGTCGAGCTGATCGGAATCGACGTGCGCGACGTGCCTGGCGCAGCACTGACGACGCCCCATGGCGAGGTTGGCGACCACGACGCCGACGCGGGCGACGTCTTCGAGCGTGTGAACCGTGGTGTTGATCAGCGTCGTCCGCCCGCACCCGGGCGAGCCGGTCAGGCTGACGGTGAAGACCCCCGCCTCGCGGAGGATCTGCCGCGTGATGATCGCCTCGGGGTTGAGGCGGCGGTGGTAATGCTGCTCAAGAGCGTGAGACTGCTGTTGCTTCGGCCGCGTTGTCATGCCTGAAGTATTGTTCGGCGAAGCAGCGTCAACCGAACATCAGGCGTGATGCGCGAGTTTTCATCAGGGGAAACCCCGATGATGGTGCGTCAGGTGTCAGTCGATATCCTCGATTTGTCGTCCCGAAGTACTCCGAGGGATCTCGCACGTCAGCTCACTGCGAGATCCCGCGGATACCTCGGGAAATCACTCCTGATCCGCCACCCACTGCACCGCGTAGCGGAGCAGCTCGCCCTTGTTGGCGAGTTTCAGCTTGGCCTTGATGTGCTCACGGTGGGTTTCGACCGTCTTGACGCTGAGGAAAAGTTTCTCCGCGATCTCGCGCGTGCCGAAACCCTTGCCGATGTAGCGGAAGACTTCCAGCTCGCGGTCGCTCAGGCGCTCGACGGGCGATTCGTGCGGCTGGGAGCCGCGGCGGTCGGTCATGCTCTTGAGCATCTTCGCGGCGATCGCGTCGCTGACGTACACGTCGCCGGCGACGATTCGCCTCAGCGCCACCAGCACCTTGTCCGGCGCTTCCTGCTTCATGATGTAGCCCTTGGCCCCCGCGCGCAGCGCCCGCTCGGCGTAGAGCGACTCGGGGTGCATCGAGAGCATCAGGACGTTGAGCTTCGGGGCGCGGACGACCAGGTCCTTGAGCAAATCGATGCCGTTGCGGTCGTCCAGCGAGATGTCCACGACCGCCAGGTCCGGCTTGAGCTTGTCGATCGCCGAGATCGCGGCGGAGGCGCTGTCGGCCTCACCGATGACCGCCAGATCGTCCTGGCGGTTGATGAGCTGCGCCAGCCCGGTGCGCACCAGCGGATGATCGTCCACCAGCACGACCGTCTTCTTCTTAACCGCCGCGGCGGCTGCTGCGGGCGGTGCGGGCGCTGGCGCGGCGCGGGCTGCTTTCTTTTTCGATCGTGCGGCCATTGGTCCTGCCTCTTGCGATGTTCGAATCGAGCGTGCACGTGACGGTGGTTCCGCCGCCGCGCGGGCGCGGGCCCTTATCCACCTTCAGCGTCGCGCCCATAAGGCGCGCGCGGTAATGCATCGTCGCGATGCCCATTCCCTTATTGGCGGCGCCGTTCGACGCGGGGCGGATGCCGACGCCGTTGTCGGCGATCGTCAGCGTCGTCCGCCCGCGCGATGTAGTCAGCTTGATTGAGATGCGCTTCGCCTTGCCGTGCTTGATCGCGTTGCTGACCGCTTCCTGCGCGATGCGATAGAGGTGCATCGCCGTCGCCTCGTCGTTGACGCGCACGGCCGGCGGGCAGGTGAGATCGCAGCGGATGCCGAGCACATCGGACGTGTGCCGCGCCAGTTCCGTCAGCGCCGAAGGTAAACCCTTGGCGTCGAGACCGATCGGCGAAAGCCCGCGCGAGAGGTAGCGCGTCCAGGAGATCGCCTCCCGCACCAGCTCCGCGATCTTCGCCGCCGCGGCGGCCTGCTTTGACCTGTCCGCCGCGAGCTCGTCGCTCAGCACGCGGCTGAGCAGCGCGATGCCGGTGAGCTGCTGGCCCAGCCCGTCGTGCAGGTCCTGTCCGATGCGGCGTTGCTCGCTGCCGCTGATCTCGATGATCTCCTGCTCCAGCCGGCGGCGCTCGGTGATGTCGCGGACGATGCCGGTGAAGATTCTCGATCCGGCGTGAGCGTCGCCGACATGCACTTCGCTCACCGCCAGCTCCATCGGGAAGGTCGTCCCGTCCTTGCGCCGCCCCACCACCTCGCGGCCGATGCCGATGATCTTGGCGCGGCCGGTGCGGAGGTAGTTCCGCATGTACTCATCGTGCTCGCTGTGGTACGGCTCGGGCATGAGCATGGCGACGTTGCGGCCGATCACTTCCGATGCCTTGTAGCCGAAAACATCCTCCGCCGCGGGATTGAGCGACTCGACGACGCCGCGCCGGTCGATGGTGATGATCGCATCGACGGCGGTGTTGAGGATCGCGCGGGCCTTGGCTTCGCTGTCGCGCAGCTCGGCGGTGGAGTTCTGCACGCGCAGCTCCAGCTCATCGCGCGCGCGGCGCAGCGCGTCCTCGACGCGCTTGCGCGGCGTGATGTCGCGACCTTCGGCGATGATCGTGGTGACGTTGCCGCCGTCGCGCACCGGCGTGAAGGCGAACTCGTACGTCGCCACGTCCCCCTCGGCGTTGAGCAGATCCAGCTCCGCGATGCGCGGCGCCTCCCCCCCCCCCCCCCCCCCCCCCCCCCCCCCCCC
>JAICTV010000305.1 GCA_025936175.1 Phycisphaerae bacterium
AGGCCGCGCCCGGCGAGCAGGGCGATCGTGATCTCAAGTTCTTCGACGCGATGCTCGCGAGCCTCGAGCATGATTACCGCGTCGATGCCGATCGCGTCTACGCGACCGGCCACTCCAACGGCGGGACGTTCACCTACGTCCTCTGGGCCGCGCGCGCCGACACCTTCGCCGCATTCGCTCCCGCGTCCACGGCGCTGGGGATGCTCAGCCGGCAGTTCGATTCCACGACCGCGCCGGCGCACGGCCGCGCGCTGCGGCCGATCCTCCACATCGCCGGCGAGAACGATCCGCTGGTCAAGTTCCCCTGGCAGCAGCGAACGATGGAGATGATCCGGCGGATCAACGACTGCGGCGACGGGCAGCCGTGGGAACACAAAGGCTGCACCCTCTACGCGTCCCCCCAAGGGACGCCGGTAATCACCTACATCCATCCCGGCAAGCACAATCTTCCGCCCGACGCGGCGGAGGTGATCGTCAAATTCTTCAGGCAGTCGTCTCGCCCGGCGGCGACCACGCATCCGAGTCGAAACTGACGGCCCGCGGCCGAAGCGCGCGAGGAGGGCCGATTCGCATCGATCGTCCCCACGACGTGCAGCGGCTGCGCACGGCGTTGCGGAATCGAGGATCGGCGGACGTCGCGGTCGTCCGCCGCCGGCGGCGCGGAGCGGCGCCGGCGTTGGTCGACCCGCGTATTTCTGTTAACCTCCGCGCGACGTCGCGGGTAGCGCGGCGCGGTCGCACGTCAAGGGACGACCATCCTCCTCAAGGACATCGCACAACTTCCTCCCCGGCCGGCTGACGCCCCGCGCATCGTCGTCATCGGCGCCGGCGCGATCGGCCTGCACATCGCCGCGGAACTCGGTAAGCGCGGGCTGAGCGCGATCGTCATCGAGTCGGGAGGCGCAGAGCTGGGGGGGTTTCCGGCGCAATCGTATCGATCGATCGGGCGCAGGCATGAGGGGATCGCGATCGGCCGCAGTCGCGCCATCGGCGGGACCACTAACCTCTGGGGAGGGCAGCTCGTCGAGTTCGAGCCGATCGACTTTCACGGCCGCGACTGGCTCCCGCGGTCCCGTTGGCCGGTGCGCTATGAAGAGATCGCGCCGTTCTATCGCGCGACGTACGAAGCGTTTGGCATCAGTGCCGAGGCGCAGCACGACGATTTCGTCTGGGAATCAATCCGTCTGCCGCGGCCTTCGCTGGGCCCGGATCTCGAGGTATTTCTCACCCGCTGGCTGAAGGTTCCGAACTTCGCCGTTTATTTCGGGAAACAGATCGAAACCTCTCCGCGCCTGCTGCTGCTGGCCCGTCACGTCGCCGTGGGATTCGAGGGCTCGTCCGGGCGCGTCAGCGCCGTGAAAGTGGTCGACGGCGCCGGCGCGCCGCGCCGCATCGAAGGGGATTGCTTCATCATCGCCGCCGGCACGATCGAAACCTCCCGGCTGCTCCTGCACTCGGCCGCCGCGGACAACTGGGACTGCCCTTGGCGCGGGAACGCGAACGTCGGCGCATATTTCCAGGACCATCTGGGCGCGCGTCTCGGCAGCGTCAAGCCGCGCGACACGAAGCAGTTTTTCAACGCCTTTTCCACCGTCGTTGTCGCCGGGCAGAAATTTCAACCCAAGATCCGCCTGCGCGCCGAAGCGCAGGAGCGGAAATGCGCGCTCGGCATTCACGGCATCCTGGCCTTCGAAAGCTCCGTGAGCGAGAACCTGGTCTATCTCAAGCAGTTCGTGAAGGCGGCGCTCTACAGCCGCAGGATATCCGGCGTCGGCGACGTCGTTCGCAACGCCGCCGCTTGTGCGAAATATCTCGTTCCGCTGATGTGGCGGTTCGCCATCGACCACCGCGTATTCGTTCCGAAGACGTCGAAGATCTCGCTGGTCATGCAGAGCGAGCAGATCCCCCTGGCCGACAGCCGCATCAGCATCGATCCGGCCGTCCGCGACGCGTGGGGGCTGCCGGCGGTCCTGCTCGATTGGAGAGTCAGCGCGGATCAACTCACGCAGGCGCGCGACTTCGCGACGCGCGCCGCGGAGGCGCTGGCGCAGGCGCGGCTCGCCGACGTCGAGATCGAGCCGGCGCTGCTCGCGCTCGACCCGAAATTCCTCGACACCTTCGGCGACACCTACCACCACGCCGGCGGAGCGGTGATGGGCTCGTCGCCCGCCGACGGCGTGGTCGATTCAGAACTGCGCGTCTTCGGCGCGGAAAATCTTTACGTCAGCGGCGCCGCGACGTTTCGCACGTGCGGCAGCGCGAACACGACCTTCACCGCCCTCGCGTTCGCGACGCGGCTGGTCTATCATCTCGCGAAGCAATATGCGGATGATCGACTTTCCGCCGCTCGGTAGGCGACTGCCGCAGTTCGGCTTCGGTTGCGGCCGCCTTACCGGACGCTCGACACTCAAGCAATCCGCCAGGCTCATCGAAACGGCGCTCGAACTGGGCATCCGTTACTTCGACGTCGCGCCGTTTTATGGGATGGGCACCGCCGAGGAGGTGCTCGGTGAAGTGATCGGCAACTCGCGCGACGTCGTGATCGCGACCAAGGTGGGCATCGCGCGGCCCGCGTATTCGGCGCGGACCAACCTGCTGCGGCGATTCGGCAAGCCGGTCCTCGACCGCGTCCGCTTTCTCAAAACCATGGCTCGCAAGGCGTACGTGCGCCCGCTCCCCCCGGCGGCAGCCGTGCCCCCGCCCTTCGATTTCTCCCGCGCGTCCATTACCGCATCGCTCGAGGAAAGCCTGCGGCTCCTGCGCCGCGACGCCGCCGACGTCTTCCTCGCCCACGACCCGCCCGAATCGGCAATGACCCCGCAGGTCGCCGCCGCGTTCCAAGACGTTTGCGCCGGCGGACTGGCAAAGTCCTTCGGGGTCGGGGTCGATCAGCCGGAGGACCGGTGGCCGGCGGCGTTCGGGTCGATCTGGCAATCGCGCTGGCCGGGCGATCAGGCGGTTCGCGCGTACCCGGCGGGCGTCACGCGGGTATTTCACGGCTCCATCCGCGTCGCCGAAAAATCTGCCAGCGGCGCGACCGTGGTCCCCGCCGCGCGGATTATCCGCCAGGCTGCCGACGCCGCCCCCGATTCCATCATCCTCATCAGCACATCGACGCCCGCACGTCTGCGCGCCCTGCTTGCGCAGTAGCGGCCTGCGTCGCTCAATCGTCGCGTTCGGCGGCGGCGACAGGGCCAAGTCAAAAGTGACGATCCGCCGTCTGATCGCGTAAGATGAGCGACCCCTATGACCGCGACCTCCGCCGGTTCCCGATTTCGCGCCGCCGTCGAAGCCGAGCGACCGTTGCAGGTCGTCGGGACGATCAACGCGTACTCGGCGCTGCTGGCGCGGCAGGCCGGCTTCAAGGCGATGTATCTCTCGGGCGCGGGCGTCGCCAACGCGTCGTTCGCGCTGCCGGATCTGGGGATCACGACACTAAATGACGTGCTCGAGGATGTTCGGCGGATCACGCGCGCGGTCGATTTGCCGCTGCTGGTCGATGCGGATACCGGCTTCGGTTCCGCGTTCAATATCGCGCGCACCGTGCGCGACATGATCGCCGCCGGCGCGGCGGCGATTCATCTCGAAGATCAGGTGCAGGCCAAGCGCTGCGGACATCGTCCCGGCAAGGCGCTCGTTGAAGCGGGCGAAATGGCCGATCGCATCAAGGCCGCGGCCGATGGACGAACGGATGACCAGTTCGTGCTGATGGCGCGCACGGACGCGCACGCCGTCGAAGGTCTGCAAGCCGCGATCGATCGTGCCAGCCGCTATGTCGAAGCCGGCGCCGACATGATCTTCGCCGAGGCGCTGACGACGATTGATGAGTACAAGACGTTCACCTCCGCCGTGTGCGTCCCCGTGCTGGCGAACCTGACCGAGTTCGGCAAGACGCCGCTGTTTGCGCTCGATCAGATGCGTGACGCCGGCGTGCGGCTGGTGCTTTATCCGCTGACCGCCTTCCGCATGATGAGCGCCGCCGCGCGGCAGGCATATGAAACGCTCCGCCGCGAGGGGACGCAAAAGTCGCTGCTCGATCAAATGCAGACGCGCGAGCAGCTTTATCAGACGCTGAACTATCACGATTACGAGAAGAAGCTGGACGAACTGTTTATCCGGGAGAAGCCTCATGGCTGAAGGCAAGAAATCCGTCGTTCTCTCCGGCGTCGTCGCCGGTCAAACCGCCGTGTGTACCGTCGGCCGCGAAGGCAAGGGGCTGCACTACCGCGGCTACGACATCCGCGAGCTGGCGGAGAAGGCGACCTTCGCCGAGGTCGCATACCTGCTGCTCTACGGAAGCTTGCCGACGCGCCAGCAGCTCGACGATTTCCGCGGCCGAATCATCCGTCCGCGCGATCTGCCGGAATTGCTCAAGAAAATGCTCGAATCGCTGCCCGGCTCGTCTCACCCGATGGACGTGATGCGCACCGGCTGCTCGATGCTCGGCTGCCTCGAGCCGGAGACCAATCCGCAAGCGCAGCAGAGGACGATCGCCGAGCGCCTGCTGGCCTGCTTCCCGTCGATGCTGATGTACTGGTATCAGTTTCACAAGAGCGGCAAGCGGATCGACACGCGCAACGACGATCAGACCATCTCGGGTCACTTCCTGCACATGCTCTACGGGCAGAACCCGACGGAGCTGCAGCGCAAGGCGCTGGACGTCTCGTTCATCCTCTACGCCGAGCATGAGTTCAATGCCTCGACCTTCACCGCGCGCGAGATCGCGTCGACGGCGAGCGATTTTTATTCGTGCATCACCGGCGCGATCGGCGCCCTCCGCGGCGCGCTGCACGGCGGAGCGAACGAAGGCGCGATGGAGCTGATCGACCGCTTCAAAACCCCCGACGAAGCCGAGAAGGGCATCCTTCAATCGCTCGCCAGGAAGGAGAAGCTGCTGGGCTTCGGCCACCCCGTCTATACGATCGTCGATCCGCGATCGGACCTGATCAAGGCGCAGGCGAAGAAGCTCTCGGAGGCGACCGGCGACACGTTCCTCTTCGCCGTCGCCGAGCGCATCGAGCAGGTGATGATGCGCGAGAAGAAGCTCTTTCCGAACCTCGACTTCTTCGCCGCCGTGGCGTATCGGCTGATGAAGATCCCGACGCCGATGTTTACGCCGATGTTCGTGATGTCGCGCACCGCCGGGTGGAGTGCGCACATCATCGAGCAGCGGAGCGACAACAAGATCATCCGCCCCAGCGCCGAATACACCGGCCCGGAGCCGCGGCCGTTCGTTCCGATCGAGCAGCGAACACCCGCGACGACGGGGGCCGTGTGATGCGCGAGTCGAACAGCGCCGATCGCCCGCAGTCCGATCCGATCCTGATCGACATCGCCGACTACGTCCTCTCGCGCGGCATCGACAGCCGCGAGGCGTACGACACCGCGCGCCTGTGCCTGATGGACAGCCTCGGCTGCATGATGCTCGCGCTGAATTTCCCGGCGTGTACAAAGCTGCTCGGCCCGATCGTCCCCGGCGCGGAGATGAAGAACGGCTGCCGCGTCCCCGGGACGACTTATCGACTCGATCCGGTGCAAGCCGCCTTCAACATCGGCGCGCTCGTGCGCTGGTTGGACTACAACGACAC
>JAICTV010000350.1 GCA_025936175.1 Phycisphaerae bacterium
CTACTTGAACTCGCGTCACCGGCCGATAACAAATCAATCGTCAGGGCAACTTTGACAATTGATCGTCGGCCAAAGGACTGGCCGATGGAAAGGGGACGGTCACCTTTTCCGCGTGGCGTGCCGCTCGGCGTTACGGCGCGTCGTTCCCCGCGGAAAAGGTGGCTGTCCCCCTAACTCAAGGACGGGCGTACGATGGACAGCTTCATCATCCGGGGCCAAACGCGTCTCAAAGGCAAAATCGAAATCAGCGGCAGCAAGAACTCCTCGCTGCCGATCGTTGCTACGGGCTTGATGACCGATGAGAAGATCACGCTGCACGGTGTGCCGCGCCTCTCCGACATCGACTCGATGCTCAAGCTGATCGGCGAGCTGGGGTGCCACGTCTACCGGCACGAGCCCAAGTCAAAAAGCGTCGCCGAGGGCGGCCCCGATCTCAACGGCCCGCTCGACATCCAGGTGGAGAGCGAGAAGAACTGCGAGGCGCGCTACGACATCGTCAAGACGATGCGCGCCAGCATCTGTGTCCTCGGGCCGCTGCTCGCCAAGCGCGGTAAGGCGGTCGTCGCGCTGCCGGGCGGATGCGCCATCGGCGACCGTCCGGTCGATCTCCACACGCGCGGTCTCGAGAAACTCGGCGCCACCTTCCGCATCGAGAACGGCAACATCATCGGCGAGGTGCCGAAGGGAAGACTCAAAGGCTGCCGGATGTATCTCGGCGGCGCGCAGGGCCCGACGGTGCTCGGCACGATCAACGTGATGTGCGCCGCGGCCTTGGCCGAGGGCGAGACGGTCCTCGTCGGCGCGGCGTGCGAGCCGGAGGTCACCGACTGCGGCGAGCTGCTCATCAAGATGGGCGCCAAGATCAAAGGCCACGGCTCGCCGGAGATCCGCATCGAGGGCGTCGATAAGCTCCACGCCGCCGAGCATCGCGTCATCCCCGATCGCATCGAGTGCGGCACGTTCATGGTCGCCGCGGCCATCACCAACGGCGAGCTGGAACTCAAGCACTGCAACCTCGATCACCTGATCGCGGTGGTCGATCGCCTGGAAGAAGTCGGCGTGAAGATCGAGCGCTCCAACGGCACGATCTACGTCAACGCCGCCCGGCGCTTGAATCCCATCGAGATGACCACGCAGCCCTATCCCGGCTTCCCCACCGACATCCAGGCGCAGCTCATGGCGCTGCTGTCGATCGGCGACGGGATGAGCGTCGTCACCGAGCGGATCTTCCCGGATCGCTTCCTGCACGTCGGCGAACTGAATCGCATGGGCGCGAAAATTAGGAAGGAAGGCCCGACCGCGATCGTCCACGGCGTGAAGGAGCTGCAGGGCGCCAGCGTCATGGCCAGCGACCTCCGCGCTAGCGCGGCTTTAGTCCTGGCGGCGATGGCCGCGCGCGGCACGACACGGATCGACCGCGTCTACCACATCGATCGCGGCTACGAAAAGATCGAGCAGAAGCTCAACGCCGTTGGCGCGCAGATCGAACGAGTCAAAGCCGCGTAAGCGGCAAGGTCGCGCCGAGAGGCGCGACCTAAGAAGAACTTGCGCTTCTCACCCTCCGACCGCCGGTTTATCGACCGGCGGTCGTTTTTTTGTTTAGCGATCGTCGGCGCGCCCCGTGCCGTGAAAGCAGAAGCCCACCAAGGCGGCGGGAAGGCGCATCATCCGATAACCTCCACGGCGCATAACGTCATGCGGGGCATGGATTCACATCACCGTTGAGAGCGATGATTTTATTTGCAACACACATGGGGTTGGTTTAGTATCGCCGCCCGCTCGCGGGCCCCGCGGGAAGGTTGTTTGAACATGACCGGGGCGCGCGGAGCGAAGGGCGGAGGTTAGACGACGCCGCGACGGCCGCAGGATGTTGAGCCGCCGGCCCCACCCGAAACGCCGCAGTGAACGCAAGCACGCCGCGTGGCAAGGACGCAACGCCGCGGAGAACAAGGTCGAGCCGGTGTCGTCCGAGGCAAGATGCCGCGTGACGCTTTGAGCTCGACGCACGCAGGACGAGTTGTTCAGCACCCAGGATTTTTCATCCGAATTCTCCCGCGCATGCCCCGATTTCCGACCCGGTTCGCCATCCTCACCGCATCAAAGACGACGCCACGGGGGGCGACGCGAGCCGTCGCTGCGCCTGTCACTCCGGCCGCCGTTACGTGCGTGAGAGGCGCGGATGGGGGATGATGTCGGCAGACGAACATGACCCGCTCGCTCGTCGGTCGCCGAAGCGAGCGGATTCGTCCGGACGCGGAAAAACGTGTATCAGTAACTCCTCTCGCGCGGCGGCACGACGCGCGGCGAGGACGTGAGGTTTGGTCAGGAGGCAGCCGTGGACTCCAGCAGCAGCAGCGGGCCGCAGAATTTCCGATCTTCCATGAACAACACAACGAAGCCTTCGTCCGCCGACGGCGCTCATCGCCCGCGGCGGCGCGGTCCTTCTTCGCGCGCGATCGCGGCGCTGAGCCTGGCGGTCGCCGTCGCGGTTCCCGCGGCGCTGACCGCGATCAATCACCTCTCGGCCGCGCCGTCGGAGCCGATCATGGCGGTGCAGCAGCCGCAGCTCGCGCCGGCCGATGCGCTGCGCGAGGGGATCAAGCAGTACCGCGGCGCGCAGTACGAGGAGTCGCTGGCCACGCTGCAGACGATCAACCCCGATCAGCTCAACGACGCCGACAAGAAGGTGTTCTTCGAGACGCTCGGCCGCGCCGACAAGGCGGCGGCGGACCGCAAGGCCGCCCGCGCCGAGTTCGAGATGGGCCAGGACGCGCTGCGGAACAACCGTCCCGGCGAAGCGATCGCGCACTACTACGCGGTGGTCAACAACCGATACGTTGATGAGGGGACCAAGCGCAAGGCGACCGAGCAGATGGCCGTCGCCGACGCCTCCCGCAAGAACATGTCGGGCGACATGAAGACGACGTACAAGAGCGCCGTCGCCGACTACAAGGCGGGGAACTACGGCACCGCGCGGCAGAAGTTCGAGCAGCTCGCGTCGCAAGGCTACAAGCCGGCGATGTTCGAGAAGAGCGTCGATGACTACCTGAAGGACATTTCGCGAAAGATGCCCGCGCCCGAGGCCGGGCCGACGCGGACGGAGCTGGCGATGCCGGGCGATCAGTCGCTGACGCCGCCGGCGGCGCCGGCGCAACCCGCGCCCGCGCCGTCGGCGGTCGCGACGACGCCACCGCCGGCTCCGGCGCCTGCGCCTGCGGGGGTCGC
>JAICTV010000092.1 GCA_025936175.1 Phycisphaerae bacterium
ACCGCGCAGATCATTCCCGCGAGCAGCGCCGTGCGCACGCCACCGCCCTGCCCGCCGCCCAGCGTCAGATCGATGATCCAGAGGCCCGTTGCGATCACCGCGCCGTAGGAGACGTTGATGAGCGATTGCGCCGTGAGGAAGCGGCTGATCCGCGTCGCCGCGTCGTCTAACGCCTGCGTCGTCACGTGCAGCCGACCGCCGCCGGCGAGGAGGATCATCCGGTCGCGGAGATTCTCGCGACCGACCAGCATGAAGATGATGAAGACGATGACGAGCCCGGCGGTGGCGACGGGGCTCAAGAGTTTGCCGAGATATTGACCAAGGAGTTCCAGCGCACTGGCGGGCTTGGGATAAAGTCGAACTGCCCAGGGCTCATCGGGCGACGGAGGGATCAAAGGCGCTGGCGAAACGACGGCCAAGGGTTTGCCGAGGTCGAGCGCTGCAGCGGCGCCAGGCGCGACGCCTCCGGCGACCGCAGTTTGCGTCGTCGCCATCGTCGCAGCGGCGGCCCGTGTCGTGGGGACCTCCTGAACCGTCTGGCGAAACTCCTCCCGTGCTTTCTCCAGAACCCCGCCCGATCGCATCACGCGATGGAATTTCGCTTGAATCCCCTGCCGATATTCCGGCAGCTTGTTGACAATCTCCACGAACCGTTGTTCGACGATCCAACCGAAGCCCACCGCGAGCGCGAGGCCGGCAAAGACGACTAGCAACGTGGAGGGGACGCGCCCGAGCCGCCAACGCTCCAGCAGGCTCACGACCGGCGCCAGCAGAAACGCGATCAGGACCGCCAGCGCCAGGGGGATTAGCACCTCCTGGGCGAAATAGAGCAGCACCAGCACGATGGCGATCGAAGCCAGCGTGTAGAACTGGTTCCTTCTGGAGTTTTCCGGGCGAGCTGAAGACATCACGTTTCGGCAAGAGACTTTGCGCGGGCGTGGGCGCGGGCGCTGGTGCGCGCTTGCTCCGCTTCGTCCACCATTCGGTTCAACATCGCATGAGCGGCGGCGTTCATGACGGGATCGTCACTGGCGAAGCGCATGTATGCCGCGGGATCGCACCGCGCCGAGTCGCGGTAGAAGACTGTCTGGTAGACGCGGCCGGCGATACCCTCGCGCAAAAACCGGCGCCCGTGGTGAAGCGTCCCGTTGCGCGAGATCGAAAACGTATCGTGCATCGTGCGTACCCATCACTTTCGCAAACGAGGATCGGCATCAGACACGCCGGGCGAGCCGGCCCACGACAGCAACCAGTTCCGCCGGCTCGACCGGCTTGGACATGTGCAGGTCAAAACCGGCGAGCATCGCGCGGCGGCGGTCCTCCGATCGTGCCAGCGCCGTGACGGCGACGACCGGCGTGTTCCGCGCCCGCTCGGGTTGCAGGCCGCGAACCTGCTTCACGAACTCGTATCCGTCCATCCCCGGCATCCCGATGTCCGCCAGCACGACATGCGGGCACTCCTGCTCAAGCAGTTCCAGCCCCTCGGCGCCCGTGGCGGCGGTCGTGACTTCCGCACCGCAACTGCGAAGCACACGGCTGACCAATTCCATGGCGTCGGCGTCGTCGTCAACGATGAGCACCCGCACCGCGTTGAGCTGTGGCGCATAAGGTGGAGAGAGATCGCGTTGCGACGCCGGGTGCTCGCGGCCCCTGCTGTCCGGCTTGGCGTGGAGGATCGAGACCGGCAGGGAAATGATGAACGTGCTGCCCAGTCCCAGGCCCGCGCTCTTCACCCGCACGGTTCCCCCGTGCAGCTCGGTAAGGCTTTTGACGATCGCCAGTCCCAGGCCCAGACCCGAATGCTTTCGCGTCAGCAAAGGCTCGGCCTGGCTGAGCCGCTCGAACACGTGAGGCAGGAACTCGGCGGCGATTCCCACGCCGTTGTCGCTGACCGACAAGTCCAGGTGCGAGTTCACCCGCTCCAGGACGATCTGCACCTTGCCGCCCTTGTCGGTGAACTTCAGCGCGTTGGAGAGGATGTTCCAGATGATCTGCTGGAGGCGCGCCGGATCGCCGGTGACGGGGCCCGCGAGCGGATCGATCACCTTCTCGATACGGATGCTCTTCGCCTCGGCCGCAGGCCGCACGGATTCCAATGCCGCGTCGATGACGGCGGGCAGTTCGACGCGTTGCACGTCGAGTCGCATCTTGCCGGAGACGACGCTGCTCATGTCCAGCAAATCGTCGATCAGGCGCGCCTGAAGCCGCGCGTTCCGCTGGATGACTTCCACCGCCTCGGCGACGTCGGCGGCGCTCGATTCGCCCGGCTTGATCAGTTGCGACCAGCCGAGGATGGCGTTGATCGGCGTGCGCAGCTCGTGCGACAGGTTGGCGAGGAACTCGTCCTTGAGCCGCCCGGCGCGCTCGGCCTCGGACCGCGCGTTCCGCTCCGCGTTAAGCATTTGATTCTGCACGGCACTCGCTCCCTGCTGACCTCCGTCCGCATCGGGGCGCAAACCTGGCGTCGCGGTGGGCTTCCCGGGATCGTCTTTGCCAAATTTCATGTCGCATCCTTCGCGCCGCTGCCATCTCGACACCGAGCTGGTCAGAGCATCGCGTCTATAAAAGGAGTCCCCCGAACACCCACGCATCCGGGGGGACTCGCATAAGCTGGTCCGGCGCCTTGCAGCGCTCGACCGACCAGCTACTAGCCTTCGTTCGCACGCCAGTACGCCCAAAGATCACCTTAAATCGGCGCGTTTTCCCCACGGGCGTCGCGCTCGGCGTAAAACTGGCGCGCTTTCGCGAGCAACTGATCTTCCGTCAGGTGCGGCTGATCGACGACGACGCTCGCAACCACGCGATCGGCCAACTCCTTGTGATGTTCGTTCAACGCCGACAGCAGTTGTTCCATCGCGCTGCTGGCGCCGGTCCCGCTGCCGAAAATCAGGATCTCCTCGGCGCCTTTCAGCATTCTCGCGATGGCGTCGTAGAACTGCCGGGGTTCAGGCCTGCGCCGGCCTTGGGAACTCTCTTCGACGTAGTGCAGGTGCCGCCCAGAACCGTTCCCGTCGTAGGGGAGAATCCGCTGCGGCAGCGAGCCGTGCAGTTCGGCTCTGAAAATGCGCGCCAGGCGGTGATCGATGACCACAAGCAGGTGTACCCCCGGCTCGCGCGGTTGAGGGACCGGCAACGCCGATCCTTCGAGGAAGTGGCGCAGGCCCATCAGTTCCTCGATGTCGGACATGTTCTTTTGCATGGGAGGATGCAGGACGAGCGATCGTCCGTTGCGGCTCAATTTGAGCGTCCGCCCGTCGGCGTCCTGCGCCACGTCGCTCATGGCGTCCAGCATCGAACGAACCTCCCGCCAGGTCAGGTTTCTTGAGATCGGGTGCTGAAAGATCGCATCGAACGTACGTCGATGAGACCCAGGTAACTGCGTCTGCATGTTCTGTCCTTTAGTTGACCCCGCGCTTCACAATCACGCTATCGCAAGCGGAGCACGAGGACCGCGAATGCGACCGCGACCAGCGCGAACACCACAATCTCAACCGCTCCGACTGCGAGATGTCTTGGCGATCGACGCACGGGAGAAGTCCCCGCTGAAAAAAATCGCATCGGGCGCGGGGCTCTTCATTTTCCCAGGGACGGCACCGTGATTCCTCCGGCCGCGCCGCTCGCGCCGGATGTCGCCTTGGCCGCTTTCAGTGCGGTCTGGGCGGTCGCAATCTGGCCTTGCAGCGATGCCGGGAGGCTGGCTTTTTGAGCGTCCAGCTCCCCGAGAATTTTTTCGGCCAGATCGAATTTCTTGTCCTTGATGTACTGCATGACCAGTTGCAGCTTCGACTGGGCATCGGTCGTCGCACTCGGCGCGGTCGCGGGCGCGGCGGACGGCTTTGCCGCATCGGCGATAGCCGGGGGAGCCGTCTGGACTTCCACCTTCCCGGGCGCCTGCGGCGCCTCCGTGACTGCAGCCGGAACCGCCGGCGCTTGGACCTTCGGCCCCTCCGCAACGGCCGCGGGAACCGCCGGCGCTTCCACCTTGGGTGCAGCGGCGGCCGCCGGGGCGGCAGGGCCTTGTTCTTTCTTCTCACAGCCAACAGCCAGGACACCGAGAAACAAACAAACCAAAACGTGACGCATATATGCTCCTAACTTTCGTGAAGACGATTCTGCTCAGATCAATCACAACTACCTCTTTGTCGAGACGCTTCTTTCCTTCCTGATGATGAAACCGGAACATCGCGTTCCGATGCGCAATCAAGTCGATGTAGACGAGCGTCGCGCCGCCCAATAGCTGTCCGCCTCCGATTCGAGTTGCTCCAGCCGCGAGTAGTAGTCCGGGAACTCCTTGAGATGGGCCCAGGCGATCTTGCCGGTCAGCAGCATGTCGTCGCCCGTGACATCGGTCTCGGGGTCGTGCGCACCGTGCTCGAGTTCGACTGTCAGCCCGCTGTGGAATTCCTTAAGATCCACCTTCGACCAATCGATGCCGAGCTGGTGACCGACCGCGCGGGCTTGGCCTTCGCTCACTTCCTTCTTTCGTTCCATCGCCGACCTCCGTCGTTAACGCCCCGCAAGCGCCGCGCGCCCGAGGTTGGCGCTGCCGGCGCTGCGGGCGCGACGCTCGGGAAGAAGCGTCGCGATCAAGCCTTTGCCGACACCGATCCCGACACCGTTTCGTGCCGCGTCCGCCTCAATCTCGTCCAGTCGCCTTCGTATCACCGGATCACAACGCGCCTGTCCGGCGATCGGATGGATGAGTTTCGTGAACTGCTTGACGCCCGCGTCGACCGACGAGCGCTCGTCCGTGCCGGCGGCCACGGCGATCCCGTTTCGCGTGATCGACCAGCCGGCATCCCGCAGGACGGCAAAGATCCAGCGCGTGCCCTCGTCGTCCACGGCTTGAAACAGCTCCTCGCGCGTCCCCCGGACCTTTCGCGTGTCGATCCTCGCTGGCGTCCGAGGCGTCCCGGGCGTCGCGTGCCTCCCGTACATCCCGCGCATTGCGGCTTCCATGTTCGTCTCCTTCTTCGAGTTACCCCATGCCGTCGCACATCCCGCTTTGGCCCCGCCGCTGTCCCCGACTGTGTGCGTGCGGCGCGCGTTCCCGCGCCGCTACGATTTCTGCCGCGCCGCGGGCGCTGCGTTCCAAGTGTCGGCGGTGATCGGCGCGGCGAGTTGAAACACCTGGACCATCGTCCCGCTGGTGAAGACCTGCACGACCGTCCCGGTGCGGGTTTCGATCTCCGCCGCCGCCTCGCGCACTTCCACGCCGGTGATCCGCTTGATGTCCCGCCGCAGCGACTCGGCGGAGTCGGCAAACAGCTGGCGGTGGAACTCCTGCACCTGCGCCGCGCCCGCCGCCGTGCGGGCCAGCGCCCGCTCCGCCGGCGTCAACGCCTCGTGGAGCGTGATCACCAACGTGTCCTCGCTGAGGACCACGGTCACCGCGCGCGGCACGTAGCCGGTCCGCCGCTGTTGAAAATCACGCGCCGCCTGCGCGACCTGTTCGGCCATCGTGGCCTTGGATTTGTTCACATCATCTTGCACGCTTCTCGCCTCGTCTCCGCTTGATTGCCTGGCTTGCCGCCGCCCTGAAGTGGCGCGGAAAAAAAAGCCGGCGTGATCGGACACCCCATGGGGGGTGCTCCAGAACACGCCGGCTCACTCTTCAACGGGCCTCCCCACGCACGCGTTGCATCGGTCGCGGGGCTGCCATTTATTTCGTTTTCCGACTTCGACGCCGCCGATTTTAGTGACGACTTACTTATCCTAGGTCGCCGCGCCGCGGGACACAATGCCTAAAGTCAGCCTTTGCGGATATAGTTGTCATTCACGGACGAAGCACGTCGAGCGAGAGCGCGGGGCGCGCTGGGGCATATCAAATGAAAACGAAAGGCGAAATCGAGGCGGCAGTGAGCGAGGGGCTCAAGCGTTTCGAGCAGGAGTACATGGGCCGCGGCCCGAAGGACGTGCACGCGCACCTGATCGACGACCTGCTGGTGGTGCGGCTGGAGGGCGTGCTGACCGCCGCCGAGCAGCACCTGGTGAAGTCGCTCCCGGCGGAAAAAGGCCGCGATCTTTTGAAGCAGGTTCGCACGCATCTCGTTGAGACCGCCAGGCCCCTCATGGAGGCCATGATCGAGGAGCTCTCCGGCCAAAAAGTCCTGAGTCTGCATCACGATATCAGCACGGTGACCGGCGAAGAGGTGGTGCTTTTTACGCTAGCGAATGCGCCAACATTTCGCGAAATCAAGAAAAAGTAGACATCATGCCGGTCGGGCGACCATACGAACGTGGTAAGCGATCGTGCGAGAGCGGCGGATTATAAGCGCCACGTCCGAGCCGCAGTGCTAGCATGTTGATAGTCAAATGACGACCGAGTTCGCCGATGGAGCGTTTGCTCCCCCTGCCTGACTCCTTCGCCTTTTTTCCTGAAGCGATACCGCTGATCCCATCTTAGAAGTCTCGCCGGTATCGAGTGTGGTGGCGGCGGCCCGCATGTTGCGCGCACTCATCGCCGCGACGAGTGAACATCCGCCTTTGGAGAACATCATGATTCTCGGCATTATCAGTTGGCTGGTTGTCGCGCTTCTCGTCGGCTTCATCGCAGGCAAAGTCGTCAACCTGCGCGGCGACGATCCGCGGCTCGGTTTCGCCGCTGCGTGCGGCGGAGCGCTCGTCGCGGCTGTGCTTTACACCGTGATCAGCGGTGCGGGTGTGTCCGCGTGGAACCCCTGGAGCCTGTTGGCGGCGGCGACCGGAGCGGTCATCGCCGTGGCGGGCTGGCACGTCGTGCGATCTCGCTCGATCTCGCATGAGAGCCACACCCGCCGCAGTTCGTATTCGTCAACGGGCCGATAAGGAACGGCGCGCCGCCCCCGCCGCGCTGGCCGACGCAATGAGGAGCTTTGCTTGACTCTTGAAATTCCAGAAGCCGTGATCCTCGCGGACGGCACGACAGCCGAAGTGAAAGGCGTGACGGCGAATGTCGTCGCCGGTCAGCTTGAACAAATCGTCTTCACTGTTGAGAAGCACGGCGGCGCGTGGACTCAGGTGTCCGGAGCCGATGTTCGTTTACCAATCGAAGCGATAAAAGGTGTGCAATGATTATCTCCAAGTTCGGAAAGTCATACGATCCTGCCGACGGTTCGGAACAGCATCATGCGGCTCCGCCGCAATCGGACGCCAGTCATGAACAACTGGCGCCGATCGGACTGCAGGACAAAGGGACCTCAGCCGCCGATGCACCCAGTGAGAAGCGCGAAAACGACGGTGGCGCGCTGCTGGTGCAGCCGCCAATCTCTCCGTTTTTCGAGGCAAAGGTGGTGTGGAACGGGACGGATGTGCCCAGCGCCTTCCGCGCCGATACGAGCGACGGGCCGCTCGATTCGTGCATCAATGTTCTCGGAACAGCCCGAACTGGATCGAGGTCGAGTTCAACGGCGGCGTGGATGTCGGCGCGGCGTGGGAGCTGATCGGGCGGATGGCGGGGATTAGTCCCGCGGTGGCGTGGCCGCAGGCGGGCGTGGTGCTCGCCTAAAGACAAAACGGGAATCTAAACCACGAAGCCCGCCAAGAGCACCAAGCGGTTCTCGTCAGACGAGCATCGCTTGGTGTCCTTCGTGATCTTGGTGGTTTCAATCAGCTTCTCTCTGCGTCCTCCGCGCCTCTGCGGTCAAACCGCAATTCAGCCCACGGTGCTCCGCACCGTCGCTGACTATCAGCGGATGGACGTCGCTGAATCACTTCATCGACTGCAAATACGCCAGCAGCGACCCGAAGTCGTCGATCCCCAGATTGTCGATCAGACCCTCCGGCATCATCGAGCCCGCCAGCGTCGTGCGCTTTTTGATCTGCCCCTTGGCGACGGCGGTCACCTTGCCGCTGGGGTCGCGCAATTGCACCTCGTCGGCGGTCTCGTGCGTGACGAAGCCGGTGTAGTCGGCGTTGTCCTTGGTGATGATCCGCTCGGTGGAGAAACCCTGGGCGATCTTCGCGCTGGGCCGCATGACCGATTCGACGATGTATTTGGCGTCGAACTTCGAACCCACGTCGCCGAGGAAAGGCCCTTTTGGCTCCTCGTGCTTGTCGGTTGTGTGGCACTTGACGCAGCCGATCTGCTCGAAGAGTTCTCTCCCTCTTTTTCCGTCCTTCTTCCGCGCCTTCTGCGCCACCGCCAGCGCCTCGTCGGGGTTGAACTCGATTATCCGCGTGCGCAGCCGCGCCTGGATGCCGGCGGCGCCGCCCTTGTTGTTGACCTTGAACAGCAGCGTGTTCGTCCCCTTCTTCAAGCTGATCATCTGCTGGTCCATGTCCGGGAGCATGCCGCGGTCGAGATTTTTTTCGGCGATCAGTTTTCCATTCAGCCAGATGTGCAGGCCGTCGTCGCTGGCGCTGGTGAGGTAGGCCGAGCCGCCGTTGGCCGATTCGATCGTCGTCGTCAAATACTCGACGCTGTTGTCCGGCATGTCCGTCAGCACCTGCATCCCCTTGGGATCGGTGACGGCGAGCTTCTTCCAGGTGATCTCTTTGCCCTTGGCGTCGCTGAAGGGAAGGAACGGCCCGTCCGGCTTGAGCTCAGGCGGAAACACTTTCGTGTACGTCGCCGCGGGGCCTTCGGGGACGGGCAAGGGATCGGTGCGCAGGTAGCTGTAGATGACGCCCGGCTCCATCAGCTTCGAGCGCAGCGACGAAGCCTGCGTGGTGGGGACGCGCGGGTCGCCTAAAAACTTCTGCGCGGCGCTGACGAGCCGCGCGTAGGCGGCCTGGTCGTCGGTCTTGGCGACTTTGCCCGAGGTGTCCACCAGCAGCGTGGCGATGAGCAGGACCTGATCGTCCGCCGTCCGTGCGGGATCGATCCCGGCCAGCGCGGAGACCGCCGGCAGCGGATTTCTGTCGCGCTGCGCGAGACGGACGAGGTCCTTGACCGCCGACGCGTCGCCGATGTGGCCCAGGGCCAGCGTCGCGGCCATCCGCACCGACGCGTCCTTGTCCTTCAGCAACGCGTGGATGGAGTCGGTGAAGGGCTGTGAATTGTCGGGCGTCAGTTTCGTCACCGCCGTCAGCGCGGCTTCGACGCGGGCGGAATCGCCGCACAGCAGCGCGGCCTTGAACTGATCGCGCACGGCGGCTTCGGTCGAGCGCAGCATCGACGTGGCGGCGGCGACGCGCACGCTCTCCTTCGACGCCGACAGCAGCGGCGCGAGCGCCGTCACCTGATTTGCCGCGATCGCGTGGCTGGAAAGCGAATCGCAGACTTTCTCCAGAAGCCCCGCCGGCAGCGTTGCGGCGGAATCGAACCTGGAGACGATGCGGATGAGGATCGGCGCGCTCTTGGCGAAGTCGAGCGCCGCCAGCGCCTGCGCCGCGGACGCGCGGACGTCGGCGTTGAAATTCGCGCCGATCACCACCCGCTCGAGCGCATCGAGCGCTTCCGGCGTCGATTGTTTCAGCGCGATCAGCGCCTTGGCCGCATCATCCTTCAGCCCCCCGCCGCCGGCGATCAGGCGCGTCAGCGTCGTCGTCGCTTCCTTCACTTCGATCAGGCCGATGTACTCCAGCGCGGTCTTGGCGGTCTCGACGTCGCGGTCGGCGGTCGCGGCGATGAGCAGGCCCGCGACGCGATCGGTCAGGGCCCACGGCGCGCTCACGTAGTACGGCCCGCGCGTGTCCGGGTGCGGCGTCCACCACTTGCCGTCCCACTTGCTTTCGACGTGATAGAGCCGCGCGAACGCCTTGATCGCCTCCTGTCGCAGCTTCGCGTCGCTCGCAGAGTTGTAGACGCTCGCGATCGCGTCCACCGTCTCGAGATCATGAAACGGCCGCAGCGTCCGCATCGCGCCGGCGATGATGTCGGCGGGCGCGGTGGTGGGAGGGCGAGGCTCCTGCCGAGCCGGTTGTGCCGCCGCGCGCGAAAGCGGCTCGGCGGGAGCCTCGCCCTCCCATTTTCTGACCGCCGCGATACAGACGTCCCGCGCGTTGAGCCGCCGAAGGGACTGCATTGCCGCGTGCCTGACCATCGGATCGGGGTCGGCCGTCAGCGGGACGAGCGCGGCCGCCAGTTCCGGATGGCCGAGGTGCGAAAGTCCGATCGCCGCCTGCACGCGGACGCGCGGGTTCGGATCCGTTAAGCCGCGCGTGAAGAGATCGCGGTTGACACCGTGAAGTTGATCGTCGCGATCGGCCAGGGCGCGCAGCGCGAACTCGCGCAGCTCGGGCAGCGCCGCCAGCGTCGCGAGCTTGTCATTGGAGTCTTCGCCTTCGAGCTGCTTGAGCGTGAAGAGCGCGGCGACGCGGACATAAAGCTCGAAGTCCTTGCGGATGGCCATGTTCGTCAGCGCCGCGGCCAGGCCGGGCGTGTCGCGGCGCTTGAGCAGCTCGCACTGCGCGTTGATCCGCCACACGGCGCGCGGCGAGGCAAGCCAGGCGAGGAGCTGCGTCTCGTCCGCCTTGCTCATGTCGGCGGGATACGGCTCGACTGTCGTGGCCCCCCCTGCCGGCTGAGTGGTGGCGACGCGATAGACCATCCCGACCGGCGGCGCGTTGCCCCAGTCGCGCCGGCCCCAGTCGGCGACGTACATCTTTCCGTTGCCGTCCATGTCCAGATCCGTCGGGCGGACGTCCTTGATGAACTCTTCCTGCTTGATGTCGAACGTGGCGCCCTTGCGCGTCAACTCGTGGCGGTAGAGGATGCCGCGCGCCCAGTCGCACGCGTAGAGACAGTCTCCCAACGTCCCCTTCCAGCTCGGCTCCTGCACGTAGAGCGTTCCGGTCGCCGAGCCGCTGCCGTAGGATGCGAGCGGCTGGACGATCTCGTCGCCGAAGTGTTTGAAGAGAACCGGATAGCCGTACTCCGCATCGCGCTGCATCTGTGTCACGCGCGAATCCCAGCCGTCGCCGTCGTTGGTGTTGTCGCGCGTGAAGGCGTCGAGGTACGGATCGATTGCGACGTCGAAGGTGTTGCGCGTGCGATGGCTGAAGACTTCCAGCATCGTCCCGTCCGGCCGGACGCGCACGGTGCCGCCGCCCCACAGGCTGATCGTCCGCCCGTCCCTGCCGGTCGCTTTGACGATCCCCTTGTCGCCGATCGAGATGTAGAGCCACCCGTCGATGCCCATGCGAACGCCGCTGGGGACGTGATGGACCAATCCCTCCGGCACGGGACCGAAACCGGTGATGAGGTCTTCGCGCGTGTCGGCGACGCCGTCGTTGTTGGTGTCGCGGAAGGCGGTGAGGAAGGGCGCGTGCACGACATACAACGTGTTGCCGACGAAGGTGAGCCCCTGCGGCGCGTTGAGCTTGTCGGCGAAGACGGTGATCTTGTCGGCGACGCCGTCGCCGTCGGTGTCGGCGCAGAGCTTGACGCGGGCGAGGCCCTGCTCGCGCGACGGCTGCGTGTTGTACTCGTCCTCGCCGACGAAGACCTTGCCGTCCGGCGAGACCGTGATGCTCGCCGGGCTCTTGATGTCCGGGGCGTTGACGAAGACGTTGATCGCGAAACCGTCGGGCACCTTCGGCAGGCTTTTCGGATCGGCGGCGGCTTTCTTCGCCGGCTCAGTCGCGGGCTTCTCGGGCGCGGGTGGCGCGGGCGGCGCGAGCTTCTTCGCGATCTCGTCCTCGTGCTCGCTCACTTGCGGATTGGGCGTCGCGTCCGCGGGCGTCAGACCTTCGAGCCATTTGATCGCCGCGATGAGATGATCCTGGTACCTGGGGTTCTCCCAAACATCCTGCCGGTGCCCGAGCGAGGTGTAGAAGACTTTGCCCTTGCCGTATTCCTTGCACCACGCGATCGGCACGAAATACGGCTTCTTCAGCTCCGTCTTGGCCATGTCGAGGCCGAGGATGACGTGCACCTGGCTGGGGTCGAAATTCGTCTGGTGATAGATCTCCTCCCTGAACGTCATGCCGCCGCCGTCGAGCCACGGCGCGGCCATCGGGCTCTTCGGATCGAGCACCTTGATGGTGACGGTCTTCTCCTGCGTCCACGGATGCTCGGCGAACTCGCCGTTGATCAGGTTCAGATAAATCTTGTTCCCGTGGAACGTGTCGGTCGCCGAGTGCAGGCCGAGAAATGAACCGCCGTTCTTGACGAAGGCGTCGAGGTCCTCCGGCTTCATCGGCAGGTCGAGCGTGGTGTAGAAGACGACGATGTCAACCGTCTTGAGCTTCTGCGGCGTAAGGATCGAGGCGTCCTGCGAGGACTCGACGGTGAAGAGCCTGGTCTTGTCCGCGAGCTGTTGGAAGATTTTCTCGACGGCGCACGGCTGGCCGTCCTTTCGCTTGACGACATCGTGAACGAACCCCTTGCTCTGGGTCATGAGCAGCAACTTCTTCGGCGCCGAGTCCTGTGCGAACGCGCAGCTTGCACAGATCACGGCGAAAACAAACGACCAGAATCCTGTGCGCATGCGGATCGCTCTCCCGGTGAGTCGATGGGGACGCAGATAATACCAGCGGGCAGGGCAAAAGTTGTGATCCGCGCCGCCGGCGACATAGACTTGCCCGCCGTGCCGAGCGTGGTGGATTACGACGCGGTTTACCAGCGGATGACCGCCGCCGGCTTCGTCAGCCTGTATCACAATTCCGGAGCGTTCGGCTTCGCGTCGGATGAAGGCGTGATGACGATCGGCTGCGCCGCCGCGCCCGATTTGACCATCCGCGCCGAGGCGCGACCGCTCGTGCGTCTCGTGCCGGATCTTCCCGCGGTGCTGACATCCGTCGCAAGCGCGCTGGGGAGCGAAGCCTGGCTCATGCCCAAGAGCCATTGGCACTACGAGCTGCACTTCGGCAACCGCGAGCTGCTCGAGAAGCTGTTGCCGACGATCGGTCTCGATCCGGCAGAATTGCGCGACCGCAACAACGGCTCGGCCATCGCGTTCTCACCGGACGAAACGCCGCTGCTGGTGGAGGCGGCGCGCGAGCTGCTCGCCGGTCTGGTTCAGAGCGATTTCCTCATCGCCTTCCCCGACGGCGCGACGCTCATCACGGTGCATCACCACAGGCAGCTTTGGATCCAGACCCGGCGGCGCGACGTGCTCGGCTAGTCTACCCAGTCATCGTCAGCGTCCGCCGCAACGGGCGCGGCGGGCGGCGCGGGCGCGGCGGGCGGCGCGGGCGCGGCGGCAACCTGCGCCGTCGTCCCCTCGCGATGGAGCGCCGACAGCAGCGCCCGCGCGTGTTGATGCAGCGCCTCCCGTCCGGTGGAGGTGAGTTGCAGCGTAGTGAGCGGCTTCCCCTCGTCGATCGACTTGTGAATCGCGACAAAGCCCGCCGATTGCAATCGGCGGGCGTGCGTCGCCAGATTGCCGTCGGTCAATCCGGTCCGCGAGCGCAGCTGCACAAACGCCTGCCCGCGCGGCTCCTCCGCCAGCGCGGTCAGGATGCGCAGCCGCCCGGCGTTACTCACCAGTGGATCGAACGTCATCACACATCCGTTATCGGACGGAACACACGGCCGGCTTGAGCGAAGGTCGGCTGTATCGATTGACTATATATAGAGATCAAAGTCGTTTGATCATCTTCACGTGCGGCCCGGCGGTCGGGATGTCGAAAACATCCGACATGACCTGCCACCCGTGCTTGCCGTAGAACTTCATCGCCGGCGTGCGCGCGTTGCACCACATCAATCGGGTCGGCGACGCCTGGTCGCGCACCGACTCTTCCGCCGCCGCGAGCAGCCGCGCGCCCAGTCCGCTGCGCTGAAGTTTCGGCTCGACCGCCATCCCGCGAAGCTGCCACGCCGGCTCACCCGTCCACTCGTTCAGCATCAACGTCACGCAACCGATGACGCGGCCGGCGCGCTCGGCGGCGAAGTGCCGCGCGTCCGCATCGTCATCACCGGGAAAAACGGCTGTTTCGCGCGCCAGCCCCGCGCGCAGCACGCGATGGCGCAGGTCGATCATCTCGTCGGCGCCGGCGCGACGGATAATGATGTCGTCAGCGGTACGCATCGTCTCGCTCATCGTGCGCAAAGTGGATCGTGCCGCCAGCCCCGCGGCTTAAGGGGCCTGGCGGGCTTGGTCACCCGCCGTCGCGATCGCACGATCGATTGGAATCCGGGCTGAATCTTTCGGTCTTACCGACATGCCGCTAGACTCTTTAGCCGTTTGTCCATCAAGTCCGCGGCCGCGGCGCGCGTCGTCTCACGCGCCGCCGCCGAACGCTTGTGTTGAGGAGTTCAACTTATGCCCGCCTACACCACCGCCGATATCCGAAACATCCTGCTTGCCGGCCACGGGGGCTGCGGCAAGACCTCGCTGGCCGACGCGATGCTCTTCGAGAGCAAGACGATCGGCCACAAGGGCTCGCCCGCGACCGGCAACTCCACGAGCGATTTCGAGAAGGAAGAGAAGGAGCACAAGCACTCGATTTATTCATCGGTCCTGCACGCCGACCACGCCGGCAAACGCATCAACATCATCGACACGCCCGGCTCGCCCGATCTCGTCGGCGCGGCGATCGCCTGCCTGCCGGCGGTGGAGACCGTCGCGATCGTGATCAACGCCGCCAGCGGCATCGAAGTCGTCAGCCGCCGCATCTGGGACGCCGCCAAAGCGCAGAACCTTCCCCGCGCCATCATCATTAACAAGATCGATTCGCCCGAGATCAACCTCGAAAGCCTTGTCGAAAAAATCCGCCAGACCTTCGGCGGCGAATGCCTGCCGGTCAATCTCCCCGCAAAGGGGGGCAAGGCCGTCGTCGAGTGTCTCCTCAATACCGAGGGCGAAGCCGATTTCGATACCGTCAGGCGCTGCCACGCCGCGATGCTCGACTCCATCGTCGAGATGGACGAGAACCTGATGGAGAAATACCTCGGCGGGGAAGAGCCTGACTACAACGCGCTGCACGCGCCGTTCGAGAAGGCGATGGACGAGGGCCACGTCGTCCCGATCCTCTTCACCGACGCCAAGAGCGGCGCGGGCGTCGTCGAACTTCTCGACGCGATCGCCAAGCACTTCCCGTCACCGGAAGAAGGCAACCCCGAGCCGTTCATGATCGGCGAAGGCGAAAACGAGAAGCGCTACAACTACAACAACGACGTCCGCGCGCCGCTTCTGGCGCACGTGTTCAAGGTCACCAGCGATCCCTTCGTCGGGAAGCTCGCGATCTTCCGCGTCCACCAGGGCCGCGTCACCGGCCAGTCACAGATCTTCATCGGCCACAACAAGAAATCGATCAAGCTCGGTCACGTGTTCCATCTTCAAGGCAAGGACCACAAGGAAGCGCCGGAGATCATCGCCGGCGACATCGGCGCGGTCGCCAAGATCGAAGACATCCATCCCAACGACGTGCTGCACGATGATCACGCGCTCGACAGCGTTCACCTGCAGGCGCTGAACTACCCCACGCCGATGTACGGCCTGGCCATCACGCCCAAAGCGCGCGGCGACGAGCAGAAGCTCTCAGGGTTGCTCACGAAAATCGCGGAGGAAGATCCCACCTTCAAATGGCACACCGACCGCCAGACCCACGAAGTCGTCATCAATGGCCTCGGCGAGCTGCACCTCCGCCTGATCCTGGAAAAACTCGCCAACCGCGGCCTGCACGTCGACACCAAGCCCCCGAAAATCGCCTACCGCGAAACGATCCAGCAGAAAGCGGACGGCCATCACCGCCACAAGAAGCAGACCGGCGGCGCCGGACAGTTCGGCGAAGTGTTCCTGCGCGTCGAGCCGCTGGAAAGCGATTCCCCGCACCGCAAGAGCAAGGGCGGCAGCGGGCTGGAGATCGTCAACGAAGTCTTCGGCGGCACGATCCCCGGCCAGTTCATCCCCGCCGTCGAGAAAGGCATCCACGATCTGATCGATCAAGGCGTCGTCGCCGGCTATCCGCTGCAGGACGTCCGCGTGGCGATCACCGACGGCAAGCATCATCCGGTGGACAGCAAGGAGGTCGCCTTCCGCACCGCCGGCAAGCTCGCCTTCAAGGACGCCGTGCTCAAGGCCAAGCCCGTCCTGCTCGAGCCGATCGTCAACATGGAAGTGACCGTCCCGGAAGACAAGATGGGCACGATCACCGGTGACCTCAGCGGCAAGCGCGGGCGCATCCAGGGCACCGACATCCTCCCCGGCGGCATGGCGCAGGTGAAAGCGCAAGCCCCGCTCTCGGAAGTCATGCAATATCAATCGCAACTCAAATCCGTCACCGGCGGGCAAGGCTCCTTCGCGATGGAGCTGAGCCATTACGACCCCGTCCCGCCACAGGTCCAGCAGCAGATCGCCGCTCAGTACAAGCCCAAGGCGGAAGAGGAGTGAGCCGCAACGGAGCAGTCTTCAATGTGGCTTGGGCGTCCCGCCTGAGCGTTGTCGCGGAGCGGGTCATGCCGCTGGCGCTAGCGCAAGACGCCCAAACCACGCTGTGTCCATATATAACATACGTTCGTATTGGTCCGTCGGCAGGTGGCTGATATGTTCTGCGCCATGCACATCACGTCTCGAACGTTCTGTCTGATGGCCCTGCTCGTCGCCGTCGGATGCTCGTCTTCATCCTCTTCCGCGCGGCGCGCGACCACGCCTGAGGCGAGCGCGTCGCCGGCGAAAGCCTCGTCGTATTTCTCCGACTGGCCCGCCGGCCAATCGCCGAAGGAGATCGGCGATCGCGTCGCCAGACACTTTGTCGAAAGCCCGCACCAGAACTTCGGCAACCCCGGCCGCCCGCGCCACATCACGTACCCCGAAGTCTGCGCCTGGTACGGCGCCCTCACCTTCGCCAACGCGACGAACAACGACGAGCAGAAATCGGCGCTGATCAAGCGCTTCGCGCCGCTCTTCGGCGAGGAGAAACCGCTCATCGCCCCGCCCACCAACGTCGACGCCACCGTCTTCGCCGCCGTCCCCTTCGAGCTTTACATCCAGACCCGCGACCAGCGCTACCTCGATCTCGCGCAGCCGATGGCCGACCGCCAGTGGGGCGAGCCCTCCATCCGGCCGTCCTCCACCCGACCGTCCTCCACTCGCCGCGCAACGTCCAACCCGATCGCATCAGAAGCAGTCAAACGCGGCCTGAGCTGGCAGACGCGGCTCTGGATCGACGACATGTACATGATCACCACCGCGCAGACGCAGGCCTACCGCGCGACCGGCGACCGCAAGTACATCGACCGCGCCGCCAAAGAGATGGCCTACTACCTCGACGAGCTCCAGCAACCCGACGGCCTGTTCTATCACGCGCCGGACGTCCCCTTCTTCTGGGGCCGCGGCGACGGCTGGGTCGCCGCCGGCATGGCCGAGCTCCTCCGCTCACTCCCGCAGGATCATCCGCAGCGCGAGCGCATCATGAAAGGCTACAAACTCATGATGACGTCCCTGCTGAAGCATCAGGACGAAAAAGGCATGTGGCACCAGCTCATCGATGACCCCACCGCGTGGCCCGAGACCAGCTGCAGCGGCATGTTCGCCTTCGCGATGATCACGGGCGTGAAGAACGGCTGGCTCGACCCGTCCACCTACGGCCCCCCCGCCCGCAAGGCGTGGCTCGGCCTGATCTCCTACCTCGACGACCACGACGACCTCCACGAGGTCTGCCAGGGCACCAACAAGAAGAACGACCGCCAGTACTACCTCGACCGCAAGCGCATCACCGGCGACATGCACGGCCAGGCCCCCGTCCTCTGGTCCGCCACCGCATTGCTCCGCCCCGGCGATCACTAGCGCGAGCTCACACGCTCCGGCGAATCCACGGCGCGGGCGCGCCGCGGCACGCGCGGCGCGACACGGGCGGCGCGGGCCGCGCGGCGCGGGCCGGGCGCGACGCGGGCGCGACGGCGCACGCGGGGCCGGGCGCG
>JAICTV010000223.1 GCA_025936175.1 Phycisphaerae bacterium
CGACGCGCGCCTGACCGCCGAGCTTTCCTTCGGTGCCCACTTCACGCGCCACGCGCGTCACTTCCGAGGCGAAGGATCGAAGCTGGTCCACCATCGTGTTGATGGTGTTCTTCAGTTCCTGGATTTCACCTTTCACGTCGACGGTGATCTTCTTGGAAAGGTCGCCGCGCGCGACGGCGGTCGTCACGGCGGCGATGTTGCGCACCTGGGCCGTGAGGTTGCCTGCCATCAAGTTCACGGCGTCGGTCAGGTCCTTCCACGTTCCGGCGACGCCCTTCACGCGCGCCTGTCCGCCGAGCTTTCCTTCCGTGCCCACTTCGCGGGCCACGCGCGTCACTTCCGAGGCGAAGGAGCCGAGCTGGTCCACCATGGTGTTGACCGTCTTGGCGGTGCGCAGGAATTCGCCCTGCAGCGGCCGGCCTTCGATCTCCATCGCCATCGTCTGCGAGAGATCGCCCTTGGCGACGGCGCCAATCACGCGTGCCGTTTCCGACACCGGATGCACCAGGTCGCTGATCAGCGTGTTGACCGACTGGCCCATTACCTGCCACGAGCCGGTCACCGGGCCGAGGGAGGCGCGCTGCGAGATCTTTCCTTCCTTGCCGACGACGCGGCTCAGCCGATCGAGCTCCTGGCTCATGCGCTGGTTCAACTCGATCGCGTCATTGAACGCGTCTGCGATCTTGCCGTCCATGCCTTGCAAATCGATCGGCAGGCGGACGGAGAAGTCGCCCTTCTTGAAAGCCGACATGGCGCCGAGCAGCGTCGCCTTATCCAATTGCTTCCCGTCGCGCGCGTGGCGCGCGGCGACGCCGAGCAGTTCGACGATGGGCGGCTGACCTTCGAGCACATCGTCTTCACGTCGACGCGCCGGCGGGACGTCGGCGGTAATGCGCGGCGCCTTGGCGCGGCCATGACCGTTTCCGTTCCCGTTACCATTCGATTTTGCCCCGGCCCCGTTGCGACGTGACGAACCTGGCTTGCCCTGCATAGGTGTTCTCCCTGCGATGTGCTGCAGCGCGTATCGCGCGGGGTGCGCGCGGACGTGACACAGCGATTCGTCTCTACCGCCGATCCACGAACAGTTTCAGTGGCGAATGGTGTGAAGGTCGCGCGAAACAAAGCGCGGCGGAATCGAATGCATCGCGAAAAGACAATCCCGCGCCGTCGCTCACTCTTACTTCACTCCCGAAGACGTGTGACTCGCACGCGTCCGCCCTGACAACGGTCACCGCCGCACCTTACGCGCGCATCCTTAACCCTGACAACGGGCAAAAAGAGGAAAATTGCGTGAATTTCCACAGTACCCAAGCAGGCTCACCATCCACAAAATGGCTCCCTAAAGCGAGGGCTCATTACGGAACGTTGCTATCACGTCGCCGACCTGAATTCGCGCGGCGAAGTCCGTGGCGTCGAAGAGTATCGGTATGAACAACTCGAACAGCTCCCGGGCGCAAGCGAGCTGATCATTCAATTCGCCACCAACATCTACCGCAGTCCACAGGAGTTCGACGTCCCTCTGCCGCTCAACCACGCCCACATGGCCTACCGCTGGCGCGCCTCGGCAGAAACTGCCGGCATCGCCACCCTCCGCTGCCGCGGCGAGCTCGCCTCACTGAGCCTCCTCGCCAGCGGCAAGGAGCGCGACGCGGACCAAATTACCCTCACCGCTTTTCAACATCACCTCTTGCGTGAACTGCATGGGACCCCATATGAACCTTCCTTCGGCCTGCTCGAGATCAAAGAGCGGCCGCTCGTGGCGATCGTGAATTTCCTGGATCCGAAGGACAAATCCGACCAGGTGGTGCTGGCGCTGGCCGACCGGTGTTTCGCGGCGGCGTACTTCCGGTATCAGAACCTCGCTTGAGAGGGCGTCGAGGCAGTGGGCGAAGACGACATCCCGGCGGAGGTGCGCAGCTTCCTCCGGGACAACATCGATTCCGTTTTGCAGCTCGAGCTGATCCTGCTGCTGCGCGCGCACGCGGATCAGTCGTGGACCGCGTCGCAGGTGGCTCAGGAATTCCGCGTGGACGCGGCGGCGGCGAGCGAGCTGCTCGCGCGCTGCGTTGCCCGCGGGATCTTCGCTGTCACCGGCCGCCAGGCCGCCTACCGCTTCGCCCCGCGCTCGTCGGAGCTTGAAGCGGCGATCGCCGCGACGGCGGACGAATATGCCGCTCGACGCGTCACCATCATCTCGCTGATATTCAGCAAACCCCCCTCGCCGCTGCGAACGTTCGCCGACGCGTTTAGACTGCGCAAGGACCCGAGAGACCCGCCACGCGATGGCTGAGACGATCTACATCCTCTGCGCCGTCACCAGCGCCCTGTGCGCCTTCATGCTGCTGCGCGGCTACGCGCGGTCCCGCGCGCGATTGCTGCTGTGGAGCGGGTTGTGCTTCGTATTCCTCTTCGCCAACAACATGATCCTCGCGGTCGATCGCGTCGCGTTTCCCGATCGCGTGCTGGTCGCGCCGGTGATCCGATCGGCGGTGGCGCTGGCGGGTTTGATGCTCCTGCTGTACGGACTGATTGGGGACGCGGAGTGATGCCGATGGCAAACGAATTCGTCCTCGGGGCCCTCTCGATGTCGTGTGCCGTCGCAGGCCTCTTCTTCGTGCGCTTCTTCCGCAAGACGCGCGACCGCCTCTTCGTATTCTTCGCCATCGCGTTCTGGCTGCTGGGCATCAACTGGCTCTGGCTCGCGGCGGTGCAGCGCGAGGAGGACCTGACCGCCAGCCTCTACGTCATTCGCGTGCTCGCCTTCCTGCTGATCCTCTACGGCATCTTCGAAAAGAACCGCGCCGCGCGACCGCGGTAACGCGCGGCAAAGACGAGTGGCGCGGGAGGGCCAAGCTCCCGCCGAGCCGGCATTGTTTGCGCACCGCGGCTCGGCGGCAGCCTCGTCCTCCCGAAGTCGGTATTGGTCTGCCGCGCGACGCGGCCCGGCGTGTGCTTCGCCCTCTCGCTTCTCGCCGCTCGACTACTTCTCCACTGCCGGCAAGTTGTCGTTCGCCGGGCCGTTGACGACTTCGCCGCGTTCGTTGAAGCGGGAGCCGTGGCAGGGGCAATCGAAGGTGCGCTCGGCGCCGTTCCACGCGACGATGCATTGCAGGTGCGGGCAGACCGCGGAGTACTCGTGCACGCGGCCGTCGCGGTCGCGATACACCGCCACCTTCGTCGCGCCGCGGCGCAGGATCGCGCCGCTGTCGGGCGCGATCTCGCTGACGTCTTTGACTTCGCCAGGCGTGGCCCAGCCCGTGTATTCCCTGGCGACGTCGAGGTTGTCCTTCACGTATTGCGTGAGCGACTTGGGAATGCGCGAAGGGTCGTACAGCTTCTCCCACGGATTCGGCCGGCCGAGGATCAGATCCGTCAGCAGCATGCCGGCGATCGTGCCGTGCGTCATGCCCATGCCGCTGTCGCCGGTGGCCATGAACACGTTGGTGTCGCCGGGATTGCGGCCGATGTAGGCGAGACAATCCGGCGGCTCCATCACCTGGCCGGACCAGTTGAAGAGGATCTCGCGGGCTTCGGGGAAACGCTCGCGCGTCCATTTCTCGATCGCCTCGTACCGCCGCGCGGGGTCGTTCGCATGACCCGTCTTGTGATCCTCGCCCCCTGAGATCAGCACCTCGTTCTGCGCGTCCAGTTCCTGCAGGCGAACGTAGTGATAGGGATCCAGCGTGTCCCAGTAGAGCGCGCGCGGGACGGCGCCGCGCGGGACTTTGAACCCCAGCACATAAGTCCGATACGCCGCCTGCTTCGTGTGCATGGTCACGCGATCGTTGACCGGCGTGTTGGTCGCGACGACCACGGCGTTCGCGGTGATCTTGCGCCCCTGACTCGTCTCGACGACCGCCTTCTCGCCCGCGCCGCCGCCGCCCGTGATGGACGCCGCATGGGTCTGATTGTGAATCTCGCCGCCGTTGCGGCGGATCGCCATCGCCAGCCCGCTGAAATATTTGAGCGGATGGAACTGCCCCAGGTTCGGATAGCGCAGGCACTGTCCCGTGTCGAACCGCCTCATCGGCGCGCGATCGACGAACTGCGCCTCCGCGAGCCCGACGCGATGCGCCGCATCCAGCTCCTGCCGCAGAAAGTCCATTCCCTGCCCGCCCGGCGAGATGAAGAGGTAGCCATCGACGCGATAGAAATCGCAGTCGATTTTCTCTTCGCGCGCGATCGCCTCGATCTTGTCCACCGCCGCGCGATGGCTGTCGGTGGCAAGCCGCAAACCTTCTGTGCCGTGCAGCTTCTCGATCTTCGACATGCCGTCATCGTTGTAATAGACGAGGTGTGCGGTGGTGCGCGCGGTCTCGCCGCCCGCGGTCGGACCGTCATCGAGCAGGATGACCTTCTTTGCCTCGCGACAGAGCAGATACGCGGTGGTGAGCCCGGCGATGCCGGCGCCGACGATGCAGACGTCGCAGGTCGCATCGTCCGCAAGCCGCGGCCCCGACGGCGTCTCCGGCACCGTCGCCATCCAAACAGAAACGCTGCGTCCGTTGTCGGTCTTCATGCCGATGATTGAACACGCAACCGCCACGGCGCGCGAGCGCGCGAATTGAAGGAGCAAGCGCAGTGTCATCCCGAGGTACATGGGCGCCCGCGTGCGGGTGATCCAGGGATCTCGGCCTACGAGAGCCGTTGGACTCCGAGATCCCTCGGAGTACCTCGGGATGACAGGTCTTTGTGTGTGTCTGTGTGTATGCGCGCGTTCGGCTACCGCCGCCGATGCATGTGCTCGACCATGATGCAGCGGTCCTGCACGTAATCGAGTTTTCCCTCCGCGGCGATCCGCCGAGCCTCTTCGCTGCGAATCCCCGCCTGCAGCCATAAACCCTTCGCGCCGACCGCCGCCGCTTCACGCGCTACGTCGGCGCAAAACTCCGGCCGGCGGAAGACGTTCACGAGATCGATCTTCCCCGGGACATCCGCGAGGCGCGGATAGCACTTCAAGCCCATCACGCTTTCGTGGTTCGGGTTCACCGGGACGATCTCGTACCCGTGCGACTTGAGATACCCCCCGATGCCGTGGCTGGGCCGATCCGGATCATCGCTCATCCCGACGATCGCGACGCGCCTGGCTTTGAGCATTCGATCGACGGCGGCGGCCTCGGCGCCGGGCTCGCGAATGGGCAAGGGACATTGTTCGAAAGACATCGAGAGGCTCCGGGATTTGCGATTTGCAATTTGCGATTTGCAATTGGACAAGAAGCGGTCGCGCGCTTGGCTGGCGATGCGATTGGCAATCGCAAATTGCAAATCGCAAATTGCAAATCTCTCCCTACAATCCTAGCCCGATGGCCAAGCGCGACTACTATGAAATTCTCGGCGTCCCGCGGACCGCGAGCGCTGATGAGATCAAAAAAGCCCACCGCAAGCTCGTCCGCAAGTACCACCCCGACGTCAACAAGGACAACAAGGCGGCGGAGGAGAAGTTTAAAGAGGTGCAGGAGGCGTACGACGTCCTCTCCGAGCCGGGCAAGCGCCGAAACTACGACCAGTTCGGCCACGCGGGCGTCGGTGCGGGCGGACCGGGTGGACCCGGCGGAAATGCCGACGTCTGGGAACAATTCAGACGAGCCCAACAGGGCCGCGGCGGACAACGCGGTCCCGGCGGCGCGGGCGGCGGCGGCGCGGGCGGATATTCCTGGCGTCCCGGCCCCGGCGTCAGCGTCGAAGACCTCGAAGGGATGGGCGACTTCGGCGACATCTTCGAACAACTCTTCGGCGCCCGCGGACAAGGCGGCGGAGCAGGCGGAGGCGCGGGCGTCCGAGGCGGACGCGCGCAAGCCGCCCGCCCTCAACCCCAGCGCGGCGCGGACGTCGAACATCCGGTCACCCTCACCTTCGCCCAGGCCGCGCGCGGCACCAACCTACCCCTCCAGATCAACCGCGACGGCAAGCTCGAGACGATCGACATCAAAATCCCCGCCGGCGTCAAGGACGGCAGCCGCGTCCGCATCAAGGGCAAAGGCCAGGACTCGGCGACCGGCGAATCCGGCGATCTTTTCATCATCACCCGCGTCCACGACCACCCCTACTTCCGCCGCGACGGCTTGGACATCCTCATCGACGTCCCCATCTCCCTCTACGAAGCGCTGCTCGGCACGAAGGTGGACGTCCCCACGCTCGAAGGCCCCGTCACGCTGACCATCCCCCCCGGCACGAGCAGCCACAGCAAGCTGAGAATCAAGGAGCGCGGCATCCACCGCGGCGAGGAGAAAGGCGATCAGTTCGTCATCGTCAAAGTGATCCTGCCGAAGAACCTCGACGACGCCGACAAGGCCGCGATCGCCAAGCTGGCGGAGAAGCATCCTTTGAACGCCCGCGCTGATATTCGGTGGTGATGGCGGTGCGGCGCGGGATCGATGTCGGCTCACGGGAAAACGTAGATTGTAGATGGTGGATAGTGGAGGGTGGCCCCGCCCAGCCCGCCTGCGCGCGCCCGCGACCATCTACCATCCGCCATCTACCATCCACGTGTTAAAGCACGGATGAGTGGACATCCCGTACCATGCACGGGGCACACGACAGTGAATCGCCGCGCCAAAATCCCCGTCTCCGCCCTGGTCTTCCTTATCCTCTTCACCCTCTTCCTGATCGCGATCGCGACGTACACCTTGAAGCCCGGCCTGGAGGCCGCGACGCGGCCGGGGGTCACGCCGGAGGAGAAGCGGCGGCTGGTCGCGTGGTACCGCCTGCTGCTGACGGTGGTCCTCTTCATCCTCTTCGCCGGCCTGGTGCTGACGATGCGAATCGGCCGCTTCTTCTTCCCCCGCCCCTCGTCGGAAGGACGAACGAAAACCCAGTACGTCGACGCCTGGGCCGAGAGCGCCAAGCGCGTCGAAGTTCCCGCCGACGATGAAGACGACGAGCCGTAGGTCGGACACTCTTGTCCGACAGGCGCGGATGTACTCATCCACGCGTGCTCTTCGCTCGCGAATACGAGAAAGGAAGGTGATCGGGGACACCCATCAGGCCCGAAGGTTTTCCCCCCAGGGGGGGTCTCGCCTTCCTTCCTCGTGCTCCATCCATCCACTCTCCTCTTCCACTTCCCCCATTCATGCCCCCCGATCGCGCGCGGCATCTCGCTGCAATGACGCGCCATGGCATCCGGCGATATCTCCATTCACGACAACCAAGTCTACGCCTGCAGGGTCGATTGCGAGCAGCGGCGGCTTGTGCTCCACACGGCCTTCCGTGATCAAACGGCGCAGGAGTTCGTGGCGTCGTGTTCGTTGGCGTCGTGGCGCACCGTTTCGAACACGTGCTACCCGGCAACATCTTGTTCGACGTTAACGAGATCGAAACCGACGCGCTCGTGCATGAAAACCGCGCACTATTCGAAGCGTCATGGCGCTATGGCTGGCCGCCGATCGAGTACGACGGCGATTTGGAGATCCTGACGCGGGCACTGAAGTCGGCAGGCGTGCGCGCTTATTCGATCGGCTCGTCGTATGGGCTGAGCGGCTGGGTTCTCGCCGGCGGCTGCGAGCGCGTGTTGAGGAAAGAGCAGGCGCGGACCGAATGAGGCTTTCGCCGCCCGGGGGCATGAAAGGGGAAGTGGAGAGAGGAGTGGTGGAGGAGAGCCCCAGAGGAGGCGGCGAGGGGAGAACCCTTGGGGCGATGGGGTCTTTCCTCGCCGCCTCCTTTCGGTCTTCGTCTTCAAAAGCTAAACGACAACGCCCGACTGCGGCCACGCGACGCTCGGCGTGATCCCCGCCATCGCCCCGACCAGGTCCCACGCCGCGCCGACGTCCACGCCGGCGTTGAACTCGACCTTGATCCAATCCGCCCCGCTCGCCAGAACGTCGAGGCACGCCTGATTCGGCCCGTCATCCGTCGTCGCCTCAAACGAAGTCGGCTGATCGACGCCGATGGGCCGTGCCCATTCCCTCAGCGGAGCAGAAGGCGCAGCGTTCGACCAGCCGTCCAGGCGTCGCGGCGCGTAGCCGCGGTTCTCTCAAGCCGCTTCGGGAAGTTGAGGCGGTGCGGGGGGCGCGGGCGGCGCGGGTGGCGCATCGGGCGCTTTGGCGACCGCCTTCTTCTTCACCGGCGTTCCGATTCCGACGGTGATCGTCTCGGCGGCTTCCACGGGAATGTTGGGCGGTCGCCCGAAGCGCACGCGCTGACGCGATGGCCGCCGGGTCGCCTTCTTGTTCGATTGATCTGACATCTCACCCTCTCCACTCATAAATCAGCTGACGGTCCCGCTCTGCGGCCATGCGACGAGCGGAGTGACCCCCGCCATCGCGCCCGTCAGCTCCCACCGCGCGCCGATCTCCACGCCGCTATTAAACTCGACCGTAATCCAATCCGGCCCCGAGCCCAGCACGTTGACGCAGCCTTGATCGGGCCCGTCTTCCGTTGTGGTCTCAAACGCCTGCGGCACGTCCGTGCCGTTCCACGTGATCGGGCCGTTGAAGCGGATGGTCAACGACGCGGTGTACGTCTGATGCTCGACCGACGTGATGAGCAGCCCCGTCGGCGCGGCCGCCCCCCCAGGCTGACGCTTGCGCCGACGATGCGCCGGCTTGCGCGGGATGAATGCGTTGATCGGTAGCATCGCGTTCCTCGTCATTGCTTAGTTGTTCGTTTGATCGTCGTAAATGGCCAGCCGTCAGTCGGACGCCTGCACGAGCGCGTCCGACTAACGACTAACCACTAACAACTAACCGGCACTAGGCCGCGATCTTCGACGGCTCGCTCTCCGTGATCGACTTGACGATCGCGAAGCCCGAGCTGCTCACGCCGAAGTTGACGTTGAACTGCGCCCAGGGCCCCAGCGACGTCGAGCGCGTCGCCTGCAGCTGGTACGTGACCTGCGACGAACCCGCCGGCAGCGTGTC